>JBLHHN010000055.1:0-24103 GCA_047616785.1 Verrucomicrobiales bacterium
ATCGCGCTTGGCCTAAAAGGAACAATCTTCACAAGCAAACCAAATCCACCAAACAAGAACACAAGCTAACACTACGCCATCTAAGCTGAATTGCCACTAAATTGCCGGGCAGGGTGCGGAATGTGTGATAGATCCCTTGATAGGAATTGGATCTCGACATTTCGTTCCCCGTAGACAGGGCTATGAACGAATGGCACCAGTTTAAGAGGCTAATGAGAGCGCACACGGAAGGCTAGAGGCGGCCACGGCCCAATGTTATCAATATGCACCGCGATCCAGACTGACGCCCTCACAACTCCAGGACCAGCACTCTCCCGATAAGCAGCCGCCAGAACCATCGGCTACTGGGCACCCCCTCGTCATTCGTCAACCTCACCAAGTACGCCACAGGCATTCAGAAGAGATCCTCGTGCCCATCTTCCTAACAAAAATGGACACCGAACACGTCGACAATCTCCAGACGACCTGCGTGCCAGAACCCTCCACAGCCATGGCCGCTTTCTGCGCTCTAGGTTTGGCCTTTTGGTACCCTCATCGCAGAAGACGCGATCCTATTCAGCAAGTCTGAAATTCATCAGCGGTCATTGCTTCCACGTGAATGCACGCCCGGCACAAATGGCGGCACTTTCTTGCGATAGTCCTGGTAATGTTCACCGAATTCTTCGATCAGGTCTCTCTCCTCAAAGTAAGTTGCCACGAGGATGTAGATGGCGGTGCTGATCGCAAATGTGGCCAGTCCGACAGTCATATGCGGCGTGACCCATGGGGCTAGCATCCATCCCAGACTGATGGGATGTCGCACGAGCGCATACAAGTAACGGGCTGTGAAGCGGGCTCTCGCTGGCGGTTGCCTCCGAAGGCGATCCCAAGCCTGACGAAGTCCAAGGAAACTGAAATGTCCGAAGTGAAACGTAGCCCCTAACATCAGCACCCAGACAGCAAGGTAAACGGCCAGGATCACATTGGCCGCCAAGGGATGGTCAAAGTGCCAGAGTGTTATGGGAATCGGCCGCCAGAACAGAATCATGAATGCACTGATAGCAGCGGTCATGTAAAGGTAAGTAGCGCGCTCGATCTCGGAGGGGATAAACTGCGTCCACCATGCCTTGAACGAACGGCGTGCGGTGATCGAATGATGCAACCCAAACAAGAAGACCAAGCTGATATCCACGATGAGAGCATGCCAGAGGCTTCCGACTGGCCCATCATTGATTCCCTTGGGCACGCCAATCCCCGCAATGAATCCTACCAGATAGGCAATGTTCGCCAGGGCCAGGACATAGGCCACGGTGGCATAGCCGAGAAAGAACAGATGCTTCAACAGGCTCCAGCCTCCAAACGGCAACGGAAAGTCTTTCGGCGGCACTTTGGCATCTTTGTCAATGTAACCCTTTTTCACCAGACCATCCAAGGGCAGATTCTAATTTCCTTCGAGAATTTGCTTGTGACGGAAGCCGCCACCCACCTAAGCTCACTTTCCGTTCGTTTTCACAAACGAACAGGGGGTTGAATAAAAGGCAGTCCGATTGGAAGCCTCTAGACGGGAAACAATTTGGGGTATCTCGTCTAGAACCAATCGGGCTGCCCTTTTTTAAAGAGAAGCCCGACGCGGTCAAATCAACAGATTGAGCGAAGCACCAAGTCTAACCCCTTGTCCGTCCACCTTCTCCTGAAGACTGACGCGTACGTCCTGATCCGCTATTATTCCCACGGGATGAACTACTGCTGCTACTGCGGGCACTCGTCGAAGGAGCGCTGCGCACAGGAGCACTGCGCACAGGAGCACTGCGCACAGACTGACTCCTCGTGGGAGCACTACGCACTAGGGCGCTACGCGTGGTGGTCGCCCTGCGAGAGGCACTCGGTTGTGGCGACCTGCTCCGTGAGTAACGCGAGTCATTGTTACTACTATTGCTACTTCGACTCGGCATAGGCTTTGCCGTTGTCCACGTCCGAGACTGAGATGGAGCCGTCGTGATGGTGCGTGCCTGACTCGACTGCAATGAGCGGGTCTGCTGACGAGAGGAATTGCCAGCAGCCATACGTGCACGGCCGGAGTCTACATTTCTTCCGCTGCGACCAACGGATTCCGAACGATCTGGATAGCGGCTATTGCTTCCCCGATCTGCGTTAGGACGACGATTGTTATCACGATCACGATCTCTGTCCCTGGCATAGGTTCGCCCACCATAGCGGCGATGATCATCAGCGCGATGATAGTAACGTCTTCCGTCGCGAATGTAATAAGGGTAACGAGAGCCACCGATGCTATGGTAGTAGGTCCGGCTATTCACGAAGAGCGGTGACCCGTAATAGCCGCCGTAGCCGTAGCCCGTGTTGTAGTAACCGCCACCACCGTAGTAGCCGCCACCGCCACCGCTGTAGCCCCCTTCATAGACGGAATCGTAGCCGTAATGGCTGTCATAGTAGCAACTGGAGAGGCCGAATGTCAGCACAACGGCAGCGAGTAAGGCAAGAATGCGTCGATGTTTCATAGTTTTTAGAGGGTAGATTTATCGAGGGTAAGACGTGTGATTCGCTCTTGTATTCAATCGTTCTTTGAGACGATTGGGAAGCTTGGGGTCACACTAAACGGCTCAAACGGCTATTCCTAAGCGATTCGCAGAGACGTGCCTTCGCCCACCAAAGCGTAAAGATCGATCACATCGTCATTCCGCATCCGAACGCAGCCATGGCTCACGGGTTGCCCAATGAGCTCCTCTTGATTCGTCCCATGGATGTAAATGTATCGCTCCCGGGTGTTGGCATTCTCATCATTCAATCCACCCAACCAGAGAATCCTCGTCAGAATGAGGTCCTCCTCGCTCTCATCGCCCAACCCCCATTCTCCGATCGCTTCCCGGCCCTTGAAGATCGTCCCTAACGGAGCATCATCGCCGATCTTCTGATAAATCTCAAACTCACCTAAGGGCGTGCAGTTGCTCCCCTCTTCGCAGCCCGTCCCATTCTTCGCTGTCGAAATTGGATAACTCCGAATCTCAGCGTCGTCTTCATAGAGACGCATCTGCTGCTCCTCGACCGATACCTCGACTCGCAAAGTACCCATGCTGCTACCTAACCATGACCATATTCGGCCATCATCCGTTTGATCTTTCTCTTCAGACTCACCTTCGTCGCCGAAGGCATCCGATCGAGGAAAAGCCGCCCATGCAAATGATCCGTCTCATGCTGAATCGCTCGACTGAACAATCCGTCCGTCTCAATGACTAACATTTCCCCATTCAGGGTCATCAGGGTCGCCTTCACTTGCTCCGGCCGCGTGATCATCGCACGAATGTCAGGGAAACTAAGACAGCCTTCCTCTTCCGTTTCCTTCGGAGTGATCAGCTCTAGCTGTGGATTGATGAAGATCAGCGGCATGATCTCCTTCATGTCGGTGTCCTTGCCATTCACTCGCAGGTAGGAAATGCATTCAGGATCGTGTGAGACATCGATCACGGCTAACTGAATGGCTTCACCCACTTGAGGTGCGGCCAGTCCCACGCCTCGCGCTTCGATCATGGTCTCAATCATATCCGCCGCGAGTTCGCGAATCTCCGGCGTAACTTCCTCCACCTTCACGCACTTCGCGCGCAGCACGGGGTCTCCGTAAATGACGATTGGACGGACCATGAGTTTCTCTGACACGCCCGCGAATAGGCGTCAAGGGGTTTGGCTATGGAGAGCGGTTAGGCCCCGTGGACTTTCACGCCCGTCTTGAGGCGGAGCGCATTCAAATGAATGAATCCGCTAGCATCATCCTGGTTGTAGGCATTCGTCGGATCCGCCTCCATCGTCGCCACCTCCGGATTGTAGAGGCTCAAAGGACTGCGACGCCCGGCCGTGATGACATTCCCTTTATAGAGCTTCAGCCGCACTTCACCGCAGACATGTTTCTGGCTCTCCGTGACCAATGCATGGATGGCGAGCCGCTCCGGCGCAAACCAGAAGCCATTGTAGACCAGCTTGGCGTACTCCGGAATCAAGCCATCACGCACATGCATGACCTCGCGATCCATGGTCAGACTCTCCATCTGCCGATGCCCATGAAATAGAATCGTCCCGCCCGGTGTCTCATAGATGCCGCGGCTCTTCATGCCCACGAAACGATTCTCCACCATGTCGATGCGGCCGATCCCATGCTCTCCGGCCAATTGATTCAATGCTAGCATCACGCCCAATGGCGAAAGCAACGTGTAGTCCCCTTGCTCACCCAGTGATTCGATACCCTTCTTCGCCAGAATCTCTGGCAAACGCTCATTCTTCAAACCAATACAAAGGCCTTTTTCAAAGAGCATCTGCACGAACTCAGGCTTATCTGGCGCCTCCTCAGGAGACACACTCAAGACATACATATCACGATCCGCTTCGCCGCTGCCGTCATACCAAGGATCTTCTAACACACCACTTTCAAAGCTGATGTGCAGGAGATTCCGATCCATCGAATAGGACTTCGACGCCGAGGCCTGCACCGGAATGTTCTCCTTGGCCGCGTAGGCGATCATTTCCGAGCGCCCAGGAAATTCATCGCGAAAAACCTGCATCCGCCAAGGAGCGATCATTTCAATGTCAGGAGCCAGGGCCGCGGTCGAAAGTTCAAAACGCACCTGATCAGTCCCTTTCCCGGTCGCACCATGCGCGATCGCATCCGCGCCTTCCTGGATCGCCACGTCCACCATGCCTTTGGAAATGCACGGCCGCGCGATGCTGGTCCCTAACAGATACTGCCCTTCATAGAGCGCTCCTGCCTGGAACATGGGATAAATGTAATTCTCCGCAAAGTCCGCGCGGAGATCACCGATGAAGCATTTCGAGGCTCCCGTGCTCAGCGCCTTTTCCTCGAGGCCATCCAGTTCCTCCTCCTGGCCCACGTCCGCGCAGTACGCGATGATTTCAGCGCCGTAATGGTTCTTGAGCCATTTTAGCAGGACTGAGGTATCCAAACCTCCCGAGTAAGCGACGACGATCTTCTTCATGATTGCGTGTGATTGGCGGGGCTATACAATCACGTCGTGAATCTGTCATCCGATTCTTCGCATCTAATGAACGCCTCCAACTACTCACGCCGTCAGTTCCTCCGCACCACGTCCGCCAGCGCACTCCTTGGCCTCTCGCCGCTCGCTCTCTATGGCCAAGACAAGAAGCCTGCTCGCAAGTTCACGCTCAACCTCGTCGGCGGAGCGCTTGGAGTGAATGCCAGCCAGAACGAGATCATCGCACTCGCGGCCAAACACGGCTACGAATCCGTCGAGGCCCGCCCCGGCGAACTCGTCAAACTCGCCCCGGAAGAGATCAAGGCCATCACCGATCTGCTCAGCGAACACCACCTCGTCTGGGGCACCGCAGGATTGCCCGTCGAGTTCCGCAAAGACGACGCGCGCTTTGAAGAAGATCTCAAAGCCCTTCCCGCCATGGCCAAAGCCCTCCAGACAGCCGGTGTCGATCGGGTCAGCACTTGGCTCATGCCCTCACATGCCGACCTCACTTACCTGCAGAATTTCGAACGCTATGCCAATCGTCTCCGACGCGTCGCGCAGATTCTCAAAGATCACGGGCAACGACTCGGTATGGAATACGTCGGCACCCAGAGTTTGCTCACCCGCGGTCACTATCCCTTCATTCACACTCTGGCAGAGACCCAAGAATTAATGGCCCGCATCGGCACTGGAAATGTCGGTGTTGTCCTCGATAGCTGGCACTGGTGGACCGCCGGAGACTCCACCGAATCTCTCAGAACACTTAAAAATAAAGACGTCATCCTGGTCGATCTCAACGATGCACCTTCCGGCGTCGTGAAACGCGATCAACAAGATGGCCGTCGCCAACTCCCCGCCTCCACCGGCGTCATCCCGATCAAAGAATTCATCGACGCTCTGCTAGCCATCGGATACGACGGTCCCGTGCGCTCAGAGCCGTTCAATCAAACCCTGAACGATCTCGACAACGACCCCGCCTGCAAAGCCAGCATCGACGCTCTGAAAAAGGCACGCGCGCTCTCCGGCGTGTGACCGATTGCAACTCTAGGCTGCCGTAAGTGTTCATCTACTGATGAAACTTCGATACTTTTCCACCGGGATCGGTGCGTGCCTTCTGGCCACGGTATCGATCATGATCTCTGCCTTTGCCGAGGAAAGAGTCGTGGTTCGCGCGGGCTTTCATGAAGACGATCTTCCTAGACTACAACTGCACGGCACCGCCAAGCGAGGCGCTGACGGTGGCCTCGTCTTTAAAAAGGGGGAACCCTGGGGACGCGCTGAAATGCGCGAGGAAAGTGCCGATGCCCTCAGTAATCTCAAATCATTCACCCTTTCCGGTTGGCTTCATCCTACCGAATTGAAGACCGGTGCGGGCGGCAATCGTATCTTCTTTTCACTGCAACACAACAAAGCAGGCATCGATCTGGTGCATCACAAAGATGGTCGACTCCGTCTTTCGGTCAATCAATGGCCGGACTCCGTGAAGAATGATAGTTCCACTAACAAACTAGCTCTAAAGAAGTGGACCTTCTTTGCCGTAACCTACGACAGCACGAAACAAACGGACAATGTCGCCTGGTATTTCACCGAACCTGCACTCCAGACTGACACTTCAGCGAAGATCAGCTTGGATAAGCGCAGGAGCTACAACAATGGCGCCGTTGCCAAACAGACTGGACCCATTGCCATCGGCAACTTCAACCGCACCATGGTGCAACACGGCATGGACAGGCAATTCCGTGGCGAGATCAAAGGCCTTCAGCTTCAAAGCACTGCCCTCGCCGCCGAGGCTATCACACCCACATCCCCGGCCCCTGAACGCGTTTCCGATGGGCTACTCGCACTCTACGATTTTCAATCGCCCGAAGGCAGCGTGGTGAAAGATCGATCCGGGGTCGGCGAAGCGCTAGATCTGCAGATTGAAGAACCTAACAACGTTCGACGAGCAAACGGTTCACTCGAGATCCGAGAGAAGACTCTCATCCGTTCAGAGAAACCAGCGGCCAAGATCACTGAGGCGGTGAAGCGAAGCGCTGAACTCACCATCGAGACTTGGTTGAAGCCAGCGAACTTGAAGCAAGGGGGCCCCGCTCGAATCATCACGATCTCTGGTGACAGTTCGAATCGGAATGTGACGCTTGGCCAAGAAGCGGACGCGTTTGAAGCGCGCCTACGCACCACTGACACCACCACCAACGGGATGCCTTCTCTAAAGACTTCTAAGAGGAGCTTGAGCACGCAACTGACGCACGTGACCTACACACGCAATCGACGTGGTGACGCGCAGCTCTTCATCAATGGGAAACGAAGTGCCAAGAAGGCCATCGTTGGCAAGACAGCGAACTGGAAAGAATCCTTTCAGTTCGCGTTGGGCAATGAGATCTCCAAAGGGCGTCCCTGGTTAGGCACCTACCACTTGGTGGCGATCTATGGTCGCGCCCTCTCTTCCGAAGAGATCGCCACGAACTATCAGGCAGGTGTCGATGGCCAAACGGGCCCCGCCCAAATCGCCGGGCCTTCGCGATCTCCGAAAGAGAAATTCTTCGATGAAGAAGTGGTTCCAATTCTATCAAAACACTGCTTGGAGTGTCACGACACGGCGACGAACAAAGGCAAGCTGGATCTCTCCAAGAAATCCAAGGCCTATGCCTTGAGCGACGGTGAGGAAGCCATCATCCCAGGTCAATCGGCGCAAAGCCTGGTCTGGGAAGTGGTCGAATCCGGCGAGATGCCGAAGAAACGCGAGCCTCTCACATCCGCAGAAAAGGAACAGCTTCGCAAGTGGATCAATGACGGTGCTGTCTGGACTACGGAAGAGATCGACCCGCTCGCACACACCTTTGATCGAAGAGCGACCGTGAACTACATCCGGAGACTCACGGTGCCCGAATACATCGAAACCGTTCGCACCGTGACCGGAGTCGATATCGAGAAAGAAGCACGAGAGATCTTACCGCCGGACATTCGCGCTGATGGGTTCAGCAACACTGCCTATAATTTATCCGTCGATCTCAAGCACGTGGAATCCTACGCTCAATTGGCCAGGATCATTGTCAGCCGAATGGATGTGCTAGACTTTACCAAGCGCTACGAGTCGAAGAAGGGCGGTCTCAATCTCACTGACAGATCCATGCGACCGATCGTCACGAGCATGGGCCGAGACGTGCTACGCGGCGACTTGAGTGATACTGAGATAGCCGCATTCCGCGGGATCACCACCACCGTCGCCGCCACTGGCGGAACGATCGAAGAGGGATTGGCGATCACCATCGAAGCCATGCTGCAATCGCCACGTTTCCTCTACCGCGTGGAGAATCAGCGTGGCGATGGCGAGGCCTGGCCCGTCGGTGATTACGAATTGGCCACGCGCATGAGTTTCATCATTCTGGGTGCGGCTCCTGACAAAGCGCTACTCAAGCTGGCAGAAAGCGGTGACTTGTTAGCCCCCAAGGTGATGGACGCGCAAATCACGCGCATGCTGGATGACTCACGCGCGATCAAGCGATCCGTCGAGTTCATCAACGACTGGCTCAACCTCAATCGCTTGGCCAACATGAGCCCCAATGCCGAGCGCTTTCCCAACTGGAGTGCCGAACTAGGACGCGACATGCAGAGAGAGACCCTCGCATTCTTTGAGGAAGTCGTTTGGAAACAGAAACGTCCTCTAGCAGATCTGCTCAATGCGAAGGTCACGTTTGCCACACCTCAACTAGCCAAGCACTACGGACTGGAAGTTCAGGGTGATGGCGAAGGCGCGTCTCTCTACGATTTAACCGCAGCGCCAGAGCGTGGCGGGCTGCTCACACAAGGCAGCGTGCTCACCATCGGTGGCGACGAAGCTTCCATGGTCACGCGAGGCTTGTTTGTCCTCAATGATCTCTTGCGAAGCGGGGTGAAGGATCCCCCGCCCTGTGTCGATACGACGCCCGTGGCCGCAAAGCCTGGTCTCACCCTGCGCGGCATCGCTGAAGAGCGCGTGGCGAACAAATCATGCGGTGGTTGCCACATAAAATTTGAGCCTCTGGCTTATGGCTTGGAGAAATTCAACGGCGTCGGTGCCTATCACCAAGCTGACGAGCACGGCAATGAGCTCCGCGAAGACGGCCAGATCCTTTTCCCTGGCACCGCCAAATCGATCCCCTACCAGACCTCAGCTGAACTGATGGATCTGCTAGCGAAAAGCGAGCGAGTCAGCCAATGCCTAACTTGGAAAGTCGCCCAGTTCGCCGTGGGACGGCCTCTGGGCCAGCCAGACGCCGCCGTCCTGGACAAGATCCATCAACAAGCCCAAGCTAGTGGCGGAACTTACGCCGCCGTGGTCCGGGCCATCATCAAGAGTGACCTCGTTTTAAGAACCAATACCGAAGCCATCCATGAAGACTAATCGAATCAGCCGACGGACCATGCTCAAGGGATTGGGCGGAATCACCGTGGGACTACCATTGCTCGAAGAGATGATGGTGACCAGCGCCAGAGCGGCCGCCACTACCGATGTGCCTGTCCGCGCTTTCAATGTGTTCTTTGGATTAGGTATTCCAGCCCCATTGCAGAAAGAAGGCTTCGACGGCGTGCTAGAGCCGCTCAAACCACTCGGCGATAAGTTGCTCATCATGCGCAACGTGGATCAAGTTCGTTGCGATGTCAGTGGGATCAATGCGCATTATGACGGCGCCACCGCTTCCTTCACCGCCATGCCCGCAGGTGGCGAAGCCAAGGCAGGCGGCCCTTCCATTGATCAAGTAGTCCGCCGGGCCCATCACCCTGACGGCATGCCTCCTGGCATGGTGCCGACCTTGATCGGGGGCACTTATTTCCGACGCAGCCGTGTCGGCCGATACTTACACAGCTACAATCACGACGGCACCGTCGCCGGCACGATGCAGGAGAAGCCACGTGATTTGTTTGATCGCGTCTTCGGTGTCATGAACACCGGCAGCGATGGTGATGCCCGCAAACTCCGCCAGCAACGCAGCGTCCTCGACTCTGTCATTGATCAATACAAACACTACACCGGTGCCAACTCGCCCCTTGGGGCCGCGTCCAAAGCACGCGTGGCCGAGCATCTCGATCGCATTCGGGAGTTCGAGCAACGGGCTTTTGAGATGAAGCACAAGCACACAGAAGGCCCTGAGTTGCCGCCACTTTCGAAAGTATTTCACGGTGGCCAAGCCGATCCCGGCGGCCAAGGCATCGACATGCCACTTGAAGAACTCACCACCGAGTGGCGCTTGATGGCCGATCTTTATGCCCTCTCCGTGCAGATGGATCGGGTTCGCTTTGGATCAATCACCTTTCTTGCCGCAGGGGAGCGTCTCCGCGTCACCGGCGACTATGAGTATGATGGTAGGAAAGTCTTTGAGTTCAATGATTCCCAGCAACTCAATGCGAGTGGCGATGCCGGCTGCAGCCATGAGTGGTGGCACAAATTCAATGAAGAGAAGAAGAACGAACAGCTCCGCGCACATGCCCACATGAAGATGCGCGAGGTGGCCTATTTCCTAAGCCGCCTCGACGAAGAGAAAGAAGCCAACGGACGTTCCATTCTGGAGAACTCGATGATCACCATTTCCACTGAGTCCGGTGACGGTCGCCACAACGATGTGAAACGCGAACTCTCCGGAGTCTTCCACGCTATCACTGGTGCCAATGGCCGCTTTAAGACGGGCGAGATCATGGACGTCGGCTCCGAAGGCCTCGACGTCTACAACACCATGATCGGCGCCATGGGAACCAAAGACAAACTAGGCCCCGCAGATCGCGAACGCCGCGAGGTGAGTTCGATCCTAGCTTAGTTTTTCGCGGCAAAGACGTAGGTCGGCCTGTCCTTGATCCTGGCTCATTTTTTATAATAATTATTGAAATCGGATCTGGAATCGTCCGACGAAACAACTGATGCTCCAAGCCTCTCGCTGGCGCGTACTTTCTGATAGAGTCATTCTCTCAGATTCGTCTCTCAGATTCGTCTCCCCATTCACTCCAAAGGATCGCAAACCAAATCCACAAGCTTCCTCAGCTTTGGATAGAAGGGCTGGAAGACCACTCTGAAACTCGAGTGAACCGGGTCCTTGCAGAAATCGGCTGTCAGATTGCCCACCGTCTTGTCGAACAGGAGACGGGCCAGGCAACTCCCTGAAGCCGAAGTGCGGCCCTTTTCTCTTCACTTCAACGATGCTTGATAGCGATCTTACTTCTATGAAACGCTCGCAGCTCTTTGCCAATGTCCGTTCCCTTTGCCGATGTCCGTTCCTGGGGACTTGGTTCTATCTCGCGCTCGCCTGCGTCTTCCTTCCGATTTAACAAAGCGCTTCATCCCTGCCAATTCTCTCGGGCCTCTGCGTGGTCGTCATCCTTCGTCCAACCGCCGTCCATTGAAACATCCTTTTCCCTCACGAACATCTCATCCTTCATGAACAGTCCGTCACACATCATCTGCGTCTTACTCCTTCTACACACTGTCACATGGGCACAAGGCTCCAAAGAAGATTACGAACGCGCGGCGAATCTCAGGAAGCAGCTCTCCGGCAAGGTCTATCGAAATCGGGTCGATCCTCAATGGATCGAGGGATCAGCACAGTTCTGGTATACAGTCGATACCGCACCGAAAGAGCGCACCTTTGTCGTTATCGACCCAGAGAAAGGTACGCGTTGGGAATCAACGGATCGCGCAGAACTTCATAAGAAGTTGGGCATATCGCCAAGCACCGATGAGAAAACCTCGGTGCGGGTCCTCGGCAGGATACGCGACTCCCGATCGACCGGTGGCAGCACAGAGATCACCTTCGTGAATAAGCTCGATCGGCCGATCACCTATTTCTGGATCGGAGATCCAAAGAGTCCCACAGCTTATGGAGACGTCGATCCCGGAAAGGAGGCGGCCCAACACACCTACGCCGGACACGTCTGGATGGTAAAAGATGCGAATGAGCGTTTGTTAGGGGTCTTCGAAGCGACCCAATCACCAGGAACTGCAGTCATCGATGGCACGTGGAAACCAAATGCGCAGAAGAAGAAGGAAGAGAAGTCAGTAGAGCCAAAGTCGAAGTCTCGCTCAGTCCCGTCGCCTGATGGGGCGTGGCACATCGATATCGTCGAGCACAATGTCCGTCTCGCCCATCGCGAAACCCAAGAGTCCTATTCCCTAACGACATTGGGAACGCCTGAGAATTCCTTCACGAACCAGATCTTCTGGTCGCCAGACGGCACGAAGCTGGTCGTCGTGCAAACAGAGTATGCTGAGAAACGCGTCGTCCACGTTGTAGAATCCTCGCCCGAGGATCAGCCCCAGCCTCGCCTACAAAGTTTCGACTACGTGAAGCCAGGCGATGCGCTCGATCATCCTCGGCCACGGCTCTTTGATGTCGCCAGCCGCGGTGAGCTCTCGATTTCAGACGCTCTCTTTCCCGATCCTTGGAGCCTCTCCAAATACCAATGGGACGAGGATTCTTCGACATTCACCTTTCTCTACAATCAGCGAGGGCACCAAGTCTTGCGGCTGTTAGGCGTGAACGCCGAGACCGGGACAGCCAAGACATTGATAGAGGAAGCCCCGGAGACCTTTGTGTGCTACTCGCAGAAATCCTTTTATCAAAAGCACGAGCCATCGAGTGAGATCCTCTGGATGTCTGAGCGCAATGGTTGGAATCATCTCTATCTCTTCGATAGTAAGACAGGTGATCTAAAGAACGCCATCACACAAGGGGAATGGGTGATCAGAGACGTCGAACGCGTGGATTGGGAGCATCGGCAAGTGTGGTTCCAAGCAGGAGGCATGGATTCGGACCAGGACCCCTATCAATTACACCACGCAAGGATCAACTTCGATGGCACGGGCTTGGTCCGTCTCACCGAGGCCGATGGAACGCACAGGGTGACTTACTCGCCAGATCAACGCTTTCTCGTCAATACCTACTCCCGAGTCGATCTTCCTCCCGTGACCGAACTGCGCCGCTCCGCAGATGGCGCCTTGGTGATGCTGCTAGAAGTGGCTGACATTTTCCAACTTCGCGAGGCAGGATGGAAAGCTCCCGAACGTTTCGTTGCCAAGGGACGCGATGACGAGACGCTGATCTATGGAATCATTCATCGACCGACCCATTTCGATCCAGCGAAAATATATCCGGTCATCGAACAGATCTATGCGGGACCACACGCAGCGCACGTGCCGAAAGCGTTCTCCGCCAGAAGCTCGGAAATGGCGGAACTCGGATTCATCGTTGTGCAGATTGATGGCATGGGCACCTCACATAGATCGAAAGCCTTCCATGATATTTGCTGGCAAGACATCGGCGACGCTGGATTCCCTGACCGGATCCGGTGGATCAAAGCGGCCGCCAAGACACGTCCCTGGATGGATCTTTCTCGTGTGGGGATCTACGGAGGTTCCGCCGGAGGGCAGAACGCCATGCGTGCGCTCATCGCCCATCACGATTTCTATCATGTTGCCGTCGCAGACTGTGGTTGCCATGACAATCGGATGGATAAGATTTGGTGGAATGAGCAATGGATGGGTTATCCGTTAGGCGAGCACTACGCCGAATCATCCAACGTCGATCAAGCTCACCGGATGGAAGGCAAACTCCTCCTCATCGTCGGTGAGTTGGACAAGAACGTTGATCCGGCCTCCACCATGCAAGTGGTCGATGCCCTAGTCCAAGCCGACAAAGACTTCGAACTCCTCGTCATGCCTGGTGTAGGGCACGGTGCAGCCGGTTCGCCTTATGGCAGGCGTCGGCAGAGCGATTTCTTTGTGCGTCATCTGCTAGGTGTCGAGCCCCGTCAGCCTTAGGTTCTATCACAGCAATCAGACACAGAAGTTCTTGGATATCTGGATCTAAGCAATCGATCAAATGGATCCACTTGGCACGAGCTGATCTAGAAAGGTAGGATGGAATCGAATACTGACTGAGAATTCGATTTGCGTGTCCAAGGGCATTCGGCGATTGAATGGCATGCTACAACAAGGCCAGAAAGTCGCGTGTATCGATGGGAACTTCCCGCTTGGGATTGAGGAAATGTACGTCGCGCTCCCGAAGGAAGGCGAAACCTACACCATCCGAGACGTCGCCCCTGGCCAGGGCTTCGACCTGGAGCCTGAAGTTGCTGTCACACTCGTCGAGCTTCACAATCCTATGGGTAAGGGCGGTCTGGAGCGTTCCTTCAATGCCGAACGCTTCGCCCCACTCGAAGAGGAAGAAGATTTCCAAGTGGTAGAAGAAGAGATCCACAGCCCAGTGACAGTGTAGCTCATTATTCGCTCGATTGCCAAGACGTCGTCAAGATACTAGCACAAGTGGAAGAACAGACGTGGCAGGTCGCGCAAGCTTGGTTGAAACGCATTCCTTGAGCCGCATTACGGTCAATGCTAATCAATTCATAGAAGCTGCCTGAATAGGCAACATCAGCCAACTAGATTATCAACCAGGAATAAGATGACGTTACCCTAGAAACGTGATTGAGTCGTGTGGTTAGAACACGTTTTGAAGTGCGGCAGCTTGCCATCAATGGGACTCCCAAATGCCGCTTTGTTAGTTATCTGTGTCTGATTCCAGCAGGCTACGTTCTACAAGATCGTAACGGTCGCCAGGGTTGAGAGATTGGTAGTCTTTCTCGCCTTTCGCGATCGGGCGCTTGCTGTCGTAGATGTGCGCTTGGCCTTTTCCTATAACTTCGCCGATCGATTTCTGAATGACGAGGGCGGTGGATTCGTCGAGACCGATGCCGAGGAATTGTGGGTAGGTTGCCATCAGGGAGGTCATATCGGGGAAACGGTTGCGCTGTTTGAAGTGCTGATCGACCGCCGCGCCGAGAAGAAATTCGAGGCCACGTTCGTAGCCTTCTGACATGATGTCACGACTGCCCAAGGGATTGCCACGTGCCATGTACTCGGCCTGGATAGAGGCTCCTGCCGAACTGCCTGCGATGATGCCACCGCGTTTGAGCAAGTCATGCATGAGTTGGTGCGCTTGGGTATTCTCATAGGCGTCGACGAAGCGCCATTGCCGACCACCGCCGAACCAGATGGCTGTGGCCTCGCGGAGGATCTTGAGCGAGGCCTCACTGTCGACGGCTTCAGGAGTGCGGCCCGTGAGCACGTCGAAGGATTGCACACCGTAGGCGGCGGCTTTCTTTCCGATCCACCACTCGTCAGGCAAGGGATCGGGGCTGGAGATGGGGATCAAGGCGATACGCGCATTCTTGCCTCCGGCGAGTTCGAAGAATCGCTCCAGCATGGGTTCTGGCACATTGCCACCACCGACGATCATGAGAATTCCGTTAGCGACATGTGGCGGACGAACTTGAGCGGGAGGAAAGTGTGGTTCTTTAATCCGACCTTGGGCCATGCGGCGGAGAGCGGTCCAATCGGCTTGTTGTTTGCCCTGAAGGGTGAGGACTTTGGCCGGGCGAGATTCGGAATGGGCTAATGTGAGCGTGACCTTGCCTGTGCCACCTACGTTGACTTGGCGGCCATCGACGATCAGCGCGGCATCGGCATCGATTGAGATGCTGATAGGATCATTGGCTGGAAGGAGAGCGAGGATGGCTTCATGGCCGAGCACGGTGCCGCCTCGTTCGATGATGGCCTGGCAAGCATGCAAGAGGGGCCGTGGGAGTTGATCCAGATGACTCAGAATGGCGAGGCCAGTGGCGTGCGATAGATCGTGAGCCTTCGCTTTGGAGAATGGTAGAGATGTGAGTCGCTCTGCGGCTAAGTTACGAAAGACTGCTGGGGCAGGAGAATCACCTTCTAGCAGAACAATGGATGCGTCTTTGCCACCAGCGCTTTCGAGAAAGGTCTCACCAAGAGTAGAAATAAGGTTTTCGTCTCGGCCGCAGACAATCAGGCTGCCCTTGAGCCCTGCGGCGTTGAGGAGCGTGGCTGCTTTGGTGCGTGTGCCCATCCATTGTAGCGTGACCAAGACGGGCTTGTGATCGGAGGTGACGGTGTCGTCGATGATGCGGTGCTCTTTCACCTCCCAACCCTGATCCTTGCGGGTGAGCACGTAGTCGATCCTGGAATCAGGAGCAGTGTTATCGATCCAGCCCTGGTCCCAGAGATAGTTCATGGCGGGTGAGTTAGGCCGTGCGTTGAAATCGCCAGCAAGAATGACGGGCGATGCTGGGAAGAGAGCGTGGAGTTCTTGCGTTTGGTCTAAGGTGGTTTCAGGAGTCTCAAAAGACAAGTGTGTGGACGCGAAGGTGATTGAGGGCAAGCCTTCGGGCAGCACGATCCTTGCTTGAAGCACGGCACGTGGCTCTTGCCCCGTGCGGTAGGGCAAGGCTCGGGTGCTGGGAGATTGAATGGGGAAACGTGAGAGGATGGCGAGGCCATACTCGCCACCATCAAAGGCCATAGCTGCGCCAAAGGTGTGGCTCAAGCCGGTGAGCGATGCGATCTTGTGCCCTTGATCAATGCCTTGAGACCGGCTGGTCTCTTTGTCGACCTCTTGCAAGGCGACAATGTCAGGCGTGAGATCGCTGATGACCTTGGCGAGTCGTTGATAATCGGTTTTCCGATCAGTGCCTTCGGCATGATGGATGTTGTAGGTCAGCACCCGGAGGAGGGAGGGTTCTGCCGCCCGAAGTACAGGAGGAGCGAAGATCAGCAGAAGAGAAATCAGGTAAAGAGAGCGCATGGCATAGCGTGGCATAGCGGGTAGAAACGATCAAGGATGCTGCCAGCACGAAATCTCGACAGCATCCAGGCTTCGCCTCAACGTTTCTAGTTCATGATCTCTCGTTTCTCTGCATTTCTCATGGTCCTGATAGGCCCCGTTTCCTACGCGGTGGCAGCTACTCCACCGAACATCCTCTTCATCGCGGTCTATGACCTGCGTCCAGAACTTGGTTGCTATGGTTCACGTGCGCTTACTCCGAATGTCGATGCCTTGGCAGCCAAGGGACTCCGCTTTGATCGCGCCTATTGCAATCAAGCGGTGTGTGGTGCGTCACGTTTAGCGATCACGTCAGGACTCTATCAAGAACACACAAAGGAGCGCACTTTCCACGTCACGGATTGGCGGAAACGTTGGCCAACGACCGTCACCTTGAATCAACATCTCACGGCGAATGGCTACACCACCGTGGGTCTCGGAAAGATCTATCATGGAAGTGGCAAACAGGGCGTGGATATCGAGAACTGGACACGCTGGATCCAAGTCAAAGGACAGCCGCAATACGCAGATCCTACCAATGCGGCCATTCATGAGGAGAAGCGCAAGACACCGAAATCAAGCGGGCGTGGCACCCTGCGCGGCCCCATGACCGAAATGGCCGATGTGCCGGACAACACGTATGCCGACGGCGCACGCGCGGATAAAGCAGTGGAGCAACTCGCCACTTTGGCCGCAGCAAACAAGCCTTTCTTTCTAGCCGTGGGTTTCACGAAGCCCCACCTCCCTTTCGTCGCGCTGAAACGCTACTGGAATCTATATGAGCGAGATTCCTTCTCGCTTCCGACAAATCTCGGTGTCTCGGCTGGCTATCCTGCTTGGGCTAGCAATGTGGCGGCAGGTGAGATGCATTCGTATTCGGATTTCCCCAAGGGTCGTTTGCCAAGTGCCTTTCCTGACGCGCAGAACAAGCGACTCCTCCATGGCTACTATGCATGTGTGAGTTACATGGATGCCCAGGTAGGCAGCATCCTCCAATCTCTGAAAACAAATGGTCTGGAAGACAACACCATCGTGGTGTTCTGGGCGGATCATGACAGGAAACTGGGAGACCATACCTCCTGGCGCAAACATACGAACTTTGAATGCGACAACCGTGTACCGCTCGTCACGCACTCTCCTAACAAGCCCACATAAAGAGGAAAGACAGCCTCTTTCGTGGAGTTGATCGACCTTTATCCCACATTATGTGATCTCGTGGGTATCGGGACACCGGCCCACGTTCAAGGCCAGTCTTTCGCGAAGTTATTAGATGAGCCTGAACGCTCCCATCGGGAATCTGCTTATTCCTCATACCCACACAATGCTGGCAAGGAGATTGGTCCCGTCGTGGGCCACAGTCTTCGCACCGGACGCTATCGTTACACGGAGTGGTGGCAACGTAAGAGTGATCAGGTGCTCGATCGAATGTTGACGGAGATCGCAGCCGATCCGGGAGAGTTGACGAACAGCCTGGAAACACAGCCTACCCTGGTTGCCGATCTCTCCAAGCAACTCCGACAACGCGTCCTTGGCGTGCGCCCGTGGGTGGAACTCTTCAATGGCAAGGATCTTTCCGGTTGGAAAACGAATACCGATCCTGGAGCGTTCCAAGTGGTGGATGGCGTGATCCGAGCGCAGGCAACGGATCCGAAAGAGCGAAGCCATCTCTTCTACGTCGGCGCTGATCCAGATACCTTGGAAACATTCAAAGACTTCGAACTCGAAGCGGTCGTTCGGAGCTAGACTAACACAAACTCAGGAATCTTCTTTCACACGGACATGGAGCCGCGCGATGACAAACTCCATCTCAAGAACGGCTATGAAATCCAGCTCAACAGCTCCGCGAAAGAGAAGCGGAAAACTGGCAGCCTCTACGCGGTCATCGATATTTCCAAGACCATCATCCCGGACGAATCCCAGTGGCACACGGTGCGTATCCGCTTACTAGGGAAACGCATCCAATCATGGCTCAATGACCGTCAAGTGATCGATTACACCGAGCCCGAGAACGTCGAACGTCCCGCCGAGAGGATAGGTCGTGTGCTACGCGCGGAAGGCGGTGCCATCGCCCTGCAAGGCCACGACCGCGAGAGCGTCTATTACTTCAAGAGCCTGCGGATTCGCTGATTTTAAAGATGCGTTAGACAACGAGAGTCTACCAGAAAGCGCGGTAGAATCTTTGCGGGCTACCCGGTCTGGTGTCGAGGAAGCGGAAAGTGAGACGCGTTGTTCCTGAAGGTACGCTAGTCTCTCGCGAGAGCTCGACGAGGCTGTTGGCGGGAAGTTCTTTCCACCCGATGAGATCCCCACTCACTTCGACAATCGGCGCGACTTGCTCAGAGCCGAGTGGGTAGCCGCTGTCGATCTCGAGGACGAAGGCTTGGAAAGGTGGGAACGAATCGACGACTCGCGGGTCGGTTTGGAATCCGAAGTCGGCGATCTTCACTCGACCAGCCGTATCAATGAGGATGTTCTCTGCCTTCATGTCGCGATGAAGGATATGATGGTCGTGCGCAAACTGGAGCGCAGAGCACAGGTCTGGGATGAGCGTGTGAGCTTGCTCGAGAGTGAAGCGAGCGGCTTGCATGGCTTTGCGGAGATTGACCCCTTCCACATACTCCATGAGCAGGTAGTAGTAGCCACCGCTCTGGCCATGATCATGGATGCCGACAATGTGAGGATGACTGAGTTTCGTAAGTGTCAGGGCTTCTTGAGAAAAGCGCTCGGCAAAGCCAGGATCGGTGCTGAGTTCGGGTGAAAGGATCTTCAGAGCGACGAGCCGATCGAGGTTTGGCTGGCGAGCCTTGTAGACGATTCCCATGCCGCCACGACCGATCAGTTCGAGGATCTCAAGCTTGGGGAAAGCTGCACTGAGTTCTTCCAGGATGGGCCCGGGGTTCCAGGGATCGATTCGATCGCTCCGCTAAACACACACGCAGGGCAGAGGCCAGCGGGCGCGTCGACGGGCAAAGGCTGATGGCATGATGGGCAATGGTTCTCTTTCACATCTATTCCTGACGGAAAAGAATCACAGGATTACGAGAAAGAGCGAGACAAAGCGTTGGGGGTCAGGGCGATGCCGAAGTCGGAGCAGACATCCCCAGACCCAGCGCACGACTGAACCAGACATCAACACTCTGATCGAAGTGCCGCTGAATCACGAATCTTCACACTAAAGCATCATCACGATTACGGCGACGTCATGCGACGGGGAATCGATGCAGTAAGGCATGAGCAACTCACTAAAGCGTTAGCCTACAATATTCGCCGCATGGTATGGGTAAGGGAAAAGAATGAGCGAGCGGCCCGAGAGATCAGAAACCGCACATTTTCAATCGGGGCAGGAACACTGAGTTGAGGAAGGGTTTGTCACGGAGTCGCCAGGACAAGGCTTTCGGGGCCATGCAGCGAGCCCCCTCTCTATCAAAAACACATAAATGAAGCGCCGGTTCAAACAGCAGCGCAACTATTACTATCATTGTTAAATATTATTACAAACCGTCAAATCACCCTTGTATTACGTCATTTCCTAAGAAAATAGGACTTTGATAGTAATTCAGCTGGCTGGAGCCTAGTCCGTGCGGTCATCGGGGCTTGAACGGATCGACAGCCGCACGCGCTTCCTCGTCCCACCCAAGAACATCTTGAGCGTAACTGAAAGCGGCGTCGGGTTCGATTTCGGCCCAGTGACGGATCGTGCGTTTCACGGCGTTTTCACGACTCGACACGTTGACAACCGATTGAGCCCAAGCAACAGCGGCCTCGATATCGATGATTCGTAAAATCTGCGCGAGGTCGAATCGTTTGAAATCATGTTGTGGGTCAGTTGGATCTTGCTGCGAGAGCCATTGCACGCGCGTGGTGATTTCTGGGATTCCGGGTCGATCGATTGGCAGGCGGGCTGCATCGTGGCTGACGGTGTTTGGAATGGGGAGTTCTCGCTCGCGACGCCGGTCTCGCCAGGCCTTGGCTGCCTCGGCATCGTGCGCATTCCAATGGGCGAAGACCAGCCCGCTCCACAGGACGCTTCGTTCAGAGAAACTGGCCAAGCGATCCATGATGATCTGCCAGGTGCCATGTTGCTTGGCGTCGTTCACTAATGACCAGAGACTACCTCGGGGGCGTTGGGTTATGGGGGCTTCGATGATGCCGTTGCCAAATCTTGAACGTGAGTGGATGAACTGTTCTCCTTTGTGTCTGACCGTGCTTTCGATCGAGCCTTCTTGGCCAGAGCGAGCAAAGGCTTTCCAGGCTCTCGCAATCTCGTTAGGAGTGGGTTGGGTGAGCGACCGGGTCTGCCAAACGCGTCTTAGAAGCTTGTCCCACGCTTCGGCTTGGTTCGCATCGTCGTGTTGGTCTAGCCATTCCCAGCAAACATCGGGATCTTCGAGAGCCCAACGAAGAATGAGTGCCTCCAGGCGTTGGAGACGTTCCTCCGTAGGCCAGGCTCGCATGGCATGGTCCAAGGCTTTGCTAGTGTCGAGTTCCACTAAACGATCAAAGACCCATCGCGATGCCTCGGACTGTTCGGCCGGGAGTCTCTGCAAGAGTGTCAGTGTCTCTTCGCCGTCGAGCGTTTCGAGTGTGCTCAGCTGGTCTTCAGTAGAAGCCTCTGTGAACGCCTCCCACGTAGGCACGGCCCGTTGATGAGCAGTTGCTCGAGGCGCCTCTTTGGCATGAGAGAATGTGGATGCCGTTGGGGATGGCGCACTTGATTTACTGAAGATCAGCAAGGCGATGAGCGTGGGGACAAGGCCGCAGAGGAAAGGGAGTAAACGCATTCTCATGGCTGGGCTTCCTTCAGTTCCTTTAATGCGGGATGTAAGAAGACATCCCGGGTTGTTCTGACATAGCCCTCAACAGATTCAGGGAATTGTTGCCTTGCTTTAGCAATGATCTCCTCGGTGATGTTGGCGTGTTCTTGGGAGTGTGGCAGTTGGCCGAGTAATGTATCCACGTTGCCTTTGTTCACGTAGCCTTTGGCAAAGAGCCATTCGCTAGCGCTGTGCGGGTCTTTCGGAAGCCATTGATTGATGACTGGGTAGAATGCTCTCGAGCCTTTGGAATCTGCGGGTTTCGGAAGGGCTTCGAGCCATTCGGCATGGGCCTCATAGGTGAATCCGGGTGGCAATGCTTCGGGAAAGCCAAGTTCCCAGGCAAGGTCAGCATGGTAGCCCGTGGTGGGGATGTGTTGCAGCCAGTTGAAGGCGCTATCCCAGTCTACTTTTCGCCAGGACAAGAGAGCTCGGTAACGGGCTGACTGCCTCTTTCTTGGGGACTTCATGTGCTCGTCCATTACGTTCATGGCCTGAGTGAAGTCTTGGCCGCTTTTGAAGGACTCAAAGGGATCAAAGATGTATTGCACGAATCCTGAACGCATCCAATTGGCGTCGAGACGAACCATGAATTTCGTGGCGGCGATGGCCCCGTCTCGTAGGTAGATAGCTGAGCCAATTCCTTTGGCCACCGGTCTTGCGAGATTAGGAGATATCTCTTGGGCATTTCCTAGGATGTGTTGTTCGACCCAACGCAAGGCAGCGTTGAGGTCTTCATTCGACCACGATTTGAACGCAGACTCTATTTCACTTTTCCAATGAAGCGAATCGTTAGCAGCATGAGGAAGGACCCACGTAAGCGCTGACTCCGGGTCATAGACTGCCCATTGAGTGAAGAGCTTCTGCCGATTGGGTTGGTGATGGCTTCCGCCGCCAAATTGATAGTGCTCCATGCGTAGCCTCATGACCTCGCTCCATGTGGTGTCGATCAATGACATGGCGTATCCCGCTTGGTCTTCCGGGATGCGTTGGGCCAGACTGGTGGCCCGTTGTCGGTCCAGTGAGGACATTGGCTTGGCAAGCATATCACCGATTGCCGCCATGATGTCTTCAAGTGTTTCCGGAGAGCGCGGTCGGGATGCGTAGGTGAATTGTGGTATCGTTGCCAGAGGCTTATCTCGGCTCAAGGCAAGTGAAAAGCCAGGCGATGACGTCTCCGGGTGCTGGGTTTCCTGAGGCAGCAGAAGCGTGATGGCGCCAATAGCAAATGCCCCCATAGCACCAAAACCCATGTCGCGAAGGAATGGGAAGGCTAACAGTGGAAGCGTTGGCGAGGAACTGGTGGCTGAAATGGCCTCCGCTGTGATCGTTTCTGCAAATCCGGCAGGCAGGGCGGCTGCGTCCGATGAAAGTTGGGATGTTAGGACCGTAGCCAAGGATGTCGTGGTCATCACGAGTTGCTTGTCGAGCAATCGCTGGCGTAAACGTGAAAGGGCACGCTGGAGGCGTTTGCGTAAGGTGGCGATCTTCACGTTTCGCATGGTTGATAGTCTCTCGACCGATTGCCCTTCGAGGTAGTGTTGGACGATGAGTTCGCGATCGTTGGCGCGGAGACTTGCCAGCGCGGCATCCAGCTCTGGCGCGAGTTGCTCCCAGCGATCGGATTCAGGAAGCTGGTCGAGAGCTAGGCGCTCCGCGGCCACGTCCTCTCTTCGTGTGCGTCGTTGCTCGGAGCGCATCACATCGCCCGCCCGGAAAGTGGCTGCCCGATGCAGCCACGCCCCAATGCGTTCATCGGAACGCAAGCGAGGGAGGCGCTCCGCAAATCGGATGAACACGTCTTGGGTGACGTCTTGGGCGAGCATCCGGTCGCCGTTGCACCGTCGCATGGCCGCTCCGAGCACCACTGGGAGGTAGCGTTCGACGAGCCACTTGAAGGCCGTTTCGTCTTGGCGTTCGACGACATCTCGCATTCGGTCTGCGATGTCCATGCTGGCGGAATTCATCATGTTATCTTGAGAAAGGCGCCCATTCGGATCGAGGACACATTTCCAAGAAATAGGGGCGTGGCATTGACAAACCGGGAGTCGAAAGGGAACGAGGGGCTAACGATAGGTGTTCTTCTAGCCTATGAGCCAGAAGAACGCCTACAAGGATACTCTGAATCTCCCGCAAACGGATTTCCCAATGCGGGCTGACCTCGTGAAACGAGAGCCTGGCCGCCCGGCTGGCTGGGACGCCGCCAAATAGTGCTCACAAACGCCGAAACGAAGCTCACGGTCACGATCAGCAATTCTCGCAGCTTTCGGCTTCGCGGCATCGGGTCTGATCCGTCTTCTCCATCTGAGTCTATCTTCTATCCATCGATGTGTCGAAACTAGCGACCCCAGAATTTCCAAAACGGTTTCTTCTTTCCTGGCGTGGACTTCGTGGAATTAAGATCAGAACTCAGTGATTCCCCAATTTGTTCGTAAATTGAAAGCAGGTTCAGCGCCTCTCAATTAAAGAGGGAAACATGTAAGGTGTAAGATCGAAGGATTCTATCAGCCCATCGATTGTGGTAAGCAGATCGCATGAGCGATTCTTTCCATGCTTTGCAAGCAGTCCTCGGCACCGACAAGAAGCCCCCCCTCTTCTCCGTTTATCGCGACCCTGACAAGAGCGAACTCCACGTCTACTATGGCTTCGAACTACTCGAAGT
>JBLHHN010000056.1:0-24037 GCA_047616785.1 Verrucomicrobiales bacterium
GACCCACGACCCACGACCCACGACCCACGACCCACGACCCACGACCCACGACCCACGACCCACGACCCACGACCCACAAGCGGTGTGATGGAAGTGCTCAAGAAAGCAGGCGAAGGAAAGGCCCCTCCCGAGTTCTTCAGCACGCATCCCAATTCAGTCGGTCGGATGGAGAAGATTCAAGAAGCTATTGATGAACTGTTTCCCAATGATCTCCAACGTAACTGACATGATCGCCAGAACCGTCATCCTCTTTGTCACGCTTCATCTCAGCCTTAGCCTAGGATTCGCACAGAAGCAGGGGGCTGAACTTCTCAAAACAGATATTCTGTCCGTCCTAGCACACCCGGATGATGAGACGGGGATGGCATCGACCATGGCCTACTACGCCCATGAGCGGGACGCCATCATCGCGCACGCCTACTGCACGCGCGGCGAAGGCGGCGGCAACATGGTGGGAACCCATTGGGGATCCTCCCTTGGCGTGCTTCGTGAGATCGAGCTGAAACAGTGTTTGGACACGCTCGGGGTGAAACACTGCTTCTTTCTCGATCAGTTAGATTGGGCCTACACCGAAAGCGCGGCCATGACCTTAGAGAAATGGGACAAAGAAAAGGCGCTTGGTGATCTTGTGCGGTTGGTTCGCAGTCTCCGGCCCGAGGTGATTCTCACCATGAACCCTTTCCCCCGCGCAGGGCAGCATGGGCATCATCAAGCCGCAGGCATGCTAGGCGTAGAAGCCTTCACTGCAGCAGCTGATCCTACGCGCTATCCAGATCAACTGAAACGCGAAGGGCTCTCTGTCTGGCAGACACGCAAACTTTACTTTCGTGGGGAAAGTGTGGGGACCTCGGCTAAGATCGATTGCGGTCAAGCCGCTCACGAGATTGCTGGCGAAGCCTTGAGAAATCATCGTTCCCAAGGGTTCGGTCGCTTCCAACGCGCCAGCCTAGGCCGACCGCCGGAAACGTTTGGGCTCGTGAAGAGCGTGATTTCCGTGGTCGGTGATGAAACGGATCTCCTTGCTGGGCTTCCACTACCTTTGGATTCATCGCCGACGTTGATTCAACAAGCGCCCGCAAAGCCAACGGGGTTCGAATTCAAATTCCAACCTCGCCCAGCAGTCTCACGTTTTTTAAAATGGGCAGAGGAACAGCAGATCAGACATTTGGTCGACAAGCAGATTTCCGATCTCAGCGTGGTCGCCGGGCAGGAAAACAAGATCGTTCTTGAAGTGATCATGCATGATCTCGGGGCCCCAGAAATTTCCATCAGTCTTGAGGCTCAAGCAGGATGGACTCTTTCAAGAGGTCAGATCGAAGGGCAGATCAGCCCCCAGACTCCCATTGCCACTAAAATTACGATCACGCCTCCGATCGGAGCCACTGAGGATGTGATCTTGATAGCGAAGAATGAACTTACCGGGACTCAAGTAGAAGCCACGCTGCATCCTGTTCCTACCACAAGCATTCCACGCATCAGCGGGCTCAAAGACGACCAGTTCCTTCAGTCCAAGCCTCTCTTGATCACACACACACAAAAGGTCCAAGGCAAGTCTGACAATGACGCCGACAGCAGTGGTGAAGTTCGCCTCGGGTATGATGAGCGTTTCCTCTATGTCGACACCCTTGTCCTAGACGATGTGGTCGTTTCGAATATCGCTCCCAACGACATTCGTGGTCATTGGCGATCCGATGCGATCGAGATCTGTGTGGACCCTACAGCATCCTCGGAGCACACCTTGACCTGTTTCAAAGTAGGCATCTTTCCATTCGACTCCTCTGGGACGACTCGCGCCGCTCGGGATGCGGATGCCAATCAAGGTCCTATCGAAGAGACGGCTCCAGGCATGACCGTCTCTGCCATTCGTCTTGAGAACGGCTATCGTGTGACATCGGCAATTCCTTGGAAAGCGATTGGTATCGACTCCCCCACTTCCGGCGCTGTGATAGGATTCAATCTGCTCCTTTATGATGGAGACAAAGCCGACGCTGCGCCCGGTGAGAATATCAACGAATCGCGTCTAGCATGGGCACCACGCCGTTCCGTCCAAGGGCGCCCTGAGGATTGGGGGCGCGTCCGCTTGGATTAGGCGGTTGACTTCACTTAGCACGCTGGCCACAGTGCATCGAACTCAAGCTATTACGATTCTGGACCATGGGCTTACTTGACTTTATCAAAGGGGAATTGCTCGAGATCATCGAGTGGACGGACGACTCAAGGGATACCATTGCTTGGCGTTTTCCGGACGAAGACAAAGCGATTAAGAACGGAGCCCAACTCATTGTCAGAGAGTCTCAGATGGCGCAGTTTGTGTATCTGGGAGAATTCGCCGACACGTTCGAGCCTGGCAAGCATTCCTTGCACACAGAGAATATTCCCGTGCTCACCAAGCTGAAGTCTTGGAAATACGGATTCGAGTCCCCTTTCAAGGTCGACGTCTATTTCGTCAATACGCGACTCTTCACGGGTTTGAAGTGGGGCACGGCGAATCCCATCATGATGCGGGATCAGGACTTCGGGATCATCCGAGCCCGAGCCTATGGCACTTACGATTTCAGGGTCACGGATCCACGACTTTTCCTCAAGGAGGTCGCTGGATCTGATCACAACTTTCGTGTGGAAGAGTTCGCAGACACCATGCGTTCCCGCATTGTGAGTGTCTTTACCGAAGCACTCGCTTCATCCAACGTGCCAGTCTTAGACGTGGCGACACGTTACGCAGAACTTGGAGACGCTCTCCTACCTCTGATCAACCCTGCCATGTCGGCGAAGTACGGGATCGAGATCGCTACCTTCGTCGTAGAGAACGTGTCGGTTCCCAAAGAAGTCGAAGATGCGATCGACAAGCGCTCTAGCATGGCTGCGGTGGGTGACCTCAATGACTATGTGAAGTATCAAATGGCGCAAGGGTTAGGGCATCCGAGTGGCGGCAGCGGTCCTGCTGGAATGGCGTCTGAGTTGGCCATTGGCATGGCCGTCGCGCAAGAGATGATCAAAGGGCAAGGTGGTTTCGCAGGCGCTGTTCAAGCGACGCCTGCAGCAGCGGCTCCCGCCGCGAGAGCCTTGCCTGAGTTGCTCACACCAAAGCAAGTTGCGAATGCGTTAGGAGTGAGTGAAGCGGATGTGATGGCCATCATCACTTCGGGCGAATTGAAGGCCAAGCAGATCGGCGCTTCTCATCGTGTTCTCAAGTCGGCCCTCGACGCCTACCTTGCCGAATAATCCCGCGCAGTATGCACTAGCAGCATCATGAGCAAGACTACCGCTCTGGCGAAACGTTCGTGCGCGGCTTGCGGCGCGCAAGCGGAATGGAATGCCAGCAAGCATGCCTTGATCTGCCCATATTGCGGGACGGCGGCCCCGACGGAACTGGAGACTGACTCTGGGAAGATTCACGAGCACGATCTCGTCACGGCACTACGCGAACTACCTGAAGAGTGCCGAGGATGGAAGTTGGAGCGTCGGACAGTCAAGTGTCAGAGCTGCAAAGCGATCTCCGTGTTTGATCCCACCCGAGTCGGGCAGAACTGCGACTTCTGTGGCGCTCCCGAATTGGTCGATTACGAAGAGATCAGGGCTCCGGTGAAGCCGGAGAGCTTGCTGCCATTCAAGATCGATCGCGAACAGGTTTACAACATTATTAAGGGTTGGTTAGGCAAACGCTGGTTTGCCCCCAACGCGCTGAAACGCCGCAGCCTCATCGATACCGTGGTTGGGATTTACATCCCCTACTGGACCTTTGACTCCAAAGTCTACTGCCCTTGGACAGCAGAATCTGGAGACTACTACTACACCACAGAGAGCTATCGCGATTCCAATGGCCAGCAACGCACGCGTCAAGTGCAACACACGCGCTGGTACAATTCGCAAGGCTCGATTCGGCACACTTTCGATGATGTTCTCATCACTGGAACGCATGTGGTCGAGCCAAGCCTGCTCCCGAAGATCGAGCCCTTTCCGACGCACGAACTTGTCCCTTACGACACGGGCTATGTGTCAGGATGGATCATCGAGCACTACCAAGTCGTTCTGTTAGAAGCAGCGAAAGCGGCTCGCGAGAAGAAGAATCGATTCGTTCAAGGGCTCTGTCGCAGTGATGTGCCTGGCGATACCCATCGACATTTGCAGATCCATCCCGACTACTCTGAAGAGACGTTCAAGCACATCCTCGTCCCAACGTGGATTCTGAACTACGACTATGGACGCACTCGCCATCAAGTGCTGATCAATGGCTACACTGGCCAGATTGCAGGACGTTACCCAAAGAGTGCTTGGAAGATCTTCTTCCTAACAGTGTTCATCTTGATCATCATTGGCCTGATCGCCTACTTCGGGAATCAGTGAATTCCGATAGCCTAGGCAGCCGTCTCAATGACCGGTCCGACGTTTCGTGGCTTCCGCTGATGCTTCTTCGGCACGCCATTCTCATCATCCATCTTGCGGGAAAACGAACGGATCAAACAAACCCCATTGAGCACCGACATTAGCAGATAGACCCCGCCGAAGGTGTTCTGTTTGATGATGTGAATGCAGTAGTAAGCGAGGACGCTAAACATGAAAATGCCCGTGGCGTAAATGGCCCGTTTCAGAATCTCCCATCCAGAAGCGTGTTTCTCCGCGATCGCATGACCCATGCCGCTGGCGCATATAGCCAGAAAGCAATCCGAAAGCGATTCCTAAAGGGATACTAATCGTTAGAGCGCGAAGAAGATGATCGATCTGCGGCATTTCATGATTGTTGATATTATTGTAATAATAACCAGCAATCGAAATGCTGCAAGTATTCTCTTACTCGATCCTCATGGCCTTGTTCTGGGCGATCAAGCACAATTCAGCCGCTTTGAACGTGTGAGCCTCAGTCATGGCGTTCTCGGTCCGATTTAGGCAATCAAGAATCATTTGCCCAAAGAAAGGGAAACCAACTTTTCCATGCAGCTCCATTCGCTCTTCTTTCTCGCCATTCACGAGAATGAGCACGTCTGACGCCGCGCTCGAGCCAGCATCAATGTACTTCCGGCATTCGATGTAGCCCTTGGTGCCCAAGATCATGGAGCGTCCGTCACCCCAGGTCGGCAGAGCATCTGGAGTGAACCAGTCGACACGGAAGTAGTTCGAAGCCCCCGTGTTCCCAACGAGATTGGCTTCACCAAAGTCCTCCAGCTCCGGGTAGGCCTCTTTGTTATTGTAGTTCGCCACCGCCGCGTGCGTCACCTCGGCATCGGACGAGCCTGAGTAGTAGAGAAACTGCTCAATCTGATGACTACCAATATCCGTAAGAATTCCACCATACTGCGCCTTGTTGAAGAACCAGTCAGGGCGTTTGTCTGCACTCAAACGATGAGGGCCTAACCCTATCACCTGGAGCACGCGACCAATGACACCATCATTGATCAAATCTCCTGCATGAACTGCGCATTCCACATGCAAGCGCTCACTGTAGTAGACCATGTACTTCTTACCCGTCCGCTGGACCACCGCCCGCGCTTCTTCCATCTGCTCAAGCGACGTGAATGGTGTTTTGTCAGTGAAATAATCTTTCCCGGCTTCCATCACCCGAATACCAAGAGGCCCACGATCTGAAGGGATTGCCGCTGCCGCCACCATCTTGATAGCATCATCCTCAAGAATGCGCTCTAACGAATCCACTGCAACTGCCTGTGGGTAGACTTCACGGAAGGCCTCGACCTTCTTCGGATCTGGATCGTAGACCCATCGCAATTCACCTCCTGCCTCTAACAAACCATTGGTCTGTCCGTAAATATGCCCGTGATCGAGCGCACCGACAGCAAACGGAAATTCCCCTTTCTCACAGACAGGCTTCGCCTTGCCCTGAGGGGCGTAATTCAATCCTTCTTTAGCCATGATTCTTTATTTCTTGAGTCTATCCGCATCTTGCTTTTCAAGCCTCTTGGCTTCATCAATCCGCTTTTTAAGCTCTGGCTTGAGACTTTTCGCTTTCTTGCCCACAGCACTCTCCGGATCCATGGCAATGACCCGATCAAGAAACGGCATCACCTCATCAACGCGTTTCAATTGAAGAAGACCATTGATCTTGAAGAACTCAATTTGTTGTTTCTGCCGAGTCGTCTTCGCATGAGCCTTGCTGAATTCATCTAAGACATTGATCGCACCTTCCCAATCGTCCTTCTCCGCAAGCCCATCTAACTTTGATCGCATTGATAGACTTGCTTCATGGAACACCACACTGCCCAAGCCACCAGCATTCTCCAGATCCAACTTGCAGATCTCGCGAAATTCCGGTTCATAGAATCTCAGCACGATGCCTGGCGTGTGCCCGGTAATGGCTTTGACCAAGTGAGGCACTTTGGCCGCGCCTTCCGCTTTCGCCGCGTTCGCCAAATGGGTGTCACGCTGTTTGCGGCTCTCATGTAGTTCTGCCAGGATCTTCATGAAGGACTCCACATTCAGACCGTCTTTCCAACCGGTGCTCGCATAAGGACGTCCCTTGGAGTCTGTCAGTATGACCGTTGGGTAGGATTGCACTTCATACAGAGCGACCGCTTCTAAGTTCTTCTTCTGCAGATCCTCCGATTGAACGTATAGTTTGCGCGGGAAATCCAATCGCACGAGGACAAAGTCATCAGAAGCGGCTTCGGCGAATTCTTTCTTCGAAAAGACGCGCTCTTCCAACTCAATGCTAGGAGGAATCCAATCACTTCCGGAAAAATCTAACAAGATATCTTTACTCGCTAGGGCAGCCTCTTCTTGGGCACGATCCAGCCCGACGAGCCAGCCTTCTGGCACATCACTGAAGTCAGTGAGCACTTTGCCGGGATCAGGCTGCTTGAAGACGCGTTTCTTCTCTTCGGCCGCTAGGGAGCACATAAGCCCGAGAGTCGCGTACGTGAAGACTCTAACAATCAACATGGTGGTTTTCATATAGTAAGGAATTGGTCTCAATGATCGGAGCCGCGATCACGGATTGTAACTCGCGCTCTCAAAATCGACGAAATTGCACACCTGCTTACGCATGAGGCAGTAATGAATCCAACGGAAGATATCGTCGAATACCGGATACTTCGTGATCAACTGATTGAGATGATCCCAATCGAGCATGGGCACTTGCTTTGGAGAAGAAATCCGATGCATCGTCACACGATCTCTCAGCGCCCTATCAAATTCGTCATCGGGCAATTCACGGATGGCATCGGGAGAATCCCATCCGGCCAGCTGCTGCTCCGTCAAAGAGAAATACGTGATACCGACACCATAACGATTTCCCAACCGCCGTAGATCCTCATGAACAAATTCGTCCATGATCTCGGTGGCAACGACGATCTCGCTGGCATGTGCCCAGGAGCCTATGCTCAAAGCCTGAAACAGCTGTTCCCTATAATTGTCCGCATCCAGGGAAACGACAATCTTGGTACTGCTCAACGTGAAGCTCGGTTCCTCAAGACAAAGCAATTCCGGAACGAGCTTCACACCAGACTCGGACAACTGCCCCGAACGCCACGTCACCACGACGCCGTCTGGCACGGCCCAAGCGTAGCCTTCATCATCAAGCTGACTCGTTTCGGCAAACTCATGACGCACAGGAAAGGAGAATGAACGATCCTGGTTAGAATAGCGTTCATAGAAAGCCTGAAACCTATGCCAAAGCTGTTCAGGTGATTCCGAGCCATCTCCGGAGGTGAATCCTTCTAGAGATTCCTGGCGATGTCTCGGCCGAGGCCTCAGAAGCTCATGCCTCGTGGTTCGGAGAAAGTAACCTTGCCCCTGCTCCACCTTGGCAATAGGCGAGGTGGGATCACAGGACATGACCGAGAAATGATAGCGGAGCGTGGCATCACTGTATGTCTGAGAGAGCTTCAGCTTCACCATCTCGATCAGTTTGGTGCCCTTGATTGACTCCGCGGGGCTCTTGGGGAGCACGATGGGCAGAATTTCTTTCAGCTGTTCGCGGAGATTCATGGCGGCTAGGTAGTTGCAGAATGCGGGGGGACAAGTTGTCCGTCAAGTGCCCCTTGCCCAGCTTCTCATCCCTGCGGACGTTTCCCGATGCCCCGACGGCGAGAGAGCAGCCAACATACCCCGAAAAGATCCAGAAGACCACGCCAAGCACGATCTCTAAAACCATAATGGCTCCTCCCGTGAAGACGAGCTCGATGATCCACCGGAATTTCAATGACACCAAATCCAAAACTCCCAATGAGTGCTGGCATGAACCGATGCATCCCATTGAAGAGAATCAAAGCCTCTCGGCACTCTTGGCGCATCACTTTTAGAGAACATCCGGAATCTTGGACGCCATCGCGCGTGAAAAGTCGCTTCACTCGGTTGGCAATTCGGCTTTGAAGGCGTTTGAAAAAAGTATCCTTCCTCTTCACTCGATAGCCACAGACGAGATCCACGTCTTTCCTATTCTGCAATGTTGCTAAGAGACGTGGAATGTCAGCCGGATCGTTCTGGAGATCGCCATCGATCACGGCAATGAACGGCGCATGCGCAGCCATGATCCCTGCATAGATTGCCGCACTCTGACCTTGGTTCACGCCTAGTTTTATCAAATGCACCTGATCGTTGCATTGAATCTTCTGCACCGTCTCATCAGTGGATCCATCATCGACGAAGATCAGCTCGAAAGCGATGCCCGCCACGGCGGTCTCAATCTCCGATTGCAAGGGCGCCACATTCTCTGCTTCGTTGAAAAGCGGAACCACCACCGATACAATCACAAGGGCAGTCCTCCATATTGGTAAGCATGATAGAGACGCCAATGATGCAAGAAAAGATGTCGACGCTTGATATCGAGCACCGCCGCGATCACGGTCGATTTGAAGGCGTTGCTTAGATTCGCCGGCATGTAATCTTCCTCTCGGCCGGTCAAGTAGAGGGCGGTACGCCTAAGATAAGGTGATCCTCGCTGAGCCTTGTTGGGTGCCTCATGGCTGTAGTTAGGCCAGAGATCATAGGATGAGTCCCAGCCAGCGGACTCCACCACATGGATCCGAGGATACCATTCTCCTTCTGGCCGGTAGACCAGCGCATTCTCAGCCAGATAGAAATCTAACAAAGCCGCCATTTCGGGCGTCTCTGCGATGACGAACAATCCTTCCGGCGCCTCAGAACTGCCCGACCGAAGCACCGCTTCGACTGCCTCAGCAGTCTCCTCCCACCCTTGTGACAAGCGTGGAGTCGCGGCAAAGTCTGGCCAAGGGATCCCTAGCATTTGCAAGTTCGGCGTGTTGACGCCAATCGCGGTGAGACCTCCCGTGAAGATCAGCGCCAACCGCTGCCACCCGCTTTTCCATTCGAGATCGATATCCGCTTTCACCCAATGCCCTACGAGCACGATGAGGCAAGGCACCATTCCTACCCACCACACGTAGCTCCATGATTCGAATGTCCCACTCCAAATGAAAACTACTATCAAAGGCACGAAACCAAGAATTCCAAGGAACCAAGGCCCTTGAGCAGGGGCAACCCGGCGCCACCGGTTACACATCCATCCCATCCCGAGAAGAAGCATCGGGCCAGTCCAAAGGAACCCGCGCCAAACTCCTTCCATCATCTGGCCAGGATGAAATCCGACGCCAAGCATCGTCTGCCTCAAGGCTAGCCCACCATGTCCTGAGGCCAGGCAAAGAACGACTGGCACGATCATTGCCATTCCTAACAAGACCCACACTCCAGGACGACTCCAGGGATCTCGCCAGCGTCGCGTCAAGCTGAGGGCAAGCGCAATCCCTAACAAAAGCGATACCAGCGGGAGAGAAATCGTGATGGCCGATCCAAACGCGATTCCCCCACCCCACCATGCGCCATGCCAACGATGAACCCGATGCAGCGCCCGCCACAGGCACCAGTATCCGGTCAAGGCCAAGCAAAGAGCCAGTCCCACATCCAACATGTGAATCGCAGCGATGTTCGCCAGGGGGACGATTTGAAAAACCACCACACACCACCGAGCGATCTCCTTCCGGTAAACACTGCGTGCTAACAGATAGACCAGCCACGAAGCAAGAAGCATGAGGAGTGGATTCCAGCAGCGAATCCCCAGGAGAGTCTCTCCAAAGCTTAGGGTCCCCAGGCGAATCAAGAGGGGTGCTAGTGGACCATTATCGAAGAAGAAAGTGGTGAGATGTTTCGATTCCATCCACATGAGAGCCTCCTCCTCAGTGAGTTCCAAGGACATCGCCAGGGCGTAGCGGCATAGCGTTAGGAGGCCCACGCCCCAGAGGATGAGTCGATCGATATTCATCGTCGCGCCTCTGGAGTTCCAGTGTATAAATGAATACGCATCGCTGCTGAACCGTCTCTTATGAGAACCGTAACCTCCGTATTGCCATCATGAATAAGACCTTACTAATCCTCGCCCTGACCATGTTGGCAAGCTTGAGCCCTTTCGTTGAGGCGAAAGATCCTCCACCCGCAGAGAACATTCTTCGTGCCGTGCGGCATAGCACGGCTCAAAACGAGGAGCTGACGATGGATGGAAGCTTGAGGCATCGGGAGTCTGGAAAGAAATATCCTTTTCGGATGACCATCCGTCGCACGCAGATCGCGTTTCTCTTCGAGTCGAAGCCGCAACACACCGTAGTGCTTGATCTCGGAGGCGAGACCTTCCGCTTGCGCGAGCAGCACAACGGCAGAGGCGAATTTACCGATGTACCCCCGGCGAACTACGGGCAAACGCTGCGCAACACCGGGATCAACTACCTCGATATCTCACTCGCTTATCTTTACTGGCCGAACCCGACCTACATCAAGGAAGACGTCGTTTCCGAACGGATCACCTGGCTCATGCAGGTGAAAAACCCGTGCAAAGATGGCCCCTATTCGAAACTCGATATCTGGGTCGATCAGAACACTGGGGCCCTCCTGCGGATGCAGGGCTATGATTGGCAAGGGCGACTGATCAAGAAGATGGAAGTGAAAGATGTTCAATCGAAACAGATCGAAGGAAAGAAAGTCTGGACGTTGAAGAAGATGGAAGTGCAGGCCATCGATCCCGTGAAGCGCCGCATCATCTCGAGGACCTACATGGAAATGAAGTAGCCGATCCCGGGCTCGATTTCTGTTGAGATGCGGTGTGCGCGATGCATCCTCATCTCCTAGGAACAGAATCATGCCAGAAGGAGACGAACAGAAAACACAATGGGTTGAGCAAGAGATCCAGAAACACGCGAGCTGGATCAGTGCGATACGTGAACAATTGGGTCGTGTGATCGTGGGCCAGCATTCGCTGGTGGATCGCCTTCTCATAGGCCTCATCGCCAACGGGCACGTGCTGCTCGAGGGCATGCCAGGCCTGGCTAAGACCTTGGTCATCAATACGTTGAGTCAGAGTCTGCAGACGGATTTCAAGCGCCTTCAGTTCACTCCGGATCTCTTACCCGCCGACTTGGTGGGCACGCTCATTTACAGTCCTCGCGACGGGCAATTTGAAACTCGGAAGGGGCCGATCTTTGCCAACATGATCTTGGCAGACGAGATCAATCGTGCGCCCGCCAAGGTCCAAAGTGCCCTGCTCGAGGCCATGCAGGAACGCCAGGTCACGCTGGGAGATCAGACTTACAAGCTGCCTGATCCTTTCCTCGTCATGGCCACGCAGAATCCGTTAGAGCAGGAAGGCACTTACCGCCTGCCTGAGGCTCAGTTGGATCGCTTCCTCTTCAAGCTGCTCGTGGACTACCCTTCTCGAGATGAAGAAATCATGATCCTCGACCGGATGGGAACCACCGTCCCTGATCTCAGAGTCGATGCGGTGGCCAAGCCCGAGCAAGTCATCGCGGCGCGCGGGGTGGTCAATGCCATCTACATCGATACACGGGTCCGCGAGTACATCGTCGACATTGTTCGTGCCACTCGAAATCCATTGGACTATCAGTTGAAAGAGTTGACAGATCTCATCCGAGTAGGCGCGTCGCCTCGTGCGACGATCAATCTAACATTGGCTTCCAAAGCGTTGGCTCTCATTCAGGGTCGGTCCTTTGTCACCCCTCAAGATATCAAGGACATTGGCGTGGACGTTCTCCGACATCGCGTCATCACAAGCTTCGAAGCCGAAGCGGAAGAGATCTCGAGCGAGACCATCATCTCGAAGATCTTCGAAGGCCTGCCCGTACCCTAACTTGGATTGATGCTTCCGGCGCTCTTCATCGTTCTGGGCGTGCTGCTCGTGGCTGTGGTCATCATCATGGTGACCTTACTTGCCGTGGAGGGGCGTTCCCTGGCACCTTCCGCCAATGCTGCCCCTTCCACAGGAAGAGGCGACATCTCGGCGTTGCTCAAGCGTATCCGCGTTCTGGAGATCAAGGTGCGTCACATGGTCGATGAATCATTCGCCGGATCCTATCACAGTGTTTTCAAGGGTCAGGGCATGAACTTCGAGGAAGTGCGTGAATATCAGCCCGGCGATGAAATTCGCAGCATCGACTGGAACGTCACCGCTCGTCTGGGCCAGCCGCATGTGAAGTTGTTCACCGAAGAACGGGAACTCACCATGGTCTTGTTAGTCGATCTCAGCGCTTCGGGGAATTACGGAAGCCAAGAGTTTAGCAAACGAGAGATCGCTGCGGAGATCGCCGCCACGCTGGCTTTCAGTGCCATCCGCAACAGTGATCGCGTTTCACTGATCATCTTCACGGACGACGTGGAACTCTTCATCCCACCAGGAAAAGGTCGCACTCATGTGCTTCGCGTCATTCGTGAGGTCCTCTATCATGACCCCAAGTCACGCAAGACAAATGTCGGCACCGCCTTGAGTTACATGAACCGGGTCATTCACAGCCGATCCATCGCCTTCCTCATCTCAGACTTTCACGCGGCCGACTTTAGCAAGGAACTCTCGATCTCGAGCCGTCGGCATGATCTCACGGCCATTCAGATTCATGATCCACTGGAAGAGAGTCTGCCTCGCATTGGACGTGTGATGTTAGAGGACCAAGAATCTGGCGAGATGATGGAAGTGAACACGAGCAGTCGGCAGGTCCGAGGCGAGTTTGAGAAACGCGTGACAAAGCGTCAGGAAGAACTCACCGATCAGTTTGTCCGTGGCGGCATTGATCATATTTCAATCGCCACGGATGAAGACTACTTGCCAGCACTCAGGCAATTCTTTGCGAGAAGAGAAAGACGACTGGTCCGATGAACGAACAAGAGTTGCCAGATATTCTCGATGTCGAACCGCCAGTGGCGATCCCTGCGGACCCGATTCATTGGGCCTGGTGGGTCAGTGCGATCCTACTTCTACTAGGGATCATTGCTCTGGTCTGGTGGCTGCGCAGCCGTCGCCAATCGGCTGGGATATCCCCCAAAGAACTGGCTCTCACGCGCTTGGAATCACTCCATGGCGAGGCCTCGGCCATGGACGGCTACCAGTTCGGCGTGGCGGTCTCTGACATTCTCCGCACCTATGTCACCGAAGCTCACGGGTTACGCGCCAGCCAACAGACATCACGCGAGTTCCTCGATGAATTGGCGCGCGAGAAACGTTTCAATGTGAAACGCCAGGAACGCCTGAAGGAATTCCTCCAAACCTCTGACTTTCTGAAGTACGCGCCAGTGGGTCGCGCCACGGATCCGAATCGCGAATTGTTAGAACAGGCCAACTTCTTCATTCGGGAGGACATTGCCTAACCATGGACGATTGGATGCAGAAACTGGATGGCTTCCGCTTCGCTTACCCTTGGCTACTCTGGGGCTTGCTCCTGCTGCCCCTCTTCTGGCTTTGGCTCGGCAAACGTCGCGATGCCGTTTCCATTGGCTACTCGTCTCTTAAGCCATTCGAAGGACTGGGCAAACGTCATGGAGGACGTGATGGATGGTTCTCTCACCTCATCCTCTTGGCTTCGCTCGCCTTACTCCTCACCGCCTTGGCGCGGCCTCAGTCGGACCGTTCGTTCACCAAAGTCCGGGCAAGCGGGATCGATATTCTGCTCGTGCTAGACGTATCATCCTCCATGTTGGCAGAAGATTTCTCCATTGGCGGGCAACGCGCCAGCCGCTTGGCCGCAGTGAAAAATGTGACGAAAGACTTCATCGAATCTCGCAAGAATGATAGAATGGGTATCGTGGCATTCGCCGGTAAACCCTATTTGGTCAGCCCCATGACGCTGGACCATGACTGGCTCCTCAAGAACCTAGCAGAGCGCGTCCAAATCAATTTGGAGATCGATGGGACGGCCATTGGAATGGCCATCAGTTCGGCAGCGAACCGGCTCAAAGATCGCGAGAGCAAGAGCCGCATCATTGTGCTGCTCACAGACGGCACGAATAACACAGGAGTCATCCAACCCATCACCGCAGCCGAGGCTGCTGAAGCATTGGATCTTAAGATCTATACCATTGGCACAGGCACACGCGGTCTCGCTCCCTACCCCGTGATCGATCGCAATGGTCGCCAAATCCGCGACATATTTGGCAAGCCGAACTATCGCCAGGTACAAGTAGAGTTCGATGAAGATACCTTGAAGAAGATCGCGGAGATGACCGACGGGCAGTACTTTCGAGCGACAGATACCGATAGTTTAGAAGAGATTTACGACAAGATTGATGAGTTAGAGAAGACCGAAATCGAGGTCGATCAGTTCGAGCAGTTTGACGAGTGGTTCATGTACTTGCTCGTGCCAGGCGGGATCCTAGCCTTGCTCCACTTACTTCTGCGTTACACGCTTTGGAGACGTTTGCCATGAAGGACGCCCAAATCATCTTTGCCAATCCCCAGTGGTTCTTCGCCTTCATGCTGCTCGTCGGGGTGGCCATCTTGCGCTATGTCAGCCAGGCACGATCGACCAAGTTGCTCGATCAAATGGTCGCTTCACGCCTGAAGACACAATTGTTAGGCGCCCACCATCCTATCCGGAGAGAACTGAAGTTCTGGCTCTTCATGATTGGATTGGCTGGCATCATCACAGCCCTAGCACGCCCACAGAAAGGATTCCAGGATTCTTCCGCCACGCGGAAAGGGCTCGATATCATGTTCGCCCTCGACACATCAAAGAGCATGTTAGCCGAGGACATCCAACCGAATCGTCTAGACCGGGCGAAGTTCGCCATTCTCGACATGATGGAGATCCTCGAAGGTGATCGCATCGGCCTCGTCGGATTTGCTGGAGATGCGTTTCTTCAATGCCCACTGACGACCGACTACACAGCCTTCAGCAGGATCCTAGAAGAAGCGGACACTGATCTCCTACCTACCGGAGGCACGAATATCGCCAGTGCGATTAAGGAATCCTTGAAAGGGTTCACGCAATCTGAAAGCGACAATCGCGCGCTCATCTTGATCACGGATGGTGAAGAGTTAGACGCGGAAGCGGTGCCCTCAGCGCGTGAGGCTTTCGATACACAAGGCGTACGTGTCTTCACCCTGGGCTTTGGCACTCCAGAGGGCACACAGATCCGAATCACCGAGAATGGCCGCTCCAAAGTGGTAGTAGATCCCGATGGCAAACCCGTGATCTCACGGCTGCAAGAAACACTCCTCCGAGACGTAGCGGACGCGGCGGGTGGGTTTTACAGCCGATTCGAAGGCACGGCGACTCTGAAACGACTCGTGACCGATGGCTTCGGAATGATGACGCGCCAAGAGATCGAGACTCGGGCACAACGGATCGCCTTTGAATTCTATCACTGGCCTCTCAGTATCGGTCTTCTCTTCCTTGTTTGTTCACTCGTGATCCACGAGGCGCCACGCCTGCGACAGTCCGCTCCGACAGACTAACGTCGTGGACACCTTCATCCACGCCATCGAGTTTGTGGCCGTTCTTGCAGGCGGATTGTATGGCGTCTTGTTAGCACGAAGCAAAGGCATGGATCTCGTAGGCGTCTTCTCGGTCGCCTTCATCCTTGCCTTCGGAGGCGGCACAACGCGCGACCTCCTTCTCGATCGCCATCCGCTTTTCTGGATCAAGCATGAAGAATTCGCCATCAGCGTGTTTGCCATTGCCGTGGTGAGTTCATTTATCCGGAAGCTACCAGCGTGGCTTGGCCGCTCACTGTGCATCCCGGATGCGCTAGGGTTAGGATTGTTCAGCATTCTTGGGACATCCTTCGCCTTGGAGGCGGGGACTTCATGGTTCATTGCGTCTTTGCTAGGCGTGGTCACCGGGACGTTCGGAGGGGTCATGGGAGAAGTGATTTGCAACGAAGTCCCGAGCCTTTTCACCTCGGCTCCCCTATACGCCACCTGCGCGTTCACCGGTTGCTGGGTCTACTTGGGACTCACTCTGATTCCAGCGTTGCCGGAGGAAGCACCACTGATCATCAGTGCAGGCGTGATTGTCCTCTTCCGTTTGATCGCCGTTCGCTGGAAACTTCGCCTTCCCCGCCATGCCTAGAGTGGATCCTTTAAATATTGAAATTATTCTCGTTATGGTTGATTATTCATGATTGGCGGTTAATTTGAAGTCAGTCCTCCTACTGCCATGATCGCACGTACTGTATACTCCCTTCTTCTCGGGCTGCTGCTCACTACAGCCAGCCAAGCGTCCCAGATTCTCTGGGGAAGTGCTCGTTTAGCACTCAATTATCGGAGCAGCGGAGCTCCAGCGACCCTCGATTCAGGTTTCACCTTTCAATTGGGAGCCTTCGAGCCGGGATTCGTTCCCACGGCCTCCAACACCGACGATTGGCTAGATAAATGGACACCCGCGCAATCCGCTAAATACAACGATCGAACCCGCTTCTTCACCGGTTCCCATGTCTATCAGCAGAACGTCAGCCCATTCCTTCCGAGCAATCAGGGCTACATCTTCGGATTCAATCGATGGTCGACTTCAGAAGGCGGCGATCGTGCCGAATGGATTCTCGCCACAGATCCGAAATGGCGCTGGCCTTCGGGAGGTGGCATCTCCCTACCCGTGCAGTGGTCCATGAGCAATGCTTCGAACATCGTTCTGGGTTCCGTCGATCCCCCGTCGGAGTCCTTTCACATGATGACAGCAGATATTGACCTGCCGACATCGGCTCTATCGTTCGAACTTTGGAGCAAACGTTTCTTGCAGGATGGCAGCACCGCTTCGTTGTCTGCAGATTCCGATCACGATGGACGCTCGAATGGCTTGGAGTTCGCATTCTCCACCAACCCCGCCCGCGCCGATGTCGGTCCACAGACGTCCGCTACCTTCGTCTACGAGAACGGCGACGCTTTCTTGGAGATTGAGTTGTTCAAGATTGGAATCCGAGAAGGCGTGACCCTGGGAGCCGAGGTTTCAACCGACCTCGCCAACTGGGAGCACGCAGGCGATACCGTCGAGCTGATTGAAGATTCCATACTGATCTACCGAGTACGCGCCACCGAACCGGCGAACTCAGGAAGGACGCGATTCTATCGATTGGCCGCTGCTCTGAATCTGTGAGTTGATCCTTTGATCAAGCGCGTTCAAGGTCGCGGAGCGAATGTCCGCCTCCAAACCGACTGCGAGTGATCCCTTTGTCCTCAAGACCAGCTTCTCGCGCGGCCTTGGTGAAGCTGTGCGGCGAGTCTTTCTCGAGAATCGCTGGATCGTACCCCTCGCACTGCTACTAGGAGGTGGCGCTGCCGTAGCAGGCCACCTGGCTGATGCCAAGCGAGGTTCGTCTCAAGACTTGGAGCACGAGATCTTACGATGGCTGCTCCTACTCTTACCATGCCTGCTCATCCTCCTCATCCGCACAAGAGGATGGAAACAAGTCGTGACCGCAGCCTCCATCTTTCTCCCTGCAGCCATGGCCTGGATGCTACGCGACCAGAGTATCACTGGGATAGAGTCGACCGTTTTTTCCGGTCAGGTGCCGGTGCCAGAAGCCTTCCTGATCAAGCGCTACTTGATCACAGCAGGCCTCCTTAGCCCTATCATTGTCATTTGGATGGTGCAGCGTGCCTCCATTCTCGATCGCTACATCTTTCGAGAATTCGCGTTCCCGTTTGTCTTCTGTCTCATCGCCTTCTACTCCATCTGGTTGGTGTTCGACCTCAATGACAATCTGTCAGACTTTCGTGAACACAGCCCATCGATTCGTGATCTGCTAGTCTTCTACTTCGTCCAGATCCCCCACATATTCACCAAACTCGCCGATGCAGCCGTCCTCATCTCTACCGTCTACGCATTGAGCCGGCTATCTCAGTCCAATGAGTTCATTGCCATGCTAGGATCGGGTCGAAGCTTGGGACGCACCCTGATGCCGTTGTTTCTTTCGGGTGCCTACATCTCGTTCATCTATCTGATATTCAACTTTCAGTGGGCGCCTCAGGGGGAAGGAAAGAAAGAGTCCTTGCTAGACCAATTCAGCGGAGATCAGAAGACTGCCATTGCCACGAAACACCTTTACGTGAACAAGCAGGAGGGACGCACACGCACTTGGTACATTGGTGAGATTCCTTTGAAGCTGGAAGCCGAAGGTTTGCGGTTCATCGATATCCAAGAGCAGGATGCCGACCAACGTCGGACTCGAGCGATCGAGGCCTCTTCCGCCACCTGGGACAACGAAAGCAGAAGATGGTCCTTCCATCGCGCGCATGTGACCCTTTTCCCCGGGGACGGGACAGCGCCACAATCCAAGTATCACGAATGGCATCACGAAAATAACTGGGGGGAGACTCCATGGCAATTGATCAATCAACGGATGGAGCCCGACTACTTGGGCGTGCCGGGATTGCTCTCCTATGTCAGGACCAATCGCCGTGATGGCTTGCCCCCTGCACTCCCCTACCTAACGACGCTCTATCATCGATGGGCCGCACCTTGGGGATGTTTCACCATTATCTTCATCGCCGCTCCGTTAGGGATCGTCTACTCCCGTCGTGGCATCCTCGGCGGTGTGGCCTCCGCCATCTTTCTCTTTGGAGCCATCATCTTCCTAACGGAACTCTTTCTGTCGCTGAGCAAAGGTGGCTACCTTCCAGCCCTGGCCGCGGCGTGGTTGGCCAACGGAATATTTCTTGTGCTCGGCGGTATCTTTCTGTACTTGCGTGCTAGAAATCGAAGCGTTAGGCTGCCACGTCTACGCGCTTTGCGTGTTTAGACTCTTTTTCGTCAAGACAACCTCTCTATACCTCAACACTGCCACATGTCACTTGAACGCCAGTGGAAGCTTGCGTCGCGCAAGCACGCCTGTTCCCACACGGAAGAACCCTTTCAGGAAGGCCAGCCCTTCTACACCGCCATCTTTTTGGACGAAGAGAATGGCGAATTCCGACGCGAAGATTACTCCGAGCCCGCTTGGGATGAATTGCACGAGGACTTTCAGCCATTCTCTTTCTGGCGCAGCCTCTACGAACCGCCTTCGGCAGATCTGAAGAAGAAGGACGCCGTCGATAAAGAAGACGCTGAGGAGGCGCTCAAACGGATGATCTCCGAGAATGACCCTGCGACCGAGAAAACGCGTTATCTCCTGGCTCTCATGCTCGAGAGAAAGAAGATCCTCCAGCAGATCGATTCTCAGGAGAAAGATGGGGTGCGCCTCATCATCTACAAACGCCGCAAGACCGAGGAGATCTTCATTGTCCCCGATCCTGGACTGGAGTTAGACGAGGTACCCCGCATTCAAGCCGAGGTTCTCGCCATGATGCCCCTTTAAAACAAGCGGCCCGTTCCCATGAGTGACGACTTCGACTTCAGACTGAGGTTCAGTCGGCGATACAGCATGGGCCACAGGCTCGTCAGCGGTGCGGCTCCCAATTGTCGTGTTCCCCATGGCCATGATGAGATCGTCACGGTCGATATCGTCCATGTCGCCAACCATGGGCTGGATCCGGACACGAACATGTTGGCGGAGTTTGATCGGGTGAAACGCCGCTGGTTTCAGTGGATCGACAGCTCCGTCGATCACAGCTTCCATATCGGCAATCAGGATCCCCTTCTTGAGTATTTTCAGAAGAATGAGCCAGAGCTGCTACCCAAACTTCTCGTCACACCCGGCGATCCCACCACTGAGATTCGCGCCGCCTGCTTCAAGTCAAAGTTGACCGTCTTCCTCGCTGAAGACGAACCCAATTTCCGGTGTGATTGCCTGATCATCCAGGAAACCCCGGCCAACGCCGTGGAAATTCGCGCAGACAATTTCCGCGGGATCCTTCCCGAAGGAGATCATTGGTGGCGTCGCGCAGACAGCTCGATCAATTCCATGGGATGAATCGCGTGGCTCTCACAAAGATGACGGCATTGATAGATGTCGTCATCTTTGTGTCCGTTCACGGGAAAGACCCTACTCCCACCGACATCTCCAAAGAACTACGGCGCTACGTCACCAAGTTAGCGGGAGATTTTCCCAATCGAAACACCACAGACCCTCGTCAGCTTCATCAGGCCGAAAAGTGGATGAGCGAGAACCTGAGTCAGGGAGATCCCTCTCGGCACAAAGTGAGTCGCCAAGCCTACAAAGCCGCTGGTGAGACCTTCGCCACTCTTGAGCTCGAATTGCGTGGCCAAGCAGAGCCTGAGAATATCATCGTGATCGGCGCGCACTATGGCAGCGTGCCCGGCAGGCCAGCTGCCAATGACAATGGTAGTGGCGTCGCCGCGCTTCTCTACCTCGCCAAACAATTCATCACCATGCCCAAACCGAAACGCACGCTTCGTTTCGTGGCCTTTGTGAATGAAGAACCTCCGCACTTCCAAACGGATGCCATGGGTAGTCTTGTCTACGCCAAACGATGCCAAGCGCGTGGCGAGAAGATCACGGCCATGCTAAGCCTGGAGACGCTGGGCTACTACACTGACGCAAAGAAGAGCCAGAAATACCCACCCCTGCTTTCTGCCGTCTATCCGAGTGAAGGCAATTTCCTAGCATTTGTCGGAAACCCAAGCTCGAAATTCTCTCAAAAAGAAATTTCAGAAACACAGCACGCTTCCTGCGGAAAGCGCAGCCTTTCCTGCCGGACTCCCAGGGATCGGGTGGTCAGACCATTGGTCCTTCTGGCAAGCGGGCTACCCGGCAGTCATGATCACGGACACCGCGCCTTTCCGCTACCCGCACTATCACTTGCCTAGCAACCCTCCAGACAAACTCGACTACCCACGATTCGCCCTAGCCATCGAAGGATTGCAGGAAGTAATCCATGAACTAGCCAACGCCGCAGACTAACTAATTAAGAACCTCATGAAACCTCTCTCACTCCTAGCTTTAACACTCCTATTTTTAACGCATCTAGGATTCGCCGCCTCGGTGCCAGGCGTGTTCAACACAGGTGTTGACGCCGCCGGACAGCTTCTCGAAACCAGCGACACGGTCGACCCGCACTATCAATTGATCGATAGTCCAGACGAGATCAGCCCCGGTCCGGATGCAGTGACCCTCAACCCTGGATTTCCCGTGGGTCCGTGGCTGGCGGAAGGCCCCATCTCGCGTTGGATTGCTCCCCGGGCGAATCAGAATGTGGGCAGCGCTGAAGGCGATTTCACCTATCGCACCACCTTCAGCCTCAAGGGCTTCGATCCAGAAACCGCGGCCATTGTCGGACGCTGGACCACTGACAATAGCGGCGTCGCCATTCTCCTCAATGGCGAAAGCCTAGGCATCACCGCTGGTGGCTTCGATGCCTGGACGAATTTCGAGATCACCGCTGGCTTTGTCGAAGGTGACAACACACTCGAATTCATCCTCAACAACGCCCCGACCACGAACAATCCTACCGGCATCCGCGTGGAACTTGCCGCCACCGCCGACCTCCTCGATTCCGCGCCACCCAACATTGTCGTGCAGCCCATGGATCAACTCGCCGTCGTTGGGGACGACGTCACACTCAGTCTAAGCGTGGCGGGTTCACCTCCACTGACCTATGTGTGGCAGCGCGATGGAGAAACGGTCGCCACGCTGGAGGAGAATCGTTTCACCATTGCCGACATCCAGAGGGACCAAGCCGGCTCCTATCACGTCACTGTCTCCAACGACATTGGTTCAGAGGAAAGCGAAGTCGTCATGGTCACCGTGAAAGAACGGATCCCTGGCATCTTCAATACCGGCGTGGATGACAACGGCGCCGTCCTTGATGATTTGGCCGTGGACACTCACTATCAATTCACCACGAATCCTGACAGTACCACCACTAAGCCTGTCGTGCACGATTCTCAGATCTTTCCCATCTTCGATGGCCCTTACGCCCCAAACTCAGACACCTCGAAATGGATCGCACCGCTAGGAGACACCGCTGCCGCCGCAGCCGGATACTATCACTACGCCATACGCTTTGACCTCACGGGGCTCGATCCAAAGAGCGCCTTCTTGACCGGCTTATGGGCCTCGGACAATGCCGGGATCGATACCCTACTCAATGGAGCGAGCCTAGGCATCGGCAACACGGGAGGTTTCTCCAATCCTAGCCGATTCCGCATCGAGAATGCCCCCTTCATCAGTGGCGAGAACACCCTCACCTTCATTATCAACAACGCCGGAGCCGGTTTCACCGCATTCCGCATCGAAGATTTTCAAGGCGGCGCTGAAGTGAGTTCCGGCGGTGGTGATCTGCCCCCTAGCATCTTGCTTCAGCCTCAAAGTGCTATCGCTTTGCTTGGAGAAAGGATCGTTCTCAGTTCCCTCGCCGACGGCACCGGTGACCTCACTTACGAATGGCGTCAAGCAGACGTCGTCGTTGCGACCGGTGCAGAATTGATCCTTGAGTCCATCCAGCCTAACCAGGCAGGCTCTTACATTGTCGTCATCTCCAATACCCAAGGCTCTGTCACAAGCGAACCCGCTTTCATTTCTGTGTTAGAGCCTATTCCCGGACTCTTCAGCACCGGCGTGGGTGAGGATGGACAGGCCCTAGATGACCTGAGTATCGAGCCACACTACACCGTGGTCCTCGATCCCGATGAATCCGCTCCAGACGCTCTCGTTCTCGACTCCACCCTGTTTCCCATCGTCGCAGGCCCTTGGTTGGCCAACGAACCGACGTCCAAATGGATCGGCATTCAGGAAGACAACAACGGACCCGGCGGCGACTACAGCTACAAACTCACCTTTGACCTCAGCGCCTTCAACTTAGACGCCGTGTTCGTCGAAGGCAGCTGGGCTACGGACAACCTCGGTCTTGATATCCTTCTCAATGGTCAATCCACCGGTATTCGGAGCGATGGCCAGTTCACCGAGGCCACCGCGTTTCGATTCGAAGAGGGGTTTGTGTCAGGCCTCAACACACTGGAGTTCCAATTCAACAATGCCGGAGACGATGTGAATCCTACGGGCTTGCTCGTGCGAGGATTGCGCGGAGGAGGCCAAACGGAAGATCCCAACCTCATCGCCCCCTCCCGCACACCCTTCGGCCAACAAGACACCACCGCAGCGCAGACCGTGATGGTGACCATCCGCAACAGCGGGCGCACCGAAGTGCTCACGATTTCTGACGCCAAAGTCACGGGCACCGATTCCGCAGCATTCACCCTCGGCACGGTGCCAAGTGAATTGCAGCCTAACGAAACGGTCATGGTCTCTCTCTCTTTCGATCCCAAAGGTGCCACCGGGAACTTCAGCGCCTCTCTGGAAATCACTAGCAACGACCCATCTTCCCCCACCATCACCGCAGACATCTCCGCCTTCATCCCCGTCGCACCCGGACTGCTCGCCCACTACAAGCTGGATGAAACGGCTGGCGATCAAGCCATCGACGCCTCCGGCTTTGGCCGCAGCGCTAGCCTCATTTCCACTGCGGGCGCGCTCACCCCCAATGAAGCCCCCTTGGCGACAGGCGGCGCCTTAGGTCTCACCAGTGGCGCCTATGCCGAGATTGGACCCGACATTCTCCCCGTCTTGACAGATTTCTCAATCAATCTCTGGGTCAATGCTACCGAAACCGATGGACCGGCCAGCCTCCTCTCGCGCGGCGATGGTGCAGGCGATCCCTTTGCTCTCCTGGCCAATGGCACTTCGCTGCTCTGGTTTACCGCCGGCGACCAAGCCTTGACGGTCGAGAACGCCCTCACACTCAATCAAACCCATCACGTGCTCGTCGTGGTTGAGGGCAATGAGGTCACGCTCTATGTCGATGGGACCACCGCAGGCTCTGCTATCATTGTCAGCTTTGCCGATGACACCAAGAACAGCCTGCAGTTCGGCGCCGCGAACGGCTCCCTCGGCTTCAACGGTCGCCTAG
>JBLHHN010000057.1:0-23937 GCA_047616785.1 Verrucomicrobiales bacterium
AGAACTTCGCGCCATGGAATCCACGAACGAGAAAGCTGAACGGGGCGGCTTGTCCAGCAGAGCGCCTCAACGGCTTTCGCTACCGCGAAAGCTGGCTAGAAAACTTGCGTGTTTCCACGTCGATGGGCGGGTATCGTCACGTCCCCCAAATTCCGGTAGAATGAGTAAAATGGAGGTGGGTGTCCCTCGGTGTGCCCTGATGGCTCGATCATAGGCTCTGCAGACCGCTTCGCGGCCTCCGGAACGGCTTTGCGGGCCTCGGCATGCCCCCCTATCACGAGCACTACTATCTGATCGGCACCCAATGCCACTCACACTACCCTACGTAAATAGGACAGGCTAATGGGGAGACTTGCGAATGCTTTCGCCACTCTTACGCCATGTCGCACGCGTTCTTTTCAAAGAATCGCCTGAATTGACCAGAATCTCAACCTAAGAAGTCAATGAGACCTCCTACAGCGTCAGCATCCAGTGCTCGCACCACTTGCTCGACCAATTTCAGACCTTCCTGATAGTCCGTGATCTGCAAGATCGAGTGGTGCGAATGGATGTAACGCACGGGCACGCCTAACACGATGCTAGGGACGCCCAGGTCGTGCAGGTGAATTGCGCTAGCGTCGGTTCCCCCACCCCGGCGCACGGTCACTTGATGTTTGATGCCGGCGGCTTTCGCTTGATCGAGCACAAACTTAACGAGGCGACTGCTCGAAAGGGCCCTAGGATCCATGACTCGAATCTGCACACCGGCGCCGAGAGCGCCTTGAGCGTCGTCACGACTCATTCCAGGGGTGTCATCGGCGGGCGGCCCTTCGAGCACGATCGCCACATCAGGTTTGGCCAGCGCGGAGGCGGTGCGAGCCCCGCGGCAACCGACTTCTTCTTGCACTGTGGCGACGCCTAACAAGCGGTTGGGCAAGGTCTCTCCAGCCAATCGCTGCATGGTCTGCGTCAGCATCGCCATGCCCACGCGATTATCAAAGGCCTTGCCAAGAAAGCGATCGGGATGGGCCATAGCTTGAAAGGCCGTGGCCGGAACGATGGCATCGCCTAACTGAATTCCGAATTCGTCGGTCACTTGAGCACGGCTCTCCGCGCCGACGTCAATGGACATGCTCTCCAGCGCCATGACTTTCATTCGCGCATCAGCGCCTAACTGATGGGGAGGGATGGACGCGACGCATCCCGCGATCCGTTTCCCACTTCGCGTCAAGACACTCACTCCCTGAGCCAGGACCGTATGAGACCACCATCCTCCCAGATTCACAAACTGAATGAATCCATCTGCCGTGATGTTCTGCACCATGAAGCCGACTTCATCCATGTGCGCGGTGACCATCACACGCGGACCGTCCTGAGGATCGCTGGCTCGCGAGCACATGACACAACCACTGCGATCAACAGCAAAGTCGTGCCCGTCCAAGCCCTTGAGCTCCTGATGGTAGGCTTTCCTGACCAAGCCTTCGTCTCCCGAGGCGCCTGGCGTTTCGGAAAAGAGCTTGAGAAGACGTTCAGCTTCGGTGCGCATCACTCTATTTAAGCGGAAGGAGCTGTCATCTTGGCAGGATCAAGTGCTTCAGCCAGTTCGTCCTCAGGCATCAGTTTCATTTCCAAACACAATTCGCGCACGGTCTTGCCTGTCTCCACAGACTTCTTGGCGATCTGTGCCGCCGTATCGTAACCAATGATCGGCGCAAGGCTGGTCACCATGGACATGCTGTATTCGATCAGCTCATTGCACCGCGCTTCGTTCGCTTCAATCCCATCGACACAACGTTCGCGGAAGATCTTCGAGGCATTGGCTAGCAGATTGATGCTTTCTAACAGATTATCAGCGATTACTGGCATCATGACATTGAGTTCGAAATTTCCGTTGGCGGCAGCCCAAGTCACGGTCGTGTCATTACCGATGACCTGTGCGGCCACTTGCATGAGAGACTCGCACATCACGGGATTCACCTTGCCAGGCATGATCGAGCTGCCTGGCTGTGTGGACGGCAAACGAATTTCACCGATACCACAACGAGGTCCCGAGCCTAACCAACGGATGTCATTGGCGATCTTGAAGAGCGACGTGGCGATCGTTTTCAACTGACCGCTCGCTTCAACCAAGCCATCCTTGGCCGATTGCGCTTCAAAGTGATCCACGGCCTCACAGAAATCGATTCCCGTCTTCTTGGCAATGAAGGCGATCGCTTTGGGAGGAAACTCTGGGTGACAATTCAGCCCCGTTCCCACCGCTGTGCCCCCTAACGGAAGCTCTATTACGGCCTCGATCGCTTTGCGCACCCGACCGCAGCCGAGTTCGACTTGTCTGGCATACCCACCGAACTCTTGCCCCAAACGTACGGGTGTGGCGTCCATGAGATGCGTGCGGCCAATCTTCAGAACGTCATGAAAGGCCCCCGCTTTCGCCTGGAGAGAAGCATGCAACGCCATGAGTTCAGGCAGAAGCTTGTTCTTCAACGACTCCGCCGTGGCGATATGAATGGCCGTCGGAATCGTATCATTGCTAGACTGCCCTTGATTCACATGATCATTGGGATGCACGGGTTCTTTCGATCCGATCGCCGTCCCCGCAATCTGCGAGCAGCGATTCGAAATGACTTCGTTCGCATTCATGTTTGTACTCGTCGCCGAACCTGTTTGAAAGATATCGACAACGAAATGCACGTCGTGTTTCCCCTCCACCACCTCTTCGGCAGCCTGCTCGATGAGGTCGCATTTGTCCGCTGGCACCACGCCAAGATCCTTGTTCGCTAGCGCGGCAGCCCATTTGATCAGGCCCATTCCTCGGATCATGGACCGGTCGAATCCTCGACCAGCCACTGGGAAATTCAGGACGGCGCGCTGGGTGGAAGCCCCGTAGAGGGCATCGGCGGGAACGGGCATCTCGCCCATGGAATCTTTCTCAATACGTTGATCACTCATAGATACGAGGGATCATTCGGCGGGTTCGCTTACTTCTCAAGAATTTGTCGCCCGATTCTGCCGAGCGGCCGCTCCAACGCCTGCGGCCAATGGAAACCAGAACAGAAGCGGCTCGATCCTTGGCATAGATGCCATGGTCATCAAGTCGTCGCCATCAAAGATTAAAGCCGCTAATCCGAAGCAGGCCAGCGCGAGCCAGAGAGAGCTGCTCGCTTGCCGAGTGCGCCAGCACGAGGCCAATCCCATCACGATCACGATTCCTAGCAAAGCAACACCCACAGCGCCGCCCCGATAAAACGTGGCCAAGTAGATACTGTGAGGATGATGCGCGTACCAAGTCATTTCAGGTGGGCCCACTGTATCATTGACCCAACGCCCGCGTCCCACCAGATAGTCACCCGGTGGCCTCATGCGATCGAGGATGATTTGATACAGGCCGAGACGCCCCGAATCCTTCCGAGACACCAACTTGGCCGTAGGATTCGAAGAAGCCTGAGGCACCTCCGGCGAAGTCAGGCGTCCAATCTGAGGCAAGGCAAACTGATAGACCAATGCGACCAAGACCAAGACAGCAAGTGACGGGAGCACCCGCCGATTAAACTGCGTGACCACAAGAACTCCAAAGCCCGCAGCCAAAGCTAACACTGCCCCTCGCGTATGCGAGCAAAGGGCCGCAAAGAGCAAGAGAGCCTCCACACTCAGCAAGTAGCCGCGCATGCGCGGGCGACTCTCGCGAATCGCAAGGATGGCAGCCGCCAATCCCGCAAAGCCATAGAGGATGCCCGTCAGCACGGGAGCCAGTCCTAGATACACAAACAGATTCTCCAATCGCGAGGCGGGAAACACGCGTCCAGGCAACCAATAGAAGACGAGCAGGCTGACCACCGCGGTGACTGCCGCGACGTGGATCATGATGATTACGGCTTTCTTAGAGACTGCGCTAGAACGCTTCCCAAGCCGAAAGGCCATTCGCACGAAGATCAGAAGAAAGGCGATGTCAAGAAGCGTGAGAATCCATCCCAGCCAACTTGGCCTTGGAGTCCCGGGGCGCAGAGAAATCGCCAGCATCGCCAGAACGAAGACCACGCTGGCCAGTAAGAACGGCACGCGTCTTTCCCACACCGACCAAGAAGGTCTTCTCAGGAAGAATAGCGGCAGAACCACAGCTAGGCTAAACCACACCATATGCCACCAGCCATTCGGAAAGGCAAAGTAGCCCGCGAGGAACACAACGAATCCCACGTGCGCAAACCGCACCTGAGAACGGGCAGGCTGATCTATAAGTTTCTCAAACAGAAGTTTGAGTCTGCCCGCAAGCGCACGAACTGGCAATGCCTTAATCTCTTACCTCTGCATCAGCTGACTGAACTCTGCCACCAACGTCTCTAGATGCGGTGCCTCGAAGATCTCAAGATGCTTCCCTGGAATATCGATCAACTCGATTCCTCCTTTCACCAGACCCTCCCAGCCTAACTCTTCACTAAAATAGCAAAAATCATTCTCTCGACTCGAGCGGAAGAGAACCATCGTGCCCGCATAGACATTTGGGACATATTTCTCGATGATCTTTGTGTGCGTTTCACGGACTTGAATCACTCGGATCTCCTCCTGCACTTCCTCACCAGTCTGCAACTGATCCATCGCGGCTTTGACTTCACTCTGATGCTGGCGCTTGCTAAAAATACCCGTGCCCACTCGTTTGGCCAAAGTTCCGATCCTCCCGATCAAGGGTTGCTCCTTGCTATTACGCCAATTCGCCGATGCACGCTGTGCTAGAGTATAGCGGTTCTGCATTTCCACCGCAGGATTGGGTGTGTCAAAAAGAATGAGTTTCTCTACGAACTCTGACTGAGCTGACAGCTGTTGCGCCATCTCGTATGCCACTACTCCACCGAATGAATAGCCGCCAAGAATGTAGGGCCCCTTCGGTCGCACCCGCTGAAGTTGCGTGATGTATCGTCTGGCGATGCTCTCGATCGTATCGATGGTTGAAATTAGTGATCGATCCAGAAGCATCGGTGCCTCGATGGCGAAGAATGGATGAGACTGATCCAGCCCATCCGCCAAGTGCCTGTAGAAGAGTGTTCCTCCGTCCCCGCCATGGACGCAGAAGATTGGCGTGCCTTCACTTTCCTCACAGATTGCCGCGATCGACTGCGGCAGCTCAACTTTGATTGGCCGCAAGGCACCGCTTCCGTTCTGACTGGAGCGTTTAGCTAGCTGAGATCGATTGCTAGTCGTTTGGCTATCCAGAATCTTAGAGAGCTTGCCTACGGTGGGAGCTTGGAAAAGCGTCGCTAAGGGCAAGACCACGTGGAACTCTTTCTGAATCCTAGCAAACAGTCGAAGCCCGAGAAGCGAGTGCCCACCGATATCAAAGAAATCATCATTCACGCTGAGGCGACTGACGCCTAGCACTTCTTTCCAAACATCTACGAGCCGTTTCTCAGTGGCGGTGTTAGACTCAATAAATGTGTCTGAGCTCGTCTGCGTATGCTGTTCAGGCTCAGGCAAGGCTCGGTAGTCAATCTTACCATTGTCAGTCACCGGCAGTCCCTCCATCAGCACGACCGACGATGGGACTAGGTACGGGGGCAAGTGCTGTTCGACATAGGAGCGAATAGCGCCCGGCTCTAACGTGGCCCCTTCGCGTGGCACGACGTAGGCGGCAAGAGACTTGTCGCCTGCCGTGGCACCATGCGCCCTGACAGCGCTCCGGGCGATCTCCGGATGTTGAGCCAGCACAGCCTCGACTTCCCCAGGCTCAATGCGGAAGCCACGGATCTTCAGCTGCTCATCGATCCGCCCAAAGAATTGGATCGTCCCATCAGGCAACCATCGGCAAAGATCGCCACTGCGATAGAGCACTGCTTCACAATCCTCGGAGAACGGATGCGGCACAAACTTCTCCTGCGTCAGCTCAGGATTGTTCAGATACCCCGTGGCCAGGCCATCGCCGCCGATGTAAAGTTCTCCGCGAACGCCGATGGCGACGGGGCGCTGGGCTTCATCGAGAATATAGACTTCCGTGTTTGAGATGGGAGGCCCTATTGGAATGGACACTCTATCACAATCTTCCAGGGAAATCGTATGACAGCAGGTGAACGTCGTATTCTCCGTGGGGCCATAACCATTGATCAACCGACAGTCCAAGTTCTCCAACGCCGTCCGCACATGTTGTTTTGAAAGGATATCGCCCCCAGCCAGAAGTTGTTTCAATCCCTTAAGATCATCAAGGCGTTCATCGATCATCAGCTGGAAAAGGCCTGAGGTCAGCCAAAGCGTCGACACCCCGAATTCACAGATCGCACTACCAATATCCTCAAGAGAAGGTGCATGAGGTGGCAACAATGCCAAAGTCCCGCCATTGAGCAGGGGGCCCCACAGCTCCATCGTGGACGCGTCGAAGGATATATTCGCCGCCTGGAGAAAGACCTCATTGGGGCCGAAGTCCACGTAGTTGGTATTCCTCACCAAACGCACCACCCCCCGATGGGGGATCGTCGTGCCTTTGGGTCGCCCGGTCGTACCAGAGGTGTAAATGATATAGGCCAGGTCTTCACGTGTCGTTTGATTCGCTAGATTCTCGATCTTCGATGAATCCCAGCTCGGCTGATCCATCTCAATCACGCGCGTCGTATCATCGAGAGCAGCCCGCATGGAGGATTGCGTGATCACCAAGGGCGCGCGGGTATCTGCGAGCATGAACTTGATGCGTTCGGCAGGATAACTAGGATCGATCGGCAAATAGGCGGCGCCAGCCTTCAGAACCCCTAACAAAGCCACGATCATCTCAGGAGACCGCTCTAGATAGACGCCGACAAAGTCCTGGGCATTCACGCCTTGCGCTCGCAGATGATGCGCGAAGGCATTGGCTTGCTCGTTCAGTTCGCGATAGGTGCGCTCTCCAAGCTTAGAAACAATCGCTCTCTTGCTAGGATAGGTCTCGGCGATGGCTTCGAAGAGCACATGCGTGGGCTCTTCAGGGGCCGCCCCCGTCTTGGAATGATTCCACTCGACGAGCACGCGTTCCTTCTCCGACTGAGAGAGCATGGCCACCTCTGCCATCGGTGCCTCAAGAGGTGCCGTCATCATGTTCGTGATAAGGTTCTCGTACTGTTCTAACCAACGCAGAACCGTCTGCTCCTCATAGAGATCGGTATTGTAGACCGCCATGACGCGGCATGTGGAAGCGCTAGACACGACAAACAGACTCAGCTCGAACGCCGAGTGCGTTCTGGGAGTCACATCGGCTTCCATGGAGATCACCTCTGACCTGAATGGCTTCCCATCGGCTTCCAAAGTGAATGTGGTCGAGACCAACGAAGGACTGGAAGCATTCCGCGCACCTTTCAAGGCTTTGAGCAAATGGCCTAACGTGAACGTCTGATGATCTAGCCCGTCCAATGACACACGTTTCACGGAATCCAAATGATCTCGCACGGACATCGACGGATCAAAGGCCAAACGCATGGGCAAGAACTGCACGCAATGCCCAAACAGATGCTGATGACCGCTAGCGACTTGCCCTGCCACGGGAGTTCCGATGACGAGATCGGTCTGGCCTGAAAGCTTGCCTAACAAAGCATCGTAGCTCGCCAAGAGGAAGACATATGGGGTGTAGCCATTCTTTTTACAGAACGACTGCATCCTAGCAGTCACCTCAGGATCCAGTGTGTGACTCACAGAATCCGAATGATAACTCTTCTGCGATGGACGCCCATGATCGGTCGGCAGATCAAGCGCGGGCGGGAGAGTCGCGAATTGATCTATCCAGTAGCCTTTCGTCTCGTCGAATTCTTCAGATGCCAACGACTCCCGCTCCTCGAGAACGTAGTCACGATAACTCTCGGCTGGCGATAAGGTTTCCCCTGAATAGAGAGGGCCTAGCTCGTTCACCAGAATCTCGAAGGACCATCCGTCACAGACAATGTGGTGCGTGGTGATGACCAGATGATGCTCATTCTCTGAGACTGGTAAGACTCTGGCACGAATGAGAGGGCCATTGCAGAGATCGAATGGCGTCTCAATCTCACGCACGATGGCCGCGCGCAAGTTCGGCGACAAATCGCCTAGTGGGACAGGAATGGTTAGGCTCGGCGTCACGCACTGTTGCGATCCATCATCGCTGAAGGTGAGACGCAAGGCATCGTGTCGTGCAATGAGCGTGTGAATCGCACCCGTCAACGTTCCGAGATTCAACCTTCCTTTCAACGTCACGGTGATCGATTCATGACAAGCGAGGGAGGCCTCGGCATCCATGCGATTCGCCAGGAAAAGCTCTTCTTGAGCAGCGGTCAGGGGCAAGGCCTCTTTCGTAGGTAGGGCAGGGGCTGAACCGGATGGAAAGAAGCCTCCTTCCTGAAGCGCCGTGATGCTCTCGGCAAAGACATCGACAACGCGTTGGATATCTTCTGCCGTGTGCGCCGTGGAAATGAAGCTGCCTCGACTCTCCCAGATATGCAGCCCGCGCAATCGCATGTGCACGAAGAGCAGTGACACGTACTTCAGCTCGGGAGCAAAGTTGAGGAAATAGAGCGAGCTGAATTGAGTGACTCTGATAGGAACTCCAGCAGCGTCAGCGGTCGCGTTGAGCTTCGCGACAAGGGCGGTGGTGCGATCTTCCAGGCCACGTTGCAGCTCTGGCCCCTCTTCCTTGAGGTGTGTCAGGACAGCTTTCGCTGCCGCCAGCACTAACGGATGCCTCACAAAGGTGCCGGCGAAGAAAGTGACCCCGACATCAGGGAACGAGTCATCGCCATACTGCCAATAGCCGCCGTCTAATGCATCCATGTAGTGCTTGGATCCTGCCACCACACCAATCGGCAAACCACCACCCACGACTTTGCCATAGGTCACAATGTCAGCCTTGATACCAAAGCGTTCCTGATTTCCGCCCAAGGCGACTCGGAATCCCGTGACCACTTCGTCAAATATCAAAGCCGTCTCCGTCTCCTTCGTGATCTCACGAAGCTCCTTAAGGAACTCGATGGGCTGCAGTTCCGGGCGTCGAGACTGCACCGTCTCGACTAACACCGCCGCAATATCGTCGCCGTGACGGCGGATGATCTCCAGCGACTCTGGATTCCCATACTCTAGCACGATGATCTCCTGCACGGCCGCACCGGTGATGCCCGGCGAAATAGGCATGGAGCGTAGCTCGCCATTCGTCACCAACGGTCGCACCAGAACCTCATCAAAGATGCCGTGATAAGCTCCCGTGAACATGGCCACCTTTTCACGACCGGTGACCGTTCGAGCGATCCTCAAGGCTGCGGTGACGGCTTCTGATCCCGTGTTGCTAAAGCTCACGCGCTCCATCCCCGAGATCTCCGCAATCATCTTGGCGACTTCACCAGACAGCGGATGTGATGGTCCGATCTCGATCCCTTGATCGAGCTGCGCTTTGATCGCGTCATTGACGAACTTCGGCCGGTGGCCAAATAGGCTCAGACCGAAGCCAAGAGTGACATCGACGTATTCATTGCCATCGATGTCCCAGATCTTGGAACCCTCCGAGCGATCAGCCGCGATCGGATAGACAAGATCCTTCCAAAGTGGGTTGAAGCCAGCAGCGGATCGTGGGTCTGCTAGAATAGCTCGATGGTCTTGAGTGTAGCGCTTCGAAGCACCCGTACGTTTGTTATACTGTTCAATGAGCTCAGCCAAGTGTGCCGATTGCTGAGGCGTTAGGCTCCCTTTATCAGCGGCCTTCTCGATCGGCCGGAAGGGACCAAAGACGATCTTGCCTGTCGGGTTGATATTCTGTTTCTCGACACGGATGCCCGATGTTAATCGAGGACTGCTAGGCGCCGTCAGTGGCGACAGAATCGATCCACCACCAAGCCTTGCCTCAAGGGCTGCCACGCGTTGCTCCAATGTGACAGAACCCATAAATCTCGGCTCTATCGCAACCGTTTCAGGGATAAGAGCGACGGGCGCAAACTTGTCTGAAGGAAGCTTGGCATCCAGATGCGTGGCGAGATCGTCAATCGTCGTGAGATCCTCCATCAGCTGACGGAAGGTGATCTTCAGCCCGAAATGTTTCTTGAGGACAAGGCTCGCTTGAGTGAGGAAAAGCGAATCAAATCCCAGGTCGAGAAAGGACGTCGCAGGATCCAATACCGACGTTTCCAGACCACTCAACCGACTCACCTGTTCTTGCAACTCCGTCGTTAGGTGATCGTGACGGCTGATGGAGATAGAGTTAACCATGGCAATAGGGGACGTTTCAATCTGCGGCAGTGGCGTTCTTTCCGCGACAATAGGTGAATATTCTTCGATCTGTGCCAGAGCAGGCGCACAGTAGCTGACACGCTCAAAAGGATAGGTTGGCAATGGAATGCGTCTGCGTTCCTGCCCTGCGTAAACGGTAATCCAATCGATGGCCGCGCCATCGAGCCAAAGATCGCCTAACGCTTTAAGAACGAAACGCTTCTCTTCATCTCGCACGTCTTTGAAAGCGGGCACTGAACTGATGACAGGCTGTTGCTTGTCACGCTGCGGATGCTGGCGAGCGAAATTGGACAGAGTCGTGCCATGGCCGACTTCCAAGAAGATGCCGTCCGTCTCCTGCATCAATCTGCCAATCCCATCCGTAAAGCGAACGGTCTGTCGTACATGACCAGCCCAGTAAGAAGGGTCGACCGCCTCTTCATCACTGATCCACTGCGAGGTGACATTTGAGACATAAGGGATCGTCGGTTTCTTGAGCTCGATCGCACTGAGGATCTCCGTGAAAGGCGCCACTACAGGATCCATCATGTATGAATGAAAGGCATGCGACGTCCGCAAGCGCTTGGCGACAATGCCCTGCTTTTTTAAGGTCACTTCCAGTGCCTCAATGGCGTCAAAGTCACCAGCGACGACCGTCAAAGCGGGCGAGTTCACCGCCGCAACATCAATATCATTGCCCAACAAAGCACTCAACTCTGCTTCCGGTTTCCGGATGGCTAACATCGTTCCAGAAGGCTGCGATTGCACCAGTTTCGCCCGGTGTGCGACCAGTGATAGTCCTTCTTCCAATGTAAAGACACCAGCAAGACAACCAGCCACGTATTCACCGACGCTGTGGCCGATCATCGTGCTCGGGCTAATGCCCCATGACAACCACAGCTTGGCCATCGCATACTCCGTCACAAAGAGCGCTGGCTGCGTGACTCGGGTCTCTTGAAGAAGCGCGTTGGCCTCGTCTGCATCCTGCCGATAGAGCACTTCTCGCAGATCAAGACCGATTAGAGGCTCAAGGATATCGGCGCAATGATCCACCACTTCGCGGAAGACAGGTTCACTATCATAGAGACCTGCCCCCATACCGAAATGCTGCGCCCCTTGACCCGGGAACATGAAAGTGACCGGGCGCTCACGTTGGTCCTGATGCCGCTTGCCAAGGACTTTGGGATCGTTGGCCTGAAGTTGCGTTAGAGCATCCTCTATAGAGACCGCGACCAAGGCCAACCGATGACTGAACGCTTGCCGCCCAACTTTGAGAGTGAATGCGAGATCCGCCAAGTTCACTCCAGGATGATCCTGCAAATGCTTTACCAGATTCTCGCGCTGGACCTCGAGAGCCGACTCTGTCTTGGTGGAAAGAAGGAGTAATTGCGGCTCCTCCGATTCATCAGGCACGGTCTTAGGAGAGGGAGCTTCCTCCAGCACCACATGTACATTGGTGCCACCGATCCCTAACGAACTCACCCCCGCGCGACGTGGATTCTCACCCTGAGCCCAGGCCTCTTGCCTATCTATGATTCGAAATGGGCTACCTTCCAACCCAAGATTCGGATGCGGCTTCGTTTGATGCAGGGTCGCCGGGATCTGCTTGTGATGCAATGCCAGGGTCGTCTTGATCAATCCGGCCACACCCGCGGCTGCGTCCAGGTGACCGATGTTTGTCTTCAGCGAACCAAGCCCACAGAAAGCTTGTTTCTCCGTGCCCACACGAAACGCTTTGGTGAGGCCCGCCACTTCGATCGGATCGCCGAGCGGCGTGCCGGTTCCGTGCGCTTCCACATAGGAGATGGTCTCAGCCGAAATGTTTGCCTCGCGGTGCGCCATCTCAATCGCTGCGGCCTGACCATCGACACTTGGAGCGGTGAAACTCACCTTGTCCGAGCCATCATTGTTCACACCCGTCCCACGAATGACGGCGTAGATCTGATCGCCATCACGCAGCGCATCGCTCACCCGCTTGAGCACGACAACGCCCACGCCATTGCTAAACACCGTGCCTCGCGCCTCCGCATCGAAGGAACGGCAATGACCATCCGACGAGAAAAGGCTCCCTTCTTCATAGAGATAGCCGCGCTCTTGGGGAAACTTCACTGACACACCGCCTGCCAAAGCCATCTCACATTGACCGGCTAACAAACCACGAACAGCCTCACAAACCGCTACAAGTGAAGTTGAACAAGCCGTGTAAACGTTCATGGCGGGACCACTGAGATTCAATTTGTAAGCCACCCGGGTGGCCAGGTAGTCCTTCTCATTGCCAATCATCACCATCTCGGAGCCCACGAGATCACGGAGCTCAAGATTGTGATGCACGTTGTTCAGATAATAGGTGTTGTTGCCCATCCCGGCATACACGCCCACAGGCCCATCGATCTGCTGAGGATCATAGCCCGCATGTTCCATCGCGGACCAAGCACTCTCAAGAAAGACGCGTTGTTGCGGGTCCGTGACTTTCGCTTCGTTAGGGCTGATGTTGAAGAAGGCTGCATCGAAATGATCCGGGTGCTCCAAGACACCACGCCGTGGGATGTAGTCCGGATCCTCCACCGCTTCTCCAGAGACAACTTCGCTCTTGTCGAAAGTGGTGATCGTTTCCTGCCCTTCTGTGAGGATCTTCCATAGGGCATCCACATCGGCTGCGCCAGGGAATCGCCCCGCCATCCCGACGATAGCAACGCCTTCACTAGCATCGACACGCGCGGCTTGAGTGGAGACCTTTGAAGTCGTGCTAGAACTCGGTTCGATATGCTTGGCCAAGGATCGTATCGTGGGAAACTGGAACATCTCCACCACCGACAAGGGCTGATCGATCACCGAAGAGATGCGCCCATGCACCCGCGCCATGAGCAACGAATGGCCACCAAGATCGAAGAAATTATCCTCCACACTCACGCGGTCTAGACCGAACGCGAGTTTCCAAACGTCCGCTATCTGCTTCTCCAGGGCAGTCCTAGGCGCAATGTGATTCGAGGAAACCGGCCGATCCGCCAGAGACGCACCACCCCTCACAGAAACACCATCACGTAGTTCACCCGTGGTGATCTCAGGCCGCGCCAAGATCTCTCCGAGAATCACGCTGAGATTTCTGACAATCGATTCCGCTTGAGCCGCCGTGCACGCGCTCTCTTGATAGATCAGATTCAGGTCCAATTGATCGCCCGGCGTCGCGATCAATGTCAGAGGGTAATTCGTATGGACGGGCCCTTCGAACTCCTCAATAGCAACCTCATCGCTCAATCGACGCGCCGAGTCACTCACTTGATAATTCTGAAACACGACCAAGCTCTCAAAAAGCCGCTCACTCCATGGCAACTCACTCCACTCTTGAACATCTGTGATCGGCGTATGCTGGTAGGCATTGAGCACGAAGAGATCCCCTTGCAGTTGGCGTGCCAACTCGGCCACAGGTTGCTCTGATAGAGTCTTGACTCGAACTGGGAGGTTGTTCGTGAAAGGACCCACGATTCCACTTGCCTCATCCAGTTCCGCTGGCCGACCAGAGAACGCTGTTCCAAAGATGACATCATCTTGCCCGCTCGCACCACTGAGGAGAATCCCCCACGCCGCCTGTATCAAGGCTCCCGGCGTGGTCCGCAACCTTCGCGCGACCGATGTCAAAGCACCGTCCAACTTCGCATGCGCTTCACTCACACTACGATAAGCCTTTCTGTGAACAACGTCTGTCGGAATAGGCGTCACATGCTTGAAACCAACAAGGGTCTTCTTCCAGAACGCTTCTGTGCCAGACTGGTCCTGAGCCTCGAGCCACCGGAGGTAATCGTGATAGGGATGCGCAGCCTCCAAAGATCCTCCACGATAGACTTCTGACACTTCAGCGAAAACGATCGGCCAAGACCAGCCGTCCATTTGAAGATCGGGAAGGCTCCAAATGAAGAAATGCTCTTCCGGACTGATCCTTGCCAAGGTGAAACGAGAAAGGGACGGCGTGGAAAGATCGTTGGAGACCAGCTTGTCTTGCACTAACAACACATTCGTATCCGAGGTCGTCACCTCCTGCCAGACCGGCGCCACCTCTGCGTGCACCGTCTGCCTATCACTATCGAAAGTAGACCGTAGAATGGAATGGCGATTGATCACGGTATTCCAAGCGGATTTGAAACGCTCGGTATCGAGAGGCCCACGCAAATGGCAGTGCCATTGATCAAATTGATAGTTTGGACGGGTCGATCCGATATTGTAGAACAGTTCCTGCATCGGCGAGAGCGCGAAACGCTGCACATTCACCGCCTTCTTACCTATCAACTCGCGAAGTGCCTCAGCATAGCGATCAGCGATCTCTTGGATCGTGGACTCTTGATGCAGATGACGACTGAACGTCCAAGAGATCTGCAAGCGGTCATGAATGACCATGGCATTCACTTCCAATTCATGGGTGCGCTTGGCCTTTGAACTGTGCCAAGGTCCCGTCGAATCCGAGGAGACTTTGAACAGTTTCAGATCGCGGGTCATCTGATCCATGCGGCCAAGGTAATTAAAGACCAACTTGCGTTCTTCTTGTTCAGGCAGGGTGCCCGGTCTGAGATAGCGAAGAATGCTGTAGTCGATACCATGGTTAGGGATCGCCGCGAGCTGTTCCTTGACCAAGGTCAGCCGCTCGACCAAAGAAGCCTTCTCCGGAAGATCTAACACGACCGGATAAATGGAAGTGAACCATCCCACCGTCCTAGAAAGATCCAAGGGATCGCCACCAAGATCCTCGCGCCCATGCCCCTCAAGATCGAAACAAAGCTGGTTCTGTTTCAAAGCGACGCTCAAAGCAGCCAAAAGAACATCATTGACCTGCGTGCCGTGAATCGCCGGTACTTTCGTGAGTAGATCTTGAGTCTCAGTCTCCGTGAGTTGGACTGTCAGAGTCCCTCCCGATTCCTCCGTATTGATCCCGCGACTGCTGGAATCCTGCGGAATCGTGGTGGGTCTGATGACCTGATTCTTCCAGAACTCCGAAACTGGTGTGTACTTTGTCAGAGCTTTCTGCCAGTCGGCAAATGACGACGTCTTTGTTGGTAGCGATTGTCCGCGCAGCAACGCTTCCAGATCCTCAATGAGAATGCGCCAGGAAACGCCATCGACCGCCAAATGATGAATCACCAAGAGCAGCTGACGCTGTTCTTCGGAATAGACCGCGCGAACCAACTCGCCTTTGGAAATGTCGAGGTCCGCAGTTGATAGGAGATTCGCCGAAGGGGCTTGGCCATAGAACTGTTCGCCGGGACGTTCGAATGTCAGTCTCAGAGCATCATGATGTTCACAGAGCTCTCGTAGTGCTTCACGCAGACGATCTGTATCAAGCGATTCTGAGACATCAAAGAGAAAGGCCTGATTCCAATGATCCGCGCCTTCGAAATCCTTCTCAAAGAACCAGGACTGGATCGGCGTCAGGCTAAACGGGCCCGTGGGTAGCGCAGAGGCCACCGTCGCTACGGAGGCATCTAACGTTTGTGCGGCATGCGCAAGCTCAGCTACCGTCTGGTAATCAAACAAATGCTTGGGCGACAGCGCGTAGCCAGCCTTGCGGCACTTGCTGATGATCTGAATGCTGAGGATGGAATCACCGCCCAGCTCGAAGAAATTGTCATCCACGCCCACCTGCTCCACGCGGAGGACCTCCATCCAGATCCTAGCGATGACCTGCTCCGCTTCGGACGTCGGTGCGACATAGAGCGAGTCCAAATCAGGACGATCAGACTCTGGTGCCGTCAATGCTTTGCGATCCAATTTGCCATTGGGTGTCAGAGGGAATTCTGCCAGATACACAAAGCCGCTCGGCACCATGTAATCCGGAACCTTCAGCTTCAAGGTTTGGCGAAGCTCTTCGATCGAAGGCGGCGTCCCGTTCGACACGATGTAACCGGCCAATCGCTTGTCGCCCGGCTGATCTTCTCGAGCCAGAACGACCGCCTCACGCACTTGAGGATGCTGATTAAGTACATTCTCGATCTCACCAAGCTCGATGCGGAACCCACGAATCTTCACCTGAAGATCGATCCTACCCAAGTAATCAACATCGTAGCCCGGGATAAACCTGGCCAAGTCACCCGTGCGGTAGAGCCGCGCTTGTGGGTCATCCGAGAACGGATGCTGGATGAACCGCTGAGCCGTGAGTTCTTCACGATTCAGATAGCCCCGTGCCAATCCTGCCCCGCCCACATACATCTCCCCTGGCACGCCCAGGGGCACAGGCTCTTTGTTAGTGTCAAGAATGTAGAGCTCAAGATCAGGGATCCGCTCACCAATCACACTACCACGATCCATGTCTCCCGCAGAGAGCGGACGATAGGTCACGTGCACCGTGGTCTCGGTGATGCCATACATATTCACCAACAAAGGCGTCTCATCACCATGGCGATCAAACCACGGTTTCAGAGTCGGCATCTCCAAGGCTTCCCCACCGAAGATGATGGTGCGCAATGATAGAGTCAGTTTGACGGAAGCTTCTTCTTCCGCCTGAATCAATTGTCGGAATGCGGAAGGTGTTTGGTTGAGCACTGTCACCTTTTCATCACTGAGGAGCTTGTAGAAATCTTCCGGCGACCGGCTCACGAGATGCGGAGGCACGACCAACCGGCCGCCATAGAGCAGGGCGCCCCACAGCTCCCATACCGAGAAATCAAAGGCGTAAGAGTGAAACAGCGTCCACACGTCTTTCTCATCGAACTTGAACCACGCGTCCGTGGCTTGGAATAGCCTTACCACATTATGATGGGTGACAAGCACACCTTTCGGCAAGCCTGTGGAACCCGACGTGTAGATGACGTAGGCGAGATTCTCCGGCGAAACGTTGACCTCCAGAGAATCTGCGGTGTGGCCTTCTAAGTCTAACTGATCCAAGAACAACACTTTAGCCTGATTCTCTAGCAAGTCCTTCTCAAGAGAACTCTGGGTCAGAAGCACGGGAGCTTTGGCATCATTCAACATGAACGCCAAGCGATCAGGCGGGTAACTCAGATCAATGGGCAGATACGCACTTCCTGATTTAAGAATAGCTAACAACCCGACAACCAAGTCCACCGAACGATCCATGCAGATTCCGATCAGGACATCTGGCCCTGCCCCATGCGCAACAAGCAGGTGAGCTAACTGATTCGAGCGTTTGTCAAGGTCGCGATAGGAGAGAAGATCACCGTCGTAGCTGACCGCGCATCTCTCTGGCACCTCAAGGGCTTTCCTTTCAAAGATCTGATGCAGACAATCCTGCGCCGGGAAGACCTGCAGATCTCGGTTAGGCTCGGTGAGAAGGGCAACACGTTCATCGGCCGGGAGCATGGGCAGAGCTCCTAACGCTTGCTCAGAATCTTCACATATTGATTCCAGCAACTGATTAAAATGCCCAAGCAAACAGTCGGCGGTAGCCTCACGATAGAGATCCGTGTTGTACTCCAGACAAAGCGCATAACCGCCGTCGGCAGGAGTGAGTTCGAGAACGAGATCCGTCTTCGCGCCACCATTGTGGACAGTCTCTGGCGTGACCGCCACACCCGGCAGCGTCAGCTCCTGTGCCTCCGTGTTCTGCAGCACGAACATGACTTGGAACAAAGGCGTGTGGCTGAGATTTCGAGGCAAACTCAGTTCATCGACCAAGCGATCAAAGGGCACATTCTGGTGTTCATAGGCTTCCAAAACAGTGCTCTTAATCTCTGTTAGGAAATCGCAGAATGCCTTGCTACCTTCTGGTGCGCTGCGGATGACCAAGGTATTGATGAAGCACCCAATGAGTGGCTCAATTTCCTGCCGATTCCGGCCTGAGATCGGCGTCCCGATAAGCACATCTTCCTGCCCCGAATAGCGATGAAGTAGTGTCTGAAATACCGCTAACAAGACCATATAAACGGTCACATCCTCCTGTTTCGCAACTGCTTCGAGATTCGCTGTCAGCTGACTTGAGAGCTGCGCACGGACAACGTCACCGCGATACGTCACGCTCGCTTGCCTCGGGAAATCTGTCGGCATTTCTAGTACATTGGCGGCTCCCGCAAGTTGCCCTTTCCAATAGGCAAGCTCCGAATCAAAGGTCCGTCCACGCTGCCAGGGCGCGTAGTCCGCATACTGCACTGTCAAAGGCGCTAGCGACTCCTTCGCATACGCCGATCCTAACTCTTCCAGTAGCACCTGCGTCGACCATCCATCGGAGGCAATGTGATGGACATTGATCACGAGAAGGAACGCGTCCGAAGCTTCCTCCACCAGCACCGCACGCAAGAGAGGACCATTTTCCAGGTCAAATGGCGTCGTCGCTTCCTCGCACACAGCGTTTCCATCTGCCGCATGCAGATGTTTCCAGCCGAAAGTGGGATCATCCTGGCGATGCTGGATTGCACGCCCTTCCTGAGCGGGAAACCGTGCCCCTAACACTTCATGACGCCTGACAATGGTTTCAAATGCCTTTTGCAGCGCTGCCACATCCAGTGAGCCCTTCAAACGGAAAGCCACCGGGATATTGTAGGCAGACAGGCCCTTCTCAAACTGATCCAAGAACCAGAGCCGCTCCTGCGCCGGAGACAACGCCGACGTGTTCCGATCAGGATGCACGGTGATCTCAGACACAGCGATCGTTTCACTCCCGCCAATCAAAGCGCACTGCTCTCGAATGGTCGGCGCTTCGAAGATCGCGCGAAGAGAAAGCTGGACCTGAAAACGATCGGCAATGCGCGAGACAAGCCGGGTGGCGAGAATGGATTGGCCGCCGAGATCGAAGAATCGATCATCCATGCCCACCCGATCAAGCCTCAAGATGGATTGCCAGATCTCTGCGAGGGCAATCTCCGCCTCTGTGGTCGGCGCGACATAGGCTCTCTTCAGATCTGGGCGAACCCTAGTCGTTTCTAGACTTGCTAGAACGGAATCCGGGCGACGCCATTCTGTGGCAATTCGCTGGATCAGCTCAGAATACGCTCGGTCACTCGAAGAAGTCGTCGAAGCAGACTTCTCCGTCGACGCGCTCGATGTCACTTTCTTTGACGGATCAAGATGAAGTGCCCGAACCTCCTTCGAGGTGAACTGATACAAGACGGTTTCACCTACCTTCGACAAGGTAAAGACTCCCAAGGACTGCGCAAAGAAATCGCGTACCGGTTGATTTCTTTCCGTCTGGGTGACGACCACTCGAATACGATCACAGGCCAGCGTATCCGCAAGCTCGGCTAGCGTTCGCACCAGGGCGTGTTCGACACCTTTGCCTAACACACGACAACTTAGGAGGAAGTTCTCGACATGAAGCACGCCTTCCTGGGCTTCTACCATGAGCAGACCGGTGATGCCATAGTCTCCGAAACGATCCGTCACTTGGAACAAGCGCACTGCACGATTCGCCGCGCCTAACCATTCTTGGACTTCGCCTTCCATGAATCGGCGGGTCGTGGCGTTGAATTGATTGGTGCGTTGGGTGAGCTGAGCCAGGCGAGGAATCTGTTCTTTCGTGATCGGAACAGACGTGATCTCCAGCTGAAGCCCCGCCAAGAAAGTGGCGTAATTGTCGGACTGACTTTCGAACTCTTTCCGCTCACGTTCCTGCTGATAAAGTTCGGTGCGCTCTGAGTCCGTAGTCGTCACACCCACAGAATCAAAAGCCCAGACATGCTCTAGAAAAGATGGAATCTCATCCGGATCTTCCGGTAAATGCAAGGTCAATACCTCAGGACAACGCTCCGACACCTCCGCGCATTCCATCGGGTTGTCGTCGACAAAGATGAAGCTATCCAGCCCAACGCTCAGCTCAGCCGCCAACTCTCTTAGGTTGTCTGACTTTGCCGCCCAATTCACTTTCCACGCAACAACATCCTCCGACTTGATGATCATGTCAGAGCGCGTCTCGAAGACTTGGCGAACATCGGCCTCCACATTCTTGCTGCAAATGGCAATCAACAATCCCTCTTCTTTCTGCATCAATGCAAGTCTCTGGACCGCCTCATAGGGGGTCGAGATCTCTACTTCGGCACTCCCCAATTCTCCAACCGCGCCTTTCCAAAGCGTGTTGTCAGCATCGAGAACCAACACCTTGGGAGTTGGCAAGAAGTCGCGCAGACAATGCCGCGCGATGACCGTGCTCAGAGCAGCGTAGAATTCCGGCGTGTAGGGAATGTGCCACTCACGATCACTATTAGTATCATGAAGTTTCGAAACAGGGTAACGCTCCACGATCTCCTCCGATGTGATCACCTGCACCTTGTAGTGCTCTGTCAGTGCTTCGCAGACTCGTTGCTCCGTGGTGTTCGTGGTTGTGCCCGGACAGAAGATCACCGTGGTCGGTGCCGTCACGCCGTTCAACGCATCGATCAGTTCTTTCTCGGCTTGTTCGATCAAGACACGGCCATCCGATTCGCCTTCCTTGGAAAATCGTCCGAAGTCTTCTGGTCGGATCAAGAAGACCCTAGCTATACAACCATCGCCAGAACTGGCAGGCCGCATCAGTTCCTGAAAAGCTTGATTGTAGCCTCCAAACTGGATCTCTGCCTGGCTCCCCAGTCTGTCCAGCCAGAATTGCAAACTCTCTTGCAAAGGCTCGACGGTAAAGGTCGCCGTAACGCGGATGTGCACAGCAGTCAATCCCATTGAATCTAAGCTTAAGAATGAAATGGCTCAAACGTGATCACCGCTTGATTTGCTGGGGGGTGGCTCGCTGGCAAGGCCCAAATACGTGAGATGAGTAAGCAATTCATTAATATTTACAATAATTACCGCATCTAATATATCAACCGGAATATCTTACCAGTTCGCCCGGATTCTTAGAAAGGCCTGCCCTGCAGCCCCTTTCCATTGAAAGACTTGGCCTGAACTGTCATCGGCCAAGAGCGTCCACAACGCAGGCAGAGTGGTCGACCACGTCTGTAGATTCTCGCTGAATTCAGCCACAAGGGAAACGTCAGCTCGATTTGGGTTCCTCGGCTGTGTGACCACCAAAGCATCCTCTTCGCCCGAGATCTCCCATGGCCCCAGCGATGCGTCAGAGCGTCTAGGATTGGATGAGATTGCGTAATCGAGATGATTGGAGACGCCATCCCCATCTGGATCTGACTCCCAACCTGAGATGCTTGGATCTGTAGCTTCACCCACGTCAAAGTGGAGCTCGCGCCATATTTCCGCGGTGCGCTGAGGCACCGCGGCCGCTTCCACTCTGCCCGTTTGAGGATAGATCTCTCCGTCAGGGTCAATGGTACCCACGATCGCTTCGTCTGCCGAAGTCGTCGACCATGTCACCGAGAATGCCAATGGGTCATCGTTTGGCCATCGCCAAGCGGACGCCGTCAATAAAATCCATTCGGCTGGCCCACCGCTCGTTAGGCGCCCCCAGATGTATCCTTGAGTGCCCACCACGAAAGGGGTAACATTCCCTGTCACAACAAACGTGTCACTGAACCAGCCAGGATCCTCTACGAAGGGAGTGATCGCGGCTGCCTGCCAATGTCCGGCTCACTCTGCCGTATTCGTTGCCGAAGGTACGAAGCCATCCTTGAAAACGCCTAGCTCAAACACCATCTCCGCATCCAACGGATGCCCATCACTCGTCACATGTGGCTTTGCAAGACTGCGCCAAATGATCTTGCCACCCCATGCCAGGTCTATCATGCTTCCAAACATCAGCACTCCCAACCATACGCCTGTTAGTCTGTTAGTCCGTTAGTCTGTTCAGCATCAGAGATTGTCTAGCGCCGCTAAATCCAGAGAGGTTTGCACAGACTTGCTCGGCGTGCCTACCCAGTCTTTATGCACGAGTTCATCTATCATGACTTATACTGTATCCCCTCGCGATGCGGTTGTCCCGACTGGCGCAGAGACTTTCAGCGTTACGCGTTGCGCGTTGCGCGTTGCGTCGATGGAACCACCGCCGAGATCGGAACGGACGATTGGACCGATCCACTTCCCAAGTAGATGGCGCGCGTTTGCCCATAGAGCTTGGCGAGTTCTTGGCCCGCCACCGACCTCCGCCGCACGTACCCGTAGCAAGGCTTCTCTTCACTGATATCAGCGAGGCGATAGCATGCATATTCGCCATCGTCCGCATAGTCATAGGCGAAATAATCGTCTGGCATGGCGAGCAATCTCATGATAACATTGCGATAAGATGTGTTTGTTAAGAAATCAGACCACGTCACCTCTCCCATTCCCTTGAACGCCTGCCAATCCGTCTTCAAATCTCCGCCAGGCAGCGCCTCCACCATGGCCAGGAAAGGATTACCGCGTTCATAGTGCCCCTGCAAAGCACAGAAGCGACGACTACCCGTCTCATAAATGCCCATGTTGGTGAATGCCACGACCTTGCTCGGTTCCTTGCCTTGAACGGAATAGTGAAAATCCAAGAATGACTCTATCGAAGGGAAGGGCAAGACGAAACGACCCTTCGCTTCCGCCGTCCCAGCTTGATGGAATCGCCGCACAAGTTCCGCAGCCTCATCCAATCTCGCGGTTATGGATGATTTCAAACCGGACTCCACGATCAAAGGTTCCACCCCTTCGCCAGGCGACTCCAACGTCCAGACGGAGGCGGCGGCACACCCAAGAACGACCACTCCAAAGGCTATTCCTAACATCGCTCCAACGCGAGACCAATTGGCATTCTCGTTAGATGCCACTTCGGCATCCATGAGCACGAACTTCCCTTCGAAGGTGGCGGACGCCGCGTCTGGAATACGCCGCACGGTCAATTACGCTGGTTTCTCCCTACCCTCCGCCCCAAGCAGATCTACGAATTCTATGAACGACCCGTCGCCCCCCATCATCCTGAGCCACTTCTCATGAAGGATATCAAAGTGACTCTCACAAATGCAGGACGTCCAGTCCATCCCTGTCACTTGGCGACTCTCAAGATGGGTCACTTCCTCCCATAAATCATCGCTTCCCACGAAGTTGCCCTCGGCGTCCAAGTAGAAGCGGGTCAATGAGGCGCCACTGGCAGGCAATGCAAGATCCAATGACAACGGTGCCTGACAATCCCAACATTCGCCTATTCCTGTTGAAATATCTTTATGATAGAAATGAATCTCCCCGCAATGATCGCATTTGATCGGTATATCACCAGACCATCGCGTTAGCTCACCGCGCTCCATCCTGACCACCGGTGCACACATCATCGACTTCAATCGAGAAGTCTCAGGGCGCTGGCTTTCAAACGGATGCCTACGTTTCTCCACCGTTTCCGAGGTTGGCTCTATGTGTATCGCCGCGCTCATCTTCACTTAAATGCTGTTGCTGCGAGAGCGTCGCAAGAGACCCATGATCAGACCTAACAAAAAGAGAGACGTGACTCCCGGCTCAGAAATGAAGGTCGCTGTTTGCACGGTGAACCCTCCTCCAGGAGTCGTCGTTTCACCAAGCCCTGGTGCCTCTCCACTGAGAGTGCCAAAGAGGGCGGTGGTGCCAGCATCCGACAGATTCCACTCTACAGGCCCTCCTGCATGAGTGTCTCCGTTAGGAAATCTCCAGTTCGTATTCGTTAGGATGGCCCATTCCGCCGACGTCGAGCCCGCTGGCTCGCCATTCGAAATCCAAATGTAAGCCTGAGTGTTCTCTGGAAACACCGTCACAGGATTGGCTGCCAGACTATCTGAATTCTGCGAGCTGTCCAAATTGGCGGTTCCTGTAAAGTAGCCAAGGCTGGTATTGAAAGTCCCTTCATCAAACACTTGAAAATTGCTAGATAGTGCCTGGGAGAATACGCCAAATCTCTTGGTATATAAGGGATGGAAAGGCGCAAGTGTGATCGAATCTTTAGGCGTTCTGGGCCAACACGCGTCACGAAACCCTTAGAACACCAGTTTAAGTGCT
>JBLHHN010000058.1:0-23903 GCA_047616785.1 Verrucomicrobiales bacterium
ATCGAGCTGTCGAAAGGGAAGATTGCTCAACTACGAAATCAGTCAGCCGACTCATGAGAACTTCCCACTCACGAGTTAGCTAAAACGCCGGAATTTATTCCCGGAATGTGAGTGGTAAGATCTTTCCAACTGGTCCCAACAATTGGGATGCCTCTACCAAACCATGCCGCGCCGGATATCTGCAACTCGTTTATGCGAGTATTCTCACGGAAAGAGCGGGAATTCCCCAAGGGTCAGCGTTTTATATAATCACCCTGCGATATTTCTGGTGTTGTTCGCAAACCCGCAACTCATTTGCAAGAGCGCTCTTAACTCGCCTTCAAGCCCCTGAGAGGACTTCAACATGGAATTTCACGATGAGATTAGAAGCACGACTTAACTAGCCCTACTTGTCGACAATCCCAGGGCTCCACCGGTGAGACTCTGTTATAACCACGTCCACAGACTGATCATGTGGCTCCATCGGAAGATCATCAAAGACCTGACAATCGAAACCAACGGCGACGATGGTCGCGCTCAAATCAGGATCACCTAACAAACGGTCATAATACCCGCCCCCCTTTCCTAGCCTCTTGCCATTTGGCGTCAATGCCAGAGCAGGAGCGATGATGAGATTGAGTTCCGTCAGCTCGACTGACGGACACACTTCCGGACGTGGCTCTTCGATTCCAAATGCGCCGACTAACAGATCCACGCCTCGATTGGTAAAGGCATGACACTCCAGACTATCGCTATCGCTGATCACTCGAGGAAGTGCATAACGGAATTGCGGTCTCTTTTGAATAATCTCCCAGACGTTGGCTTCTAACGGTAACGCGGCATAGAGTAGGACCGTTCCCCCACACATCCCGGCCATGAACTCATCCAACTGTCCTACAATGGCCATCGATCCCGCCTCCCGAGCCTCTGGAGACAAATTTCGCAGCTCTTGGCGAACGATTCGACGGTGGGAGCGCTTATCTCTTGAAATATCACGGCTTTTCATACAGTTTAGATATAGAAATTATCATCACTCGTGATTGTTCCGAAAGAGACCAGCCGACTGAATAGCTTTGTCCGGCACATGAAGGACAAGGGCAAATTCTTGCGTCAAGGTGGCTTGGATTCGGAAAACGCCAACCAGATTGGTCTTCTTCCCTCCAACGGCTGGCAGCAAAGGAATTATCGTTTCCTCCGAAACATTGTCATTCCATCAATGTTCGCCCAGCGCACGGGAGACTCCCAACCTGTTTTGAGTCCTCTCCCTGAGTCCGGGCTGGATCAAGTCACCTGGATAGGTCACGCCACGTTTCTGATTCAAACCGGCGGCCTGAATGTCTTGGTCGATCCCAATTGGGCGATGTGGCACAGCATTTTCAAACGCGTGCGTCGCCCTGGGCTTGCGCTGGGTGATCTTCCTCCCATCGATCTCATCCTGATCACTCACGCGCATTACGACCACTTGCATCTGAAATCGCTTGAGAAGATTGCCGATGGCCAGCCGATTCTCTTGCCCAAAGGTGTCTCAAGTTTAGTCCGCCGACTCAATCTGAAGCCCGTGGAAATGGATTGGTGGGATGAATTCGAGATCGACAATCTGCGCATCACCTTCACACCTGCCAAGCACTGGGGAGCGCGTTACGTACATGACCTACATCGCGGATTTGGAGGATACATGCTTCAAGGCCCCAAACGTACCGTCTTCCATTGCGGAGACAGTGCTGCGTTTGAAGGATTCAACGAGATAGGCAGTCGATTTGATAACATTGATCTGGCCCTCATGCCCATTGGTGCCTACGATTCACCCAGTGGTCGACAAGTGCATATGAATCCTGAGGAAGCGATCGATTCCTTTCTGGCTCTGGGAGCAAAGGACATGTCTCCCATGCACTACGGCTCATTTCCGCTAGGCGGGGAGCCCATGCATGAACCTCTAGAGCGGCTGATCTATTATGCGGGAAGCCTCGGGCTCTCACATCGAGTGCAGATTCTCCATGAAGGAGCCTCTGCACCGATTTCCAGGAGTATTTCCTAGCCCTAAGATAATGAACATCAATCGCTTAGGATTAATTTTGACGCTCATCTTGAGTGCGGGAGTTACCTACGCTCAGACACACAAACTCGCTCATCCCCAGACGCACTGGGTCGATGCTAAGAAGCTAACCATGCTTGCTCTGGAGAGGGAGACCACAAGTAACCAACTTGCGGCTTACGTTGCCAACACACTCATTCACTCAAAGCAACCGGATCGTCATCAGTGGGCAGCCCGCCTGCTAGGTTTGGGTCTTTCGCTTCACCCTCAGAATCCGCGAGCCCAACGAATCAACGAAGGGCTTGCGCTTGGGATGACCCTCCCCGCAATAGAGTCAGAGAATGCTCCAGAGGTCTTGTCTCGCTTACTCTATCATCGTGCGAAACAGCTGGAAAAGGGATCTCTTGAAGATAAAACAATGGCCGCATTCATGATCGCTACTTCCGCATACATGGCTCCCTATTTCGAAGCTGCGGTCTACGACTACGAAAAGCGACGTTTACAAGATGGTGCCTTGAACTGGCGGCCTGTCACCGGTCAAACTAATCTCAATCCGGAATCATGAAAGCGATTCGACACTCTCAACAAATCGGTTGCGCTCTGGAAGCGTCCATATATTATTGCCGCCCCGGACTCAGAGGCGCGGTTAGCTCAGGGGTAGAGCATTACCTTGACACGGTAGGGGTCAGAGGTTCAAATCCTCTACCGCGTACCATCTCCCCAGTTAAGAGAGGAGGTGATCATGCTTAGAGCATCGGAGTTCGCATCACTTGTCCGCCTTTTGGACGATGATACTGAGAGTGTCCGCACTGCGGTTGCTCGTCGATTGCTGGATTACGAGGATGAGCTTCCAGATTACATCTCGCAGCTAGATCCCCTCCCGTCATCTGACGCATTCGCGCTGATGAGCCGCGTGATGCGGGAAGCGAAATGCGAGACCCTGATCGATCATTGGGAAGACATTCTAACAGAAAGCGATCCAATGGATCGATTGGAGCTGGCTCTTGGCCTGATTTCAGACTACGTCGACGGTTCTAGATTACGATCTGGTCGCTTGAGTGAGGCCCTCGATTCGCTGGCAGAGGAACTCACAGCAGACGCCGCCACGGCCCTTCGATTGGTTGATATCCTGTTCACGCAGGGCCGATTCACTGGAAATCGGATAAACTACTATGCGCCGGAAAATAGTAGTTTGTTGTCCGTGCTCAATCGAGGTGAGGGAAACCCCATCAGCCTGGCCTGCTTGTTCATCCTTGTCGGAAGACGCCTTGGGTTCAAGATCTCTGGTTGCAATTATCCCGGCCATTTCCTATCACTGATACCGCGTGGAGAGAGTCCTATCCTCGTCGATTGCTTTAATGCAGGTCAGTTGGTTTCAGCCGACGATTTGGTCGATTCCGCCGTGGCTGAGACCACGACTCTCAGCGCCGAACTTTTCAAAGCGGCTTCCGCTGAGGTCATTCTTCTTCGGGTGCTGAGGAATTTAGAGCGTGCTTTTCATCAAGCGGAGAACGAACATGAGCGTGGGGTGTTTGAGCATCTGATCGAACGCATGCTTGTCTCGGGAATGGTCTGACAGAAAGGCTTTCCCGTCGGCATGGATCCATTTAGAATGCCACCATGCTCGCGAGAACTCTCTCCACAGGAGTCATCATCTTCTTATTGGCATGGCAGCACGCCAAGTCCGCTCCCATTTCGACTGAAGAGACAGACTTCTTCGAAACCCGAATCCGACCAGTCCTCGCTCAAGATTGCTATGAGTGCCACCGGTCAGAAGGCAAACGCCAGGGAGGCCTCGCGCTCGATCATCGCAAAGCACTGCTCGAAGGTGGCGATACTGGCCCTGCACTGGTGCCTGGGGATGCCGCTGGCAGCCTGCTCATTCAAGTCATTCGCCATGAACACGAGGATCTAAAGATGCCCAAGGCGGGAGCGAAATTTGAGGACTCGACGATCGCCGACTTTGAGAAATGGGTCGCCATGGGAGCGCCAGATCCTCGTGATGCGCCGCCCACCCCAGAGGCCGAAGAAGAGGATACGAACTGGGATGCGGTGATGGAGAGACGCAAAAGTTGGTGGAGCTTCCAGCCGCTGCGTGAAGCGGAAATCCCCGGCACGACTGGGCACACCGTCGACCGTTTCATTCAAGCGAAATTGACAGAGAACGGACTGCAACCCGCAAGCCAGGCAAATGGTGAAACTCTGATTCGCCGCCTCAGTTATGCCCTGCGTGGATTGCCGCCGACTCTAGCAGAAATCAAAGCATTCGTGAGCAACCCATCTCCAACGGCCTACGAGGCACTGGCCGACTCGTTTCTTGATTCACCACGCTTCGGCGAGCGCTGGGCGCGGCATTGGATGGACTGGGTGCGCTACACAGACTCCCACGGAAGTGAGGGCGACCCCGCGATCCCCTACGCGTGGCGCTACCGGGACTACCTGATCCGCGCTCTGAATGGAAATGTACCTTACAATCAATTGGTTAAAGAGCATTTAGCCGGTGATCTCATCGCAAATCCACGGACGAATTCTGACCTCAGACTCAATGAATCGGCCATCGGTCCCGCTCATTTACGGATGGTCAATCACGGCTTCGCGCCGACGGATGCCCTCGATGAGCAGGTTCGGTTCACGGACGATCAGATCAATGTCGTTTCCAAAGCCTTCCTCGGCCTGACGGTCTCTTGCGCACGCTGTCATAACCACAAATTCGATCCCATCAGCCAACGGGATTTCTACGCTTGGTACGGAATCTTCGCTTCCTGCCCTCCAGCATCCATCATCGCCGACACCCCAGACTCAGAGTCTGTCCAAGCCTCCCGCAAAGAACTTGGAACTCTAAAACCGAAGTTGAAAGCCACACTGATCGCCGAATGGAACCGGCTCCTGCCAGTATCGGTGGCAGGTGTCTTGGAAAATAAGAAAGCCATCGAAGGCGCGAACAAACCGAGCAGTCTGTTGCATCCCGTCTGGGCCAAACTCAAAGGAGAGCGGGAGTTCAAAGAGGCTCTGAAGTCGTGGAAAGCAGTGCCAATCGAAGGCGAGATCGCCAAGGGCTGGAGTTTCACTTCAGAGGCAGACCTCCAATCCTGGCTGGTCGATGGCAAAGAAATGACGCCCAGGTCGCGCGCAGGAGATTTCGCAATCGCCGCCGATGGAGACCGCGTGCTCACCGGGATCTACCCCTCGGGGACGTATTCTCATCTGACGAGTTCCAAGGATCGCGGGGTGCTGATGTCACCCAGGTTCTTGCTGGATAAGGACTATGATCTCTGGATGCAGGTCGCAGGTGACGGAGGCGCGGTGGCCCGTTACTCGATCCAGAATTATCCTCGGGATGGCACAGTGTTTCCGGTGAAACGGCTGAATGGTGGGCAATGGCGCTGGGAGCGCCTCAACATGGATTATTGGAAAGGTGATCACATGCATTTGGAAATCACCACGGCAGCGGACCAGGCCGTTCTGGCAAATACGAAGGCGCCGCGCTCCTGGTTGGGCGTGCGGCAGGTGGCTCTTGTGGAGAAAGGAAAAACGCTGCCCCGTGATGATTATGCGTTCGCTAGACCACTCGTCCAAGAAATCGAAAAGTCTAACAATGGTCTCAAATCGGCGTATCGGCGAGCGCTTGAGGCTTGTCTCGACGCCTGGGAATCGGGCGTGCTCAGCGATGATCAGGCACTCTTACTCGACCAAGCGTTGCAGGTCGGGCTGTTGCCGAATGCCATCGATGATCTCCCCGGTGTCACTTCTCTTTTAGCAAGATACCGCGAACGAGAGTCAGCATTGCCTGTGCCCACTCGGGTGCCTGGTGTGGTGGAGAAAGATCCTTACGATCAGCCCCTCTTTGAGCGAGGAAATCACAAGATGCCAGGCGAACCCGTGCCTCGCCATTTCCTCGATGCCATTGATGGGTCCCCTTACAATTCGACCCACAGCGGTCGCCTCGATTTGGCCGAGGATATGCTGAGAAAAGACAACCCGTTGACCCGCCGTGTGATCGTGAATCGGATCTGGCACCACGTCTTTGGAGAAGGGCTGGTGCGGACGCCCGACAACTTCGGTCGCTTGGGGCAGAAGCCATCGCACCCCGAATTACTCGACCACCTCGCTTTATGGTTCGAGGCGGAAGGTTACTCGATCAAATCTCTGATCAAGCACCTCGTGACATCCGAGACATGGAAGGCTTCCAGCGAGCCCTCGGAAACGGCCGAAGACCAAGATCCTGACAATATCCTGCTCAGCCATGCCCATCTTCGACGCTTGGACGCGGAAGCTATTCGTGATTCCTTGCTCGCCGTTTCTGGTCGATTAGAAATAGACGAGATGTATGGCCCAGCCGTCAACGGAGACAGCGCTCGACGAAGCGTCTATCTGCGGGTGAAACGGAACAACCTTGATCCGTTTCTCGCCATCTTCGACGCGCCCGTCCCTGCAAGCAGCAAGGGCCGACGAGATGTCACGAACGTCCCAGGGCAATCCCTTACCATGCTCAATGATCCGTTCGTCATCCGCACTGCCGAGCACTGGGCCGACAAGAACCTCACAGGAGAAGACAAGATCGATACCCTTTTCCTTCAGACCCTTGGCCGTTCGGCGTCTGAGAGCGAGGCCTCACAGGCCTGGGCCTACCTGAATCAATCGATTCAATCTCGACGCTCTATCGATGAACTGAATGAGCGGCTGCGAGCCACCGAGACCCAGATTAGTGGGCGACTGAGTAGTCTCGACAAGACCATCACCGAAAGGGTATTGACCAAGCAGGGCATCAAAGAGAAAAGCAGTGAATCTAAGATCCAACCACTGGCCTATTGGAGCTTTGACAATGACCTTCAAGATCAGCTGGGTTCATTGCATGGGAAAGCTCATGGAGGAGCACGGATCGAAGGAGGAGCCTTGGTGCTCGATGGCAAAGGAAGCTTTGTCTCCACGGCTCCACTCGAAACCCACCTTCGCGAGAAGACCCTGGAAGCCTGGGTTCGCCTAGATGGGCTTCAGCAGCAAGGCGGTGGGGTAATCAGTGTCCAAGATCTTTCAGGCGCTACTTTCGACGCCATTGTCTTTGCCGAGCAAGAGAAACGACACTGGATGTCAGGGAGCAATGGGTTCACTCGGACTCAATCTTTCCAGGGTCAGCCTGAGAAAGAGGCGAAAGAGCGATTTGTGCATGTGGCCATGGTCTATGCTTCTGATGGCACCGTCACCGGGTATCGGGAGGGCAAACTTTACGGCAAACCCTACAAGAGCGATGGCCCATTTCACTTCCGATCAGGAGATGCCCAGGTCCTCTTTGGGAATCGTCATGGTGAACCCGATGGCCAGCATCTGCTGAAAGGCAGGATCGATCGAGCAGCCCTTCATGCCCGAGCCCTTTCTGCCGAAGAGATCGCGGCGACGGCATCCGACAATCCCAACTTCATCACAGAAGCAGATCGCCAAGCCGTCCTGACAGAAGCAGAGCGCCTCTCCGAAACCAAGTGGCGCGGCGAACTCGATTCGGTCCAGAAACAGTTGGCGGCCATGAAAGCCGATCTCGTGGCACCCTCAGGATGGGCCGATCTTGCGCATGCGATGTTCAACCTCAAAGAATTCCTCTACATCCGATGACCTCTCTCTCACGTCGTGAAATGCTCAGCCAATGCTCGACGGGCTTTGGCATGATGGCTCTGTCAGGCCTGCTCCAAGCGAATAACGCCAGTCCCCTCGCCCATGCTCGCCCGAAGGCGAAGAACGTCATCTTCTGTTACATGTCAGGTGGCGTTTCCCACCTCGATTCCTTCGATCACAAGCCCACCCTGGACCGGTATGCAGGCAAGCCCATGCCAGTGAAAGTGGAGCGAACCCAGTTCAATAATAACGGAAATATATTCCCCAGCCCATTCACCTTCAATCAGTTCGGGCAAAGCGGGCTTTCGATAAGCTCCATGTTCCCGAAGCTGGGAGAATGGTGCGCGGATGATCTGGCAGTGATCCGTTCCATGACTTCCGCAGTGAACGAACACGCCCAAGGAAACTTCGTCATGCACTCCGGATTTCCCTTCATTGGGCATCCAAGCGCTGGCGCGTGGATCAACTACGGCCTCGGCACGGAGAACCGAGAGGTCCCCGGTTTTGTCGTTCTTCAAAGTGACAATGCCGTGGTGCCTCATGGTGGCGTCGGACTCTACAGCAGTGGCTTTCTCCCTGCCCAACACCAGGCTTCGATCATCCGATGTGATGCCTCTGAGCCAGTTTCCAACATCACACCGCGTGAACGCGACAGCTCCCAGCGCCGCCGTCTGGGATTCATCCGCGAGCTGGATCAGGAATTCACCCAACGCACGCGCCGACACGCCCAAGTCGAGGCGGCGGTGAAGAACTACGAAACGGCCTACCGCATGCAAGCCGCCGTGCCCGAGCTGATCGATCTATCCGGGGAGACCGAGGCCACCAAAGAACTCTACGGCATGAACGATTCCCATCGGCAGAAAGCAGCCTATGGACGGCAATGCTTGCTTGCCCGGCGCTTGATCGAAAGCGGGGTACGCTTCGTTGAGCTGAGCTGTTTGACCGAAAACATTGGTGCAGGAGGCGCGGCCAATCCATGGGATCAGCATGGCGATCTCGAGCGTGGTCATGGGGCCATGGGGCACCAAGTGGATCAGCCGATTGCGGCCCTCCTCGTCGATCTCAAACAACGCGGTCTTCTGGACGAAACGATCGTCATCTGGGGTGGCGAATTCGGCCGCACGCCCTTCTCTCAAGGCAGCAACGGCCGCGACCACAACCCTTACGGTTTCAGCGCCTGGCTCGCCGGTGGCGGCATTCGAGGAGGCACCGTCTACGGAGCGACCGATGATTTCGGCTACCACGTCACGGAGAATCCCACCAATGTCTACGATCTCTGGGCCACCGTGCTCCATCTCATGGGCCTCGATCATGAGGCACTGACTTATCTCTACGCTGGACGCAACGTTCGACTAACGGACGTGCATGGGCACGTCCTCCACGATATCCTCGCTTAGTTGGTTGGTTTGAAGAGTTCTTGCAGCTCTGTCCGTTGCTCGTTGGAAAGGGTGGCTGCGTTGAATCCTGCCTCCGCACCGTGCAGATCGTGGGCCTGCCATTGCTCGAAGACGTGATGCAGCATCTCGTTCTGGAGATCTCCTTGGGGGAGGTCCTGAATCCATTCGGAGGCGCCTGCAGGATCCAACTGCACCCAATGATCCACCACCCGTCCGATCGCGTGATGCTGAGCTTCGCTTTCTGCCGGCAAAGTGGCGACCCAGTTGGCGGCGGCCGGTGGGTCGAACTTACTCCAATGGCTGGCTAGGTCGCCTGCCATGTCATTGAAAGCCTCTGAGGGGCCTAACTGAGAGACTAAGTCGGCGGCGGCTTGAGGGTTGGTCTCGGCCACGGTGCTTACCATCCCGCGCATGGCGGCCAGGGCATTGTCGCCCTCTAACTCATTCACCCAATCCAGAGCCGTACCGAGATCTGCTTCAGCTAGACGATGGGCCACTTCAGAAACGGCCTTGCGTCGCACATCGGGATCGGAAAGAGAGAGAGCAAACTCTCCTGCGGAATGCGGGTCCTGGCGTGCCCATTCGGAAGTGAGCTCCTCCAGGGCGCCGCGTTTGGCCGAGGGATCAAGATGCTCTACCCAGCCTCGAGCAGCATCAATGTCGTCCTGTGCCAAGTGATGCGCGATCTCCTTAGCCACATCATTGCGCCGAGGTCCTGGCTTGAGCTTGTGGAACCAGCCTGTGGCAAACGATGGATCCAAGGCTGCCGTCGCTCCCAGCACGATTTCCATGGTGGTGGTTCCCAAACGCTTGTCCAAGGCGGTCGCCCTGCTAAGCGCATCGCTAGGATTACGAACCACCCATCCTTCCGCGACGGCATTGAGAGCCTCTCGCCCATTGGCTTCTGCGTATTCGAGCAGCTTCGTTTCCGCAGGCGCGGTTTCTGCCCATCTCCGATAGAATGCTTCGATCGGTGCATTGGGCATTTCCTTGGAGAAGAAATCTGCTAGCTCGAACCTCTTGGTGAGATTCACGTGGCGCGCCATGGCATCGGCCGCTTCCATGCGTTGACGGTGTGTTTTCAAACTAGCAAAGGCACCCAACGCGAGATCCAAGTCTTTCTCGGTCAAGCGTTCGAAGGCCTGGTGAATCACCTCGTGTTTGAGGTGCAAATGGCCTTCTGAACCCAAGGCATAGGCCAGAGCGACTGCAGGATCCTCGTCGATCCACTGCTCGTAGAGCTTGCGTTTCTCGCGGAGGTGGGTCTTCAAACGCTCTGCCTCGTTGATCGCGGATACGAAGTCTGTAGGCACGGGTTGATCGTCCTGCAACTCGGCCGCGTTGACTGCCCGCGACTCGGGAGTGATGGTAGAGGTCTTCTCGACCATCATCGTGGCCTCTGAGTTCAGCGCTTGGTGGTGGTCTTTGGGTGATGATAGAGCATACCGCTCCAAGGCTACCCCACCAACAATGGCGAGAGCTAGCAGCACGATCTGGATGAGGAATTTCAATTCGCTTAGGTTAGGGACGTATAGAGAAATGATCGTCCCATGTAGCGGAACTGGTCAGTTCCGGGCAGTGCGCTTTGGCTACAAAAGAGTGTCACCACTTCTTCTACGGATTTCTGATAGGCGAATCGTTGACACCGTACACTCAAAGGTCAGCGCGAGTGCGCTGACCTTTGGTTAATTGAGTTCGTTCGTTAGCCTATCCCTACTGCTTGGCTCGGTAGTAACCGGCTGGGGCCGCCATACGGCCGGCGTCGGTTTCGTTCACCGTCCCGGTGACCTCAGTCGCGATGACCTGCCAATTCTGAAGGTCAGTCGAGTATTCGATGTCCGCAGTGATTCCTTCTGGAATGGTCACCCCGAACGCGCCAGCAGCGTCGAAGCCCACGTTCTCAAGCGATGGTAAGAGATCATCAACTTCACCGCCATCGCCACCACCGCCACCACCACCATCGCCACCGTCGTTTGGATCCGTGCCACCGGCTTCCTCTGCAAGGTTGATGAGACCATCAGCATCTGGATCACCTGCGGGATCAGCATCCAGGTTGCCAAAGTTCGCGGTCTCCCACGCATCTTGTAGGCCGTCGATGTCGGTGTCTCCTGTGTTCCCCGCCAAGGTCAACATGCCATCTCCAGAGACGCCTTGGTCCAGCCCAAAGGCCGCTAAGATGTCCGCTGCGGCATACGGCCCAGCCCCTCCGAGGAGCTCGAACAGGCTGAAGAGCTGGTTCCCATCGGTATCAATCCCGATCACATCGGCCACGGTCACATTCGCGGCGAAGACCATCCGGAATTCGGCACCCTGAATCTTAATCAGAGCTGTGGGATTGTTATACTCGTAGCCAAAGGCCACGCCTCCGTTGGCAAGCGTGATTGATCCCGTGCCTAACGAGCCGACAGCAAATCCGGCCACGTCAGTGCCTGTGATGTTGAGGAGACTGGCGTGATTGCTTTCACCAGTCAGCTCGATATTTCCTGCAGCTGAATCAGTGCTGCCACCTTGGAAGTTGAGAATGGCTGCTCCGGTGAGAGGAGATGCCAGAGAAAGGGTGTTGTCACCCGCGTTGATGGAGACACTACCTTTCAACTCTAACGTACCACCCAGCGAATTCGTAGCAGTCGAATTCACGGCCGCATTGTTCAACGTTAGATTGACAATTGCATCGCCGCTGTGCGCGAGGTCGAGTGCGAGATCCGGACCGACAAGCGTTAGCGAGTCACCTCCGAAGTCACCATCCGCGCTCGTGAGTGTCGATGTCACTGTGCCCACGGCAACATAGTCGTTGCCCGCAGCCGGGACGGCATTGCTCGACCAAGTCTCCGGCGCGCTCCACAAGCCATCGCTCACTTGGGTGATGGCAGTCGGTTTGCTGTTGGGATCAGTTGGATTCGTGGCTAACGCCTTCTCGACATTGTCATCAAAGGAGTCTCCATCCGTATCGGTCTTAGCTGGATCCGTGCCGGCGGTCACTTCGTCGCCGTCGCCAAGGCTATCACCATCTGAATCGACCAGCTTAGGCGAGGTGTTGTGCGTGTTCACTTCCGGCCCGTCTTCCAATCCATCGCCGTCCGTGTCTTTCACCGTAGGATTGCCTTTGTTCGCGTATTCTCCCAAATCGTCAAGACCATCCGCATCGCCATCCTCGGTTCCTACGTGGCTCAGATCGCCAAAGTAGAAGTTCTCCCAGAGGTCGGCCATGTTGTCACTATCAGAGTCATCACCTTCCAAGGGTGCCTCGTCGATCGCGAAAGCATTCAGGAGTTCGAAATCACCTTCATTGAACGAAGTGATCTCTCCAAAGCCGCGTCCGATGAACATGTTCCCGCCAGCGCCACCGCCGCGTTCCCATTGGATCATGCGCAGTTCATGCTGACCTGAGGTCAGCTCAACCGTCATGAGCGAGTCCGTCCGTCCCCGGTTGCCAGCCTCGCCGATTTCCTCGCCATCGATCCATAGCACAAATCCATCGTCACTGTTGATACCAATGGTAACCGTCCCACCAGGCGCTTGAATAAAAAACGAGCCTGTGACTTCGATGGCGAAATCCTCGTGGTTAGGGCCACCGCCGCCACTGGCAGCGCGATGGGGGCCGCCTTCACTGTTCCCGTCGGGCCCCCAAAGAGGGTAAGCTTCGGCGGAATCAACAAACCCGGCGGCGACGTCATCCACGAAATTCACAAAGGCCCGTTGCACCGTAAGATCACCTTCATCGGCGTCTTCATCGCCAGCAAGGAGAGCCTCGGTGGCGTCACGGCTATCGACCGTCACTGAGGAGTCCACATGGCGAATGGCAAACGTGCCACCTTTCAGCTGAATGGAAGGCACACTGCTAGGATCATTGGGATCGAAATTAGGGACTTCAAGTCCATCGGCAGCGCCATCGCCATCGGTGTCTTTCTTGTGAGGATCACTGCCCGTGTCAGACGCACTCACATAAGTGCCTGTGTTCGTTTCCACACCATCTAACAACCCGTCTCGGTCGGTGTCGGGTCGAGCAGGATTGGTGCCAGTGTCAGTAGCGCTAACCCATACTTCCGTCTTGGTTTCGACGCTATCATCAAGCCCGTCCATATCGGTGTCTTTCTCATTGGGATTGGTACGAAGGGTAAACTCAGCAAGATTCGTCAAAGTATCACCGTCCGCATCCAGAGCGGCATCTGCTGGATCGTCAGGATCAAACCCAAAAGTCTCCTCCCAATCATTCGACATTCCATCACCATCCGAATCGCCCGGCGGGCGGAGCCCATTATTAAATAGATTCTCGATCTCTGTCTCGTCCAATACCGCATTGTGGAGGACGACTTCGTCGAGAAGACCATCGAAAGGTGTGAACAAATCAGCCCGCGATCCGATAAAGAGTGGGTTCTCGTTCGTCGGAAATTCATCGATCGTAATGATTCCCTCCAAGGTCTGACTCAAACTGCCATTGATATAAAAATTCACATCGCCGCTTTCGGTCTCCGCGGTCACCGCAATGTGCGTCCAGATATCGGGGGCGATAATCGATTCTGTGCCGTGGTGGAACGCCGTGTCGTCGGCACCTCCCTGCTGGTGCAAGAAGTGAAGAAACCTATCGCCATTCTCGATCCGCAATTCGTAGTTTCCCGCATGATTGTCACCGGAACCATCACTGGGATTCTTGCCGATCACGCCGTCCCACTCGATTTCACCCTCTGGCTTGACCCAGGCAGCGATGGTGATGGCATCAATGATATTAAGAGACTCCGAGTGTGGCACGAGCACATGCGAACCTCCCCCTAGAAGCAGCGATTTCCCGCCGTCGCCTCTCGGTGTGTCGTCACTGAACTCGGCGTCCACGAGTTCTCCATCATTGCCGTTGCCAGAGCCGTCCGAGGCGTCACCATCAAACGCCCACACTCCCACAAAGGGCGGCAAGCTGGGTGCCGGGGTAACCAGCGCCAGAATTTCTTCATCTGTCAGGGCCACATTGTAGTGGCGCAGGTCATCCATCAAACCTTCGAACCCTTCAACCTCATTGTGACGCGTCCCAATGTTCAAGAGAGCATCTTCGCCGATATGGCCAGAAGAAACGCCAATGCCCGTGAAGACATTCTCACCATTAATCAAGAGATCAAGATCGCCATCGTCCTTGTTGCGCCAAGCAATGTGCGTCCATTCGTTCTCTGGAACCGTGATCTCCGTCGTCTCCCACGAACCCGCATAGTAACTCAGCGTCAGTGGATCCCCACCACCTACCGCGTTTCGGTCTCCAATGGCCGTTTCGAAAAGGTCACCTCCACGACTGGTGAGCCGCTCAAGACCCGCGTTGCCCTGAGGCCCTGCCGGATTGATCCAATAGGCGAGCGTAAACTCATCTGAACTCAAATCCTCAGTCCCTGCCACCGTGACGCCTTGGTTTTCAGCATCATCTCTACCGAGAATGAGCGATGAGCCTCCTACAAGCGCCGCGGGCACATCGGTGCCGAACTCAGCATCATTGAGAATCGTGCCGTCATTACCAGAGCCAGACTGATCTTCCACGTTGCCATCGAAATTCAGCCAGAGGACGGGATCAGTCTGAGCTCGCGCATGCGCTGCTAACATTATCGCGATAAATGTAATAGTGATGGTTTGGTAGTTCATTGTGGATCTCAGATTTGGTTTAACGAATCTCGATTTGATAGAATGATCGATCTAGCGTCAAGGCAGACTTTCTTGGTTCTGCCAATCTAATCTAATCGCCGAGGTTAGTACGCACAAAGGGCAGCGCGAATGCGCTGCCCTTTGCATCGTTGTCACGCTAGTCTCAGTGTTACGGCTGTGCCACTGCCCGATAGAAACCGACGTTTCCGCCATTGCGGCCAGCATCGGCATCTTCATAATTACCTGTCAGGCCTGTGGCGATCTCTGTCCACCCTGTCAGATCAGTCGAATACTCGACGTTGAACCTGGCGCCAGCGGGAAAGCCGAAGCTGATCGCTCCGCGTCCGGCCTTCACGACGTTGCCGATATCACCAGCACCACCCACTGGGTCTGGGGCTGGATCGCCACCGCCACCAGGAGCATCGTTCATGTTAGGATCCGTGTTGCCTGCTTCCTCGGCAAGGTTGATGAGACCATCTCCGTCTGGATCACCTGCAGGCCCAGCATCAAGATTGCCAAAGTTCGCGGTCTCCCAAGCATCCTGTAGGCCGTCGATGTCGGTGTCTCCAGTGTTCCCCGCCAAGGTCAACATGCCATCTCCAGAAACGCCTTCGTCCAGCCCAAAGGCCGCTAAGATATCACCTGCCGCATAAGGCCCTGGCCCACCGAGGAGCTCGAACAGGCTGAAGAGCTGGTTCCCATCTGTATCGATCCCGACCACGTCGGCCACGGTCACATTGGCGACGAAGACCATCCGAAATTCGGCGCCCTGAATCTTGATCAGTGCGGTGGGATTGTTATACTCGTAGCCAAAGGCCACGCCTCCGTTTGAGAGTGTGATCGAGCCCGTGCCCAACGAGCCCGCTGCAAATCCGGCCACGTCGGTACCCGAGATGTTGAGGAGACTGGCATGATTGCCTTCACCAGTGAGCTCGAAGTTTCCTGCTGCTGAATCAGCGGTGCCACCTTGGAAGGTGAGAATGGCTGCTCCGGTGAGAGGAGATGCTAGAGAAAGGGTGTTGTCACCTGCATTGAATGAGACGTTCCCCTTCAACTCTAACGTGCCATCCAGCGAATTCGCAGTGGTCGAATTCACGACCGCATTGTTCAAGGTCAAGTTGACCGTCGCATCGCCGCTGTGCGCGAGATCGAGTGCGAGATCTGGACCGACGAGTGTTAACGAGTCACCTCCGAAAGCGCCATCCGCGCTGGTCAGCTTCGAGGTCACGGTGCCGACGGCGACGTAATCGTTGCCTCCAGCCGGAGCCGCATTGCTCGACCAAGTGCCAGGCTCGTTCCAGGCACCATCGGTCACTTGCGTGACAGCAACCGGCTTGTCGTTAGGGTCCGTGGCGGACGTGCCTAACGCTTTCTCGACATTATCAGCAAAGGAGTCTCCGTCCGTGTCCGCTTTCGCCGGATCCGTTCCGGCGGCCACTTCGGCACCGTCCGTGAGACTATCACCATCTGAATCCACTTGCGAAGGCGACGTGCTGTAGGTGTTCACTTCCGGACCATCTTCCAAGCCATCGCCATCACTGTCTTTCACCGTAGGATTGGCTTTGTTTGCATACTCACCCAAATCGGCAAGCCCGTCACCGTCCCCATCTTCCGTTCCCACGTGGCTGAGATCGCCGAAGTAGAAGGTCTCCCAGAGATCGGCCATGTCATCACTATCAGAGTCATCTCCTTCCAGAGGGGACTCGGCGATATTGAAGGCGTTCAACAGTTCGAAATCACCCTCTGTGAACGTGGTGACCTCTCCGAAGCCGCGTGAGATGAACATGTTCCCGCCAGCACCACCGCCATTCTCCCATTGGACCAATCGCAAGTCGTGCTGGCCAGAAGTAAGCTCGACTGTCATAAGCGTGTTTCCACGCCCCCGATCGCCAGCTTCGCCGACTTCTTCACCATCGATCCAGAGGACGAACCCATCGTCACTGTTGACGCCAAAGGTGACCATGCCACCAGGTGATTGGATGAAGAACGAGCCCGTGACATCGATGGCAAAAGCATTGTGGTCAGGGCCTTGGCCAAGATCACCAAGCCCAGGAAATGCACTACCCTCACTGTTTCCATCGATACCCCAAAGTGGGTAGGGCTCGATCGAGTCGACAAAGGCTGCCGCCGCATTATCGACGAAATTGATAAAGGCTCGTTGCACCGTAATATCGCCCAAATCAGCTTCAGCATCTCCGTCTATGAGAGCCAGACCACCGTCGCGGCCTGCAACGCCTTCCGAGGTGTGAAGATGCCTTACTGTAAAAGTGCCCCCCTTCAACTGGATGGACGCAACGCTCTTCGGATCGATAGGATCAAATCCACTGCTGACTTCAAGTCCATCCGTGGCACCATCGCCATCGGTGTCCTTCACAAGAGGATTGGTGCCTGTGTCAGAAGCATCCACGAAGGCCGCGGTGTTCGTTTCCACGCCATCACTCAGGCCGTCCTTGTCGCTGTCAGCATTGTTAGGATTGGTGCCTGTGTCAGATGCGCTGACCCAGGTCTTCGTATTGGTCTCTACATTGTCATCAAGACCATCCGCATCGCTATCTTTGGCATTTGGATTGGTCCGCAGCTCGAACTCAGCGAAGTTGGAAAGGGTATCGCCGTCTAGGTCAGTGTCTTTGTCACCTGCGTCAAAAGGATCCAAGCCATTGGCTGTCTCGAACTTGTCTCCCATGCCATCGCCATCCGTATCGATGAAATCTGGGGCAATGATCGCTCTGGTTTCAAAAATCTGTGCGGCTTCATCGGCTGTCAGCTGACGGTCCCAGACAGCAATGTCATCCATTTCGCCAGTGAAATAGTTACCCGTGGCATCGTAGACGCCAGCCCCACCAATGTTGAAAGGGAAGGAAGAATTGGATGGATCAGAGCCGCCGCCTCTGGCTTCTTCGACTCCGTTCACATAGAGAATGCGCTCCGTCGGGGAGTTCACTAGCACAATATTTGTCCATTCTTCAACCACTGGGCCGAATGGGATGTCGAATCCTCCACCGGCGGCAGACCAATGCTGCATCGTCGTGGGATTAATCATCCCAAACTCAACCGAATCGTTCTGGCCAAAGAACCCAATGCGAGTCCCTGGTTGCTCTTCGAATTTGACCCAACCAGACATCGTAAAGGAAGCCGTGTCATTCAAGATTTGGCCTTCCGTCGTCACCGCGTCATCGACGCCATCGAACTTGATCGCGATATCCCCATCTCCTGCGGGGCCCTCCACCAGATCGGGTTCGCCTAACACGGTGCCGTCGCTCTTGTCTGCAGCAGTATTGTTGGCATCTAAGGTAGGGGCGTCTGCAGAAACAGTGCCTCCAATCGTACCGAGATCGTTGAACGACCAGTAGCCGAGCAATCCTTGTTCCAGTGTATTGATCCCTGGAGGCAAGATGAACTCCAAGGCGATATTTCCCTCGTTCTCCGTGTGCTTGACGGTGGCGCTCAACTTGCCAGGCTTGCCGCCGTCGTCCTGATAGAGATTGATCTCCAGATTCTCCCAGCGCGCTGCGCAACAAGCGTCATTGCGCGGGAACAGCCGCAAAGTCGTCACGTCGTACTGCTCACCAAGATCCAGCGTGTACTGAGCGCTGACATCCCCCAGCCCGTTGGCGGTTGACCAGACGGCACCGCCACTCTCAAGGGCATCGTTAGGGTCCTTATTGGCACCACCGTGCTCAAGGTCACCCGTCGTCCCAATTTCCGGAAACTCAGCGCCATCGCCATAGGTCGTCAAGAACTCGCCGTCGGCGCCGCCAATGTCATTGGTGCTGGTCGCCTTACTCTCAAATTGAGCCTCTTGCGTGTGTTCGGCACCCCCGAGATCATCGGGAACGACGCCATTCTCAAAAGCCTCAAGTTCTCCGAGGTGAAAGCGAGTGTCAGCATCATCAACTTTTACAACCTGAATGAAGCGGGCCAGTTCAGCGCGCGATCGCGGAGCGCTCCAATGCATCAGCAGACTGATACCTATAGCAGTCAGTATTAGAGGTTTAATTTTCATAGTTAGGGGTTGGTTTCTTATCCTTACAGGATCAATGACATAAGGTACCTGTTCGAGTCCCTTTATGGCAACTCTAAAAGATTCGGATGCCCTAGACCTAAATATCCTACTTTTATTTATTTCGTACGAGTCCTTCTTGGGCCTCCGTCGAATTTGGATTGAGCCTCAGAACGGCTTGATAGTGGTCGGCGGCTTCCTCTCGTTTATTCGCTGACTCTAGCAATCGCGCAAGATTCAAATGGGCCCCGGCATGACCAGGATGGTACTGAATGGCCAACTTGAAATGGCGTTCGGCATCGGCGGACTGATTGCTGCGCGCATAAGCAGATCCCAAGTTGTTGTGCACCGTGGGATTGCGTTCGTCCTTTGCCGCTGCCCTTATGAGGGCTGCGATGGCTTCAGGGAATTTCTTCTCCTGAATGAGGGCCACTCCTAACAAATTCGTTGCCATGACATTGCTAGGGGAAATCTTTTCCAGCTGTGTGAAAGCCGCCGCCGCTTCGGCAAATCGCCCGCGCTTGAGAAGCTCCTTTCCATGCGCTTCGAGGACAAGTGGCAGGGCCTCTATCGATCCCGAGTGATCAGGCTGGAGTTGGAGCGCCTTGGTCAGAAGCCTCACGCTTTCACCTGCTTCACCACGAGCGCCGATGATCTTTGCTAATTGATAGTGCGCATCGGGAAAGTAAGGAGCGTCTTTGGGGTCGAGACTGAAACGTGTCAGGTAGCGAAAATGCGCCTCCGCCTCACTCGTCTTGCCAAAAAATCCTGCGAGATCACCCGCAAGGTAGTGCGCGTAGGCATCTCCTGGTGCGAGTGTCAGCGCTTTGGTCGCTACGTTGTACGCTTCACGTTTCTTCCCTGCCCAATTGAGCACATTGCCAAGATTGCGCAGCGCGACGCCTTGAGCTTGGTCATCAAGGCCCGCAAGCACGCGCTCCTCGATCGTTTGAATCCTATCCTCGCTCAACGCATTCTTGTCAGTGAGCAGGGGGATCAATTCCAGCGCCAGCAGGCGATGGCCTGTCACTGTCGGATGCACATGATCGAGGAACCAGTTCTCCCCCGGAGCACCGAACTCTGAGCGTTTTGATAGAAAAGCATGATAGTCAAATAAGGGCACCTTTCGATCTGCGGCCGTCTCAGCAAGAATCTCTCGCATCTCTGGCAGAATACGCAGCGGACAGACATCATTCTCCAAGGCCGTGACATAGGCGGCACGCCCATCTTCAGCGCGCCCTAACGCTTGCAGCACCTGTCCTCGCAGGAAGTGGCTGTGGGCGTAGCCCCCATCAATGGCCAGTGCCTGATCGATCGCGCTGAGGGCGTCATCGTAATGCTTGGCTTGAAATTGTTTCTCGGCGTTATCTTGATGCGCCTCCCACTGATGCTTCTGGGACTCCGTCAGGCCACTCACATGCTCGCTCTTAAATGGCGACGAATCACGCACATTGGCCGCTGGCGTGACAAAGACCACTTTCGCTCCTGCTGATTGAGCGATATCGACCATGCGAGCAAGATTGTAGCGGTAATGCGATTGGATCTTCGCTTCCAGCACGGGATCGCGGGTGTAGCGGTCAAGGCCAGCGCTGTTGTCGAGGATGGTATAGACCTCCTGAGTCAGGACGGGCCCACGACCCGTCTCGCCACTTCTCCGCCGCCCCATGAGTCCTGACATGAAACTGTAAGTGCGCGTGTGCCCTAATGCAGACTGCAATCCACGCACTGCTTCGGGCGTCTTGATGATTCCTGAGTAAGTGCGTTCTTCCAAGAACTCGTTGTGCCCCGAATAGATCACAAACACATCGGGGTCATACTCGATCAGTTCTTCCATGAGCTTGGCCACACGATAGCTTGCGTAACTGATGCCACCCGCATTGATAAGCTCCCATTTCTGTGACGGATCTGCCGCGGGGAGATACTCTCTGAGCCACCCGCAGAAAGAGGTCGCATCGTTGTAAGGGCGACCATAAGTAGTCGACCCTCCCACGCAGAACACGCGCGTGACCTCGCTCGACTTCTTTCGTGAAAAACGCTGCTCATTGAACCAACGCACTTTGTTAGTCGCTGTGACCATTTGCCCCTCTGTCCCTTCGACGAAGAGCGGGATGCTAGAAGCAAATCCGACATGGGGATCTTCATCATAAAGAAGCGGTCGCACGCCGCCCAACGTGAGAATACCTTCAACGACAGCAAAGAAGATGAGCGTTGCTACGGCAGCAAACAACACCTTCTTCCCGACGGAAAGACGGGGAACACTCGGCGGCGTTGGCTTTGCTTTAGACAAGAGAGGTCGGAGGCTAGCGATCGTCCTCCTCCACGACAATGCTTGTTTTGAACATTCGAAATAAAGATCCTTGCGTGACGACTCTTCCAGAACTGACATAATCTAAAAAATCAACAAGCCCGGATTAAAAGCGCCAGGCGATGAAGCGGCTACGTTTGTGGCCTTGAGTCATTTCGATCACCTTGACTTGAGTCGCTTCGGTGTTGGTGAGGTTTCGTTTGAGGGGCGCTAGGTGGTCGTGCTTTGAGACCAGGCTAGTGAACCAGGTGACCTGGCTTGCAAAGGTGGCGCTTTCTTGAATCATCGTTGAGACGAACTTGAGTTCGCCGCCGGGGCACCAGAGTTCTTGGCCGCTACCGCCAAAGTTTCTTGCTGCGGTGGTGGTTGCTTTGCCGAGGTTTTTTACTTTGCGCTCGTTGGCGCTGCTGGCTTCAGCGGCGGAGGTGTAGAATGGAGGATTGGACATGGTAAAGTCGAAGTGGTCGCCCGCTGTGATGATGCCAGAGAAGATGGACTTGGCTTGTTTCTGATGAACGATTTCGACGGCATCTGAGAGCGCCGGGTTGGCGGCGATGTTTTGCTTCGCGTTGGCGACTGCGATGGGGTCAATGTCTGAACCGACAAACTGCCAGCCGTAGCTTTGGTGACCGATGATGGGGTAGACGCAGTTGGCGCCGGTGCCGATGTCGAGGCCTCGTGTTGTTTCTGCTTTCGAAGTGGTGGTTTTGCTGAGCAGATCAGCCAGGTGGTGGATGTAGTCTGCTCGGCCAGGGATGGGTGGGCAGAGGTAGCCTGGGGGAATTTGCCAGTTGGTGATTTGGTAGTGGTGGGACAGGAGGGCGCGGTTGAGACACTGAACGGCTTTGGGATCGGCAAAGTCGATGGTTTGATCCCCTACCGGGTTGGCGCGAAGGAAGGGATTGAGTTCAGGACATGCTTGGGTGAGGGCGGCGAAGTCGTACCGGCCTGCGTGGGGATTGCTCGGGTGGAGCTGTCCGGGAGCCGACTTCTTGTTGTGTGGTTGCTTTGTCATGCGTGGAAGCGGGAGGTTACATGCGGAATTCTGGTTCGATCCGATTTCTTTGGCTGTCGGTGACGTTGGCGGTGCAAGGTGGCTGATCTGGTTTATGGAATGGGATGCCATTCTCTGACCTTGGGTTGTCCGGGGCACTTGCCCGGGCTGCTAGCCGATATCCCGCACCGACGCTAGTGCAGACAACTGCGATTCCTGCGGTGCTTGCGGGTGGAGATGTTCTGGCGACGGCGCCAACTGGTTCCGGGAAAACCACTGCCTATGTGCTGCCGCTGTTGCAACGGTGGCTGAGTGCGCCGCTAGAAAATCGGCGTCCGGTTCACACACTAATTTTGGTGCCAACCCGGGAGCTGGCCGCTCAAGTTCGTGAAGTGATTCAACTGTTTACGACAGAGCTTCCGGAACGCATAAAGACGGTAAGCGCGGTGGGAGGTGTCTCGATCAATCCGCAGATGATGGCCTTGCGAGGTGGTGCCGACTTTCTCGTGGCGACGCCGGGGCGTTTGATTGATCTGATGGAGAAGAATGCGCTACACCTTTCAAGCGTGAGCGCTCTGGTGCTTGATGAGGCCGATCGCATGCTTGATTTGGGATTTGCGGAGGAGTTGAACGAGATTCTATCATTACTACCAAAACAGCGTCAGAATCTGCTGTTCTCTGCAACGTTTTCGAGTCAGGTCGAGTCGATTGCCGATGCCTTTTTGAAGAAGCCAACGCGAATCGAGATGGAATCGCCCCTTACGGATGCGCCTGATATTGAGCAGCGTGCGATTTGGGTTGATCAAGACAAGCGGACTCCGCTGTTGCGTCATTTGATTGCGACTCATGGCTGGGAGCGTGTGTTGGTGTTTGTCGCTAGCCAGTATACGGCAGATCACGTTGCGATGAAGCTTCGGCGGAATGATATTTCGGCAGATTCGTTTCATGGGAAACTCAGTCAGGGAGCCCGCAACGAAGCTCTGGATGATTTTAAGCGCTCGGATTTGCAAGTGTTAGTCGCGACGGATTTGGCAGCGCGCGGATTGGATATTGAGGGTTTGCCGGCCGTGATCAACTATGATTTGCCGCGTTCGGCAACGGATCACATTCATCGAATTGGTCGCACCGGGCGGGCAGGGAAGGCTGGGGTTGCGGTTAGCTTTGTGACTGCAGAGAGTCAGGCTCATTTTTGCCTCATCGAAAAGCGCCAAGGATTTTTGATCGGAAGGGAAGACATCGCAGGGTTTGAGCCAGTGGAGATGCCAGCGCCTGTGTCGGCCAGCTCGAGTGGTATCAAGGGACGTCGCAAGAGTAAAAAGGACAAACTCCGTGAGGCGGCGGCGAAAGAATAGTCGTCCTAATGGGCCAATGAGTTCTAGCGAATCGTCACAAGCATGAATCGCATGATGTTTTCATCGTCCATCCAGACGGCCCTCGAGCGCAGCGTCATCATTTCAGCGTTCTCGATCGTATCCGTGGCTAGACTGTTCCAGAACTGGCCATCATCCGAAAAGTCGATCTGATAATGAAAGCCCTCCTGCATGAGAAGATCGACACAGAGCTTCCCTTCGGCATCGATTTCACGAACCGGAAGCGGGCTTGAGTCGGATTGGGTTGGTGAACCGCCCAGGGCAAATTCCATGAAATTCGTCAGACCATCGCCATCGGGATCCTCATCGACCGCCAGGTTCGCCATGGCCAGATGGGGCGCGGCCCACTGCGCGTAGCCCTCCAGGCTGACATCGGAAATCCATCCCGAATCGCTTCCCCCGATGCCAATCGAATCCTTCTCGTAGGTCCAGCGGATCGTGTGAAGACCGGGGCCTAGGACAACCTTCTTTTCTTCCCAATCCTGTTCCGTGCCACTCCAGACCGTGTGAACGGGGTATCTCAGAGGCACTTGAGGCCGTAGATCTTGTTCCACGGGAACGATGACTCTCCTCCGATTCTCGTCCCGCGAAAAAAGCGAGAAAACGTAG
>JBLHHN010000059.1:0-23567 GCA_047616785.1 Verrucomicrobiales bacterium
CTAACATCAACATATGCCTTGACAAACACAGCTCTATGTGCAAACCTCTAACAACTGTCCACCGTTTCTAACGATCTATCGGACATCCCCCAATGACAGGCAGGGGGGTGATTGATTCAGTAGTCACGGAGAGTTCGATTTCCCGTTTATCTGCCAATGGCTCCATGAGCCGAACGGACTCGATAACCAGGCGTTCAATCTCGGATTCTTCAAAGGTGTAAGATTGTCTTCCCTGGTCTAATCGGGAGAATTCGAGAATGTTCTGTACGAGCGCGGTCAAGCGTTGGCATTCATCGACGATGAATTTGGCATACTCTCGCTGTTTCGTATCATTGACATCATGCGGCTTTGATAAACGCTCTGCTAACAGTCGCACAGAAGCGATAGGGGCACGTAGTTCATGGCTGACGCTGGAGACGAAGTTACCCTTGAGTGCATTGAGGGCGTGTTGACGGAGATAGGCCCGACGCGAAGCCCAGACACCCACTCCCGCCGCCAAGCTTGCCCCGACAATCAGACTGCTGAAGAGCCAACTTTGGCGTCTTTGGGAGGCGAAGAAGGCGTCGCGATCCTTGATGGCAGCGGAAAGGATGAAGGGGGCGTTTCGTGCCTGTGATAGTATCGGCCCACTTTCTTCGAGAATCTGTTTATCATCAATGGTGAGGAATCGCTGAAAGCGGCTGGGGCGTGCATTGAGGAAAGTGCGTATGGTTTTCTCTAACAACGCTGCGTCAATGGCGAAGGGGAAAGGGGCAGAAGTCGTGCCGACATTGTCAAACCAAAGGGCGTCATGCCAGCCGCCAAGGTTTTGACCGTGTTCTCGTAGTAAACCACGTATGCGTTCGTGTCTCTGCCAATGTTCCTGCGCGCGCTCCCATTCTTGAAGGGGAAGAAAGTCGGCCGTTGCTGTGATGAACTGAGTGGTGAGTTGGGAGGGTGTGCTGTAGATCGCTTGACGTATGAGGGTCCGTGCGAATTGGATCCTTGCTTCGTTAGAGCTTGCCTGGCGCATGAGTGCTAGATAAACAAGCGGAGACAGGGGTATTCCAGCCGGTGAGATTGTCTCCGTGTCATCCGCGAGTTCCATGAGCTGTGCGGCTCCCTCTATGGCATCGGTCTGACAACGTTCTTGGGCTTTGAGAAACTTGGTCCAGGATTCTGATGCTGACGCGGCCTCTGGATAGAGAGGGTAGAGAAACCGTTCAAGGGAAGGAAGCGCTTCCGGTCCGTAGGCTTGTCGCGCCGCGTCATGCACCGTCGCAGCCAAGCCTTCGACCAAGGCGTTGACTTCTTCTGCGGCTTCATGGCGCAGATCGCGTTCCGTGCGCTCTCGCTCTTGAATGAGAAAGAAGACGCTGAACGAGGCTAACAAGACTACCGGTAGCAGGAGTAAGGTTCCTTGCCAGAAGTATCCAGGTGGCTTCGTCATCTTGTCTGTAGTCCTGGCGGTAGAATAACACGGCGTTTCCCTTGAGGCGACACCATGCGCGGTCTCTTGGGATCGCTCTCACCATTCATCACGACGTCGCCGTCCATGACCCAGACTTTCTGCGGCCACACGTCTTTTCGCGTGACCCTATAAAGGGTGTCGTCGCGAATCAAATCCCAAGCCTTAAAGTAGTTGTCCAACAACCCTCCCTTTATGAGAAGATGATAGTCCAGGGCGTAGATCTTTACTTCACTGGTTGATTCCCAAATCAAGTCGCTCTTCCAGATGCCGTGATCAAAAGTGTAACGGTGAAAGGCGGGCGCAAACCGAACTTGCTCAGCCCCTTCGAGCTGCTGCACCACTGAGCGGCTGAGTTTCCCTGTTAAAAAGAGACGCGCTCTTTCCTCAAGTGCAGTCCACGAATTGCCATCCCTATCGTTAAAACGTGGGATTTCAACCACATCGCCCCAAAGAAGAGGGACGTCTTCAGCATCTTCATCGATCAAGCTGTGAAGGTTTATAGAGAGACGTTCCGTTTGCCCATCCTTGCTCAGTCGCACAATGGTGAGTTCGGAAAGGTTGGGGTGTGGCAGAATCAGGAGTTCATCATCAAAGACGGCCGCGATGAGATGAAACAAGCTGGGTGGGAAAGCTGGGTCCTGTTTCTTGTATACTTGACGGAAGTAGCGGCTTCCAGGCTGCGTCGCGAAGACGCCTAGGCGTCGTTTTTCTAGCATATCCTCATTTGCAAGCCGTTTCAGAATGATGCGGTCATTCTCCGCAAGGGTGATCGATGCATAACGCTTGCTCATTTCCACCGGGATAGTGAATCGCTCCCCTCCCTCATCGGAAAGACGCTCGATCACGATGCGCGAGCGATCGAGCGCTGGATCGTCCCACATCGGACGCAAGAGATCGACCAGTGAAGAGGCAGGCACGGAGTTGGAATGGGGATCGGTGAGCCCCCAGCTGCCTGTCGTCAGGTTCCATTGCAGGTCGCCGTAGTGAAGTTCGAACGGCATTGGTAGATGCCGGCGCATGAAAGCGCTAGAGCGTTTCAGATGCGTGAGCCATTTGTCAGAGGTCGAGGTCTCCTTGGACGAACCAGTAGGCTGAGGAGGGCGCTTGCCTTCTTCTGGATCCTCGTAGGAAGCGGATGTGAATTCGATCACATCACCCCACTGAAGCGGTGGGAGAGCGACGTTGCCGCTACTGAGTGCCGTGAAATTGACCAGGATCTCTTGGGCAAAGCGATCGTCACCAGAAGATCGAACAATGTGAGCGTAGTCGTTATGGGGAGCCAGACCATCGAGTTGTTTCTTTGACAGAAACTTGGGTACACTCGATAGAGCCGCTGCTAGACTTGGAGCGGCCTCGTTATCGCTGGTCCGAGAGACGACAGGAAAGACCAAGTGATGCTCGGGAAGACTCACATAGACGCCTGCGTCAGAAACAGCGTTAGGATAGAGAAAAAACTTCACCATGAGACGTGCAACCCAAGGTTCGGCCAGTTTCCAAGCCGTCTTGCCTCCTGTCTCGATCATCGGATCAGCTCCATATTTGGCCGCTAGCGCAAGCAGTTCCGCATTGGCTCCTTGTTCAATGAGTCGGTGAAAAGGCGTGGCATCATGCGATTGGAAAGGGGTTCTTTGCGCTCCCGGTTTGTAAGAGCAGATCTGGTTGAGATCAGCCCCGGCTTTGATCAGCGCTTCAACGATTTCCGTCGAACGTTGTTCGTGCACGATGGCTGAGAGAAGAGGGTTGGAGTAGACCTTGCCTTCAGCAGTGAGAAATTTGGAGTTGGGATTGGCCCCTGACTGAAGGAGGCGATTTACCAAGTGAGGGGAGACGATATCCACAGCGGCGAACAAAGATGGATAGGACTTCGTGTTTACATCCGCTCCAGCCTTTAATAACAAATCAACAAGGGTATCTTTTTTCCCCTTAATCGCCATTGTGAGGGATGTGAAGGGCGCGAATTGATCTGCGGTGGCATTGACATCTGCGCCCCGACTAAGGAGAAGGTTCACGACTTCGACGCCTGACTTCCCTGCGGCCGCGATCAACGCTTCACCTAGCTCGAATTCCTTCGTGTCTTGTTCTAGCAAGAACTTCAATAAGACACGGCGGTCATGATTGATCGCAGCCACAAGCGCCGAGGTATCCAACTTGGCTCCGCGTTCAATCAGGAAGGAGACCATGGCTTTATGACCTTCGGCGCAGGCGATCTGGAGCGGCGTCGCGCCATCTACTAAGGCCTCAATGTTCGCGCCGTGATCTAACAGAAACCCAGCCACCTGGAGTTGACTTTTTCGAGCCGCCACGTGCAAGGGCGTGCCCATTTTCTCATCACTGATCGCGTTGACCAAGTCAGGGCTGTTTGCTAGAAGTCGTTGTAGGTCCGCGATGGTCTTGCCTTCCTCCGTATGTGGCGCATTTGTTGTGCCAGCCACGTTTTCGGCTGAGTCAGCGCCGAGCCCTTTGAGGTTCTGTTCTGACAACGTCACCAAAGCTTGTTGTTCGGGAAACTCGCGCAGGATCTGCTGGTAACGTGCGATGGCTTTTGCGTTCTTTCCTTGTTTGCGAAACACTTCGGCGAGGCGGAAGACCGCAGTGGCACCGAGCTTGCGTTGCGCTTCGTAATGTTTCGCGACTTTCAGATAACCGTCCTCTGCTGCGGTGAGATTGCTCTCGGCCTCTTCCTGAAAGAGCGCGTCGCCTAAAACCTTCTGCCAATCTTCCTGACCCGCGAGAGGATGGACCAAGAACCAAGTTAGAATGCCGTGGATGAGGAAGGTTGTTTTCATGCTCAAAACTTAAGATCTATTGTTATCAGAAGTTGTCACGAAGTTGCAAAGTTATCTCTGTCTGGATCTCGAGAAGCGGTGCATCATGCGCGCCTTGGCAAGTGTTGAGGGGTTGATGATGGGACAAATATGCTGTTTTCCAAGACATCCCACTCCATTCTTCCTCTAGCAGCTTTCTTGGCATGCGTGAGCATGGCGCCTGCCGATGACCCGTTCTTCGAGAGCAAGGTTCGGCCGCTCTTGGCGAAGCGTTGCTACAGCTGCCATAGCAAGGAAGCGGAAAAGGCGAAAGAGCTGAAAGGGGGACTGCAGGTGGACAGTCTCTTCGGGCTATTGAAGGGCGGAGACACGGGTCCTGCGGTGGTGCCTGGAGATCCGGAGAAGAGTCCGATCATTGAGGCCGTGCGTTATCGAAATGAGGACATGGCGATGCCGCCCAAGGGGAAGCTGCCAGACTCTGAGATCGCCATTCTGACAGAATGGGTGGCACAAGGGGCGGATTGGCCTGGGGTCGATCCGGATTCGCTCGCTTCTCTCACAGAAACCGAGGAACCTTATGATTGGGAGAAGTTCCGTCGGGAGCATTGGTCGTTTCGGCCAGTGACGAAATCTGACCTGCCAGAAGTGAGTGTCCCAACGTGGCCCAAGGGAGAGATCGATCATTTCATCTTGGCCAAGCTCGATGCCGAGAAGATGCGGCCCAACGAAGCAGCCTCCAAACGTATGTTAGTCCGCCGCGCCTATCTCGATTTGATCGGATTGCCGCCGACGACAGATCAAGTGCAGGCCTTTCTGAAGGATGAAGATCCTGACGCCTTCGCCAAGGTGGTGGACACATTGCTAGAATCGGAACACTACGGTGAACGCTGGGCACGGCATTGGTTGGACGTGGCACGCTACAGTGATGGTCTGGGAGGTTTCTTGGACAATAAGCCTTTGCCGAAGGCATGGCGTTATCGTGACTGGGTGGTTCAGGCGTTGAACAGAGACATGCCCTACAACGAATTCGTCACGCGTCAGATTGCTGGGGACATGATAGAGGGCGAGACGGATCCACTGGGGACGGGCTTCTTCGTGGTGGGACCGACCTATCAATCGGACGGTGGTGATCCGGAAGCGGTGGCTCAAGCCGAGGCAGAAACATTGTCTGACCGTGTCGATACGTTTTCCCGTGCGTTTCTAGGTCTGACCGCCGCCTGCGCACGCTGTCATGATCACAAATTCGATCCCATCACGATCAAGGATTACTACGCCATCGCAGGGATCTTTCGGAATTCACGTCTAGTTGAAGAACCCGTGGTGCCACAGGAAGAAGTGGACGCATACAAGGCAGGGCAGAAGGCGATTAAAGATCAGAATGATAGGGTCAAGAAATGGCTGGATCATGCAGGGAAAGATCTAGGAGAGAAGAATCACAAGAAGATCGAGAAAGCTCTCACAGAAGAAGCCAAGGTGCTCCTCGAGGCGCTGCGAGAAGAGTTGGATCGCTTGAAGAAATCGGCCCCACCCAAGTATGAGTATGCTCACGTGCTCTCTGAAGCCGGGGATGCGAACATGCATGTGGCACTCCGTGGAGATCTGCGAAAGAAGGGTGAATTGGTTCCACGTCGCTTCGTGCAGATTCTTGCGGGCGACGAGCCGGTGCCTTACGAACATGGAAGTGGGCGCTTGGAACTCGCACGCTCGGTGACGAATCCCAGCAATCCGCTCACGCCGCGAGTCATCGTGAATCGGGTGTGGCAATGGCACTTTGGAAAGGCGTTGGTGCGCACTCCGAGTAACTTTGGCGTTCTAGGCGACAAGCCGACCCATCCGATGCTCCTGGATTGGTTGGCGGCGGACTTTGTGGCGCATGGTTGGTCTCTGAAACGTCTTCACGGGCAGATTCTACTTTCGTCGACTTGGCAGATGAGCAGTGCGTTTGATCAGAAGAAGTTTGATCGCGATGGGGGGAATCGTTTCCTCTGGCGGATGAACCCGCGCAAGTTGGAGGCGGAATCTTGGCGTGACACGTTGCTTGCGGTGACAGGTGAACTTGATAGGACGTTGGGAGGCGTTTCCGTGAATGAGATCTTGGAGAGCAATCGGCGAACGCTCTATGCCACTGTCAGTAGAAATGGAGATCGTCTGGTGTCGGATGAGTTTCTCCGACTCTTTGATTTCCCCGCACCGCGTTCGACAAGCGCGGCGCGCGCCGTCAGCACGGTGCCTCAGCAGTACTTGTTCATGATGAACAGCGCTTTCATGAAAGCGCGGGCGCAGTCCTTGGGAAAAGCTTTGGCTCATGAGGCGGGGGAGTTGACGGCACGGATCGACGCCGCGTATGAGCGTCTATATTCTCGGCCAGCGGAACCTGAAGAAATTGCACTTGGGCAGGCGTGGTTAGGCCAGGCCCCGGACTCTGAAGAAACGTGGTCTCAGTATGCGCAAGTCTTGCTAAGTGCCCATGAATTGTTTCAAATCCAGTAGAGATGAAGTTCCTCCAACACGAACTCGAATACCGTAAGGCGACACAACAGCTTGTGTCTCGCAGACAAGCGTTGCGGACAATGGGGGCTGGCATTGGCAGCATCGGGCTCGCGAGCATGTTAGGCTCTAGCCATGCTTCATCGACGCTGAATTCGCCATTGGCACCGAAGCCAACGCATTTCCCTGCCAAAGCCAAACGCATCATCCAGCTTTTCATGCCGGGTGGGCCTTCTCAGGTGGACACGTTCGACTACAAGCCCATGCTCGCCAAGCACGCGGGCGAGCGTCCGGAGTGCGTGGATCGCAAATCCTTACGGAACACCAAGATGGGCCTTATGCCGTCACCGTTCGGATTCAAGCAGTATGGGAAATGCGGTCAGTGGGTGAGTGATATCTTTCCGGAAACGGCCCAATGTGTGGATGATATTTGTTTCATCCACTCCATGCACACGGACATCCCGGAGCATGCGGGTGGCATTCTCATGACGAATGCGGGCGCTTTGCAGCCGAATCGACCGAGCATGGGATCTTGGTTAGTCTATGGGCTGGGTGCCGAGACGGAAAACTTGCCAGGCTTTGTCTCCATGTCGCCCCGCGCTCAACCGCGTGGGAAGCTGGCCAACTGGGGCAATGCATTTCTACCAGGAGCCTATGCGGGGGCCTATGTGAACATCGAGAAGATGACGCCGGACGCGGTCATCCGTGATTTGAAGAATGGCAGTCTTTCTCGCAAGGAACAGCGCAAGCAGGCGGACTTGTTAGCCCAACTCAATCAGCTGCATCTCAAGCGTCTGGAGAAAGATCAAGATCTGGAGGCGAGCATTCAGGCCATGGAAATGGCCTTCCGCATGCAGTTCTCTGTTCCGGATGTTTTTGATGTGACCAAGGAATCTCAAGTCACGCGTGATCTTTATGGCGACAGCGAGTTTGGCAAAGGCTGCCTCATCGCAAGACGGCTGATTGAGGAGGGTGTCAGGGTCGTGCAACTCTCGCATTCGATCGATGGCTACGACATCGCCTGGGACACGGGCCACAATGATATCGTCGGCGGACATGCGCGTTTGGCGAAGGCCTGTGATCAAGGGATCGCCGCCTTACTTAAGGATTTGAAAGGGCGTGGTTTGTTAGAAGACACTCTCGTTCTTTGGGGAGGTGAGTTCGGTCGAGCGCCAACCTCAGAAGGCGCCAAAGGACGAGACCATGATCACTATGGCTACACCATGTGGATGGCGGGTGGCGGCGTGAAGCCAGGTTTTAGCTATGGCTCGACGGATGAGTTCGGGCTTTCTGCCGTGGAGAATCGCGTGCACGTGCATGACCTACACGCCACTATCTTGCATCTCATGGGGCTCGATCACGAGAAGTTGACTTACCGTTATTCCGGCCGCGATTATCGACTGACAGATGTCCATGGCCATGTGGTGAAGGACATTCTTGCGTAGTGTCCCAGTAGAGGAGGTGGTGACGCTTCCAGGCGGTGGACTTTCACTGCGAAAGAATTGTCACCAATTCTTCTACGGGTTTCTGATAGCAAGGGACTTCATTCACTGACCCCGGAAAGCCATGAGCTTTGACTTCGTGCGGACGTAAAGAGTCGAGGCATCAATGGCGGGCGTGGCATTCACGCTTTCCTTAAAGTCGTGCTGATGGGCGAGTTCGAAGTCGGCTCCGGTGGGAACGATCGACAGGATGCCATTGTTGGAAATGATGTAGAGATGATTCTGGGCAATGACCGGAGAGGGACTGTAGTGGCCGGACGCGCCTAACCGTTTTCGATACAGCGTCTTGCCATCAGTGGCATTGATGGCGCTGAGAACGCCGCCGTCGCGTAAGAGATAGAGATGCCCTTCATGGAAGACAGGGGAAGGGATCTCTGGAATGTTGCGATGCAAGGCCCAGGAGATGTGGCTCTCGGAAATGTCGCCATTGCCGCCCGGACGAATGGCCATGAGATTCGGTTTCCCTCGGTCGAATGATAGATGTTGCACCAGCTCTTCCTTGGTCCAGGCACCGTCTTTGTCCTTGTCTACCCAGTTGAGAAAGCCATCAATCCGTTCATTCTTCTTGGCCTCGTCCTTGGGAACGGGGATGCCGAAGCCTGGATGACCAATCGGAAGATCGGGTCGGAGGGGATAAGTGAAGTCGCCTGTCATCTCGCTTCGTTCCAACTTGCCGTCCTTGTTCGTATCGAATGGCAGCAAAGCATTCCAGAAGGGTTCAGGATCCGGGGTGTCATCGCTGACGCCTCCTAACATCGCAGCGGATGCGTAGAGATGCCCGTTGCCGGAAACGGGGACGGCGATGGTTTCACGTGAGAATCCATCGATGAACCATTTCTCGGTGCCGTCGGACGGAGCGTAGGCGCAGAGTCGTCGATGGCCTAAAACCACCAGATCGGTGCCTTCTTCGTGGTCCCAGATCATCGGCGTGGACCAGCCGCTGCGAAGGAGAGGACGCGGGGCTTCCCAGATCTGCTTACCCGTCTTCTTGTCCACGGCGATGATCTTTGATAGGCTCAGCTTGCTGTCGGGAAGTGTTCTTTCGTCATCGAGCACCATGATGATCGAATCTTTGTAAGCAATGGGCGACGTGGACATCCCATAGAGGCTCTTCGGCGTAGGGATAGGCTTCTGCCAGAGTTCGCTGCCGTCATGATCGTAACAGAGCAAGCCAACGGAACCGAAATAAACCACGATGCGATCAGAGTCGACGAATGGAGTGGAGGCAGCGGGGCTGCTCGTTTGATGGACTTTCTCTAGTGGCGCTTCGGGCGCTTCTTTCCTCCAAAGGAGATCGCCTGACGCTTTGTCGAAGGCCATGGTGACCAAACGTTCTCCATCGATGGCTGTTAGGAAGATCCGAGTTGCTGAAAGGACCGGGGACGAATGGCCTGGTGGCACGTTGACCGTCCAGGTCGCTTGATGGGAGTCAATCTTTGTCGGAGGCTTGCCCGTCTCGGCCACGCCAGATCCGTTAGGCCCCCGAAATTGGTTCCACGGCGTTTCGGCGCTGGCGAATGGCGCAGTGGCCAAGAACGAGAGAGTGAGGAACTTTGAAAGAAGGCTCATGATGTGGGTGCAGGTGTGCCGCGGTACCAATTCCAGAAGCGGCGGAAAGGTTTGCCTAGATCCTCGGCGAGGAGCAACGAGCAGGGGATGAGATAGAGTGTGATGCCCGTGGCGAAGAGGACGCCGAAGCCTAACGAAACGGCCATGGGAATGAGGAATTGGGCCTGAAGCGAGCGCTCCATAAGCAGAGGCATCAACCCGACGAAGGTGGTCACTGAGGTGAGCATGATAGGACGGAAACGTCGTGCCCCGGCCTCAAGACAGGCTTCGCGGAGCGACAGACCTTCTTTGAGGCGATTGTTAATGTAATCGACCATGACGAGAGAATCGTTCACGACGACGCCGGCCAAGGCGAGCATCCCAAAGATGGAAAGGTAGGACGGCGTGATGTCCATGAAGATGTGGCCCAACAAAGCGCCGATGATCCCAAATGGCAGGGCGAGCATGACGAAGAAGGGTTGGACGATCGATTTGAAGGGAATGGCGAGCAGCGAGTAGAGAATGAAGCAGAGAGCGATCCCCCCAATGATGGTGCGTCGTTTCGATTCTTCGCTCTCGGCGATGTAGCCGGTCCATTGAAATGAGAGGTCTTCGCCTTCATTGACGAGTTCTTGAAGGCGTGGTGTGATTTCACGGGCGATGCCCATGATATCGACATTCTCATCGTCTGGCATGGCTCCGATACGAATGACTTCGGCACCACCGTTGCGTTCGACGAAGGAAGGCGCTTTGGCGAAAGCGACGTTGGAGACGGTGGCCAAGGGCACTTCGGCACCAGAGGGCGTGCGGACCTTCATGCGGTCCAAGGTATGGAGCGATCGACGTGCTTCTCTTGGGAGTCTCACCATGACGCGAATATCGTCGACGCCCCGCATGATACGCTGAGCCTCCTCGCCATAGAAAGCTTGGCGAATCTGACTGGCGAGGGATGCTTGTGTGAGGCCCAGTTCGTAGGCGCGCGGTTTGAGAGTGAATTCCAGCTCGTCTTGGCCGTAGTTGATCTGGGCCCAGGCGTGCCGGACGCCTGCGTAGCTTTGGAGCAGGCTTTTGATCTTTTCAGCGATAGCATTCTTCTCTTCCGTGGCCACGCCGCGGAGTTCAAGTTCCATGGGTTCATCTTCTTGGCCTTCGCCTTTCTTCTGGGTTTGTTCGCTGCGGATGACAAACGAATCCGCTTCGGGAATCTCACCGACAAGCTCGGTCCAGCGTTTGGAGATCTCGCTATTTCTTGGGCCGGGCTCGCTGCGTAGACTCGGCGCTAACACTTCCACGAGAGCCACGCCATGGGATTTGATATAACGTCCTTCAAGGGCGTAGGAACCCTTTGCCGTGGCGACATTGCGAATGAGAGATTCGCCTGAGCCGGGGTCAATGAAGTCTTTCTTCAACTGCTCGGTGGCGGCTTCGATGCGATCCACGTATTTCCCGGTGGTTTCAATGGAAGTGCTGCTCGGCATGCGAATGCTGGCATTGATACGAAGGGTGTCGATGGTTGGGAAAGATTGGAAACCAATGCGCCCGCCTTTGCAATAACCTGCCATGAGAAGCGCCATGGCGATGAAACAGGCCAGGACCATGCCTCGATGATGCACAGCGAATCTTAATGTGGGCTGGTAGACCTTTTCCACAAAGGCCTCAAGACCGTCGGCGATCTTCTTTTGAAAACGCGCGAAGAGGTTGAGTTCGGTCCGGCCGGTCTTGAGATGCTTCAGATGTGAGGGGAGGACGAGCTTGGATTCGATCAATGAGAAGATTAGAACGGGAGCCACGATGGGGGGGATCTGTTTGGCAAAGTCGCCCCAGCGGCCATCGAAATAGAGGAGGGGAAGAAAAGCCACAATCGTGGTGAGGGCACCAAAAGTCACCGGGACAGCGACTTCTTGAGCACCGACGATGGCAGCCTCTAACGGATTCATGCCGGTCTTAAGTTTGGTGTAAATGTTCTCTCCGGTGATGATAGCATCATCGACGACAACACCTAACACAATGATATAACCGAACAGGCTCATGACATTGGCACTAACACCAAAGAACGGCATCATGAGCACACCGCCGGCGAAGCTGATGGGAATGCCAATGACGACCCACAAGGCAATCTGTGGGCGAAGGAATAGCCCGAGAACGATGAGCACGAGGAGGCTTCCTTGAAGAAGCGAGCTGATCAATGTCCCAAGGCGGCCACGGATCGAGAGTGACGTGTCGTTCCAGGTATAGAGGTTGATTCCCTGAGGAAAGCGTTCGGTCGCATTGTCGCAGTATTCATTGACTTTGTTAGAGATCGCGATGGCGCTTTCTTGCCCCGTGCGCATGATCTCGACGAAGAGGGCAGGCTTGCCATTGAACTCGACGACCTTGCCTCCTTCTTCAAATCCATCGAGAACGGTGGCAATCTCGCCTAACTGAACTTCGGAGCCGTTCGACGCGCGGACCGTGATCTTTTCAAAGTCTTCGATCGAGTAAGCTTGGCCACGCGTCCGGACCACGAGTGATCCGCTTTGGCTATCGATGGAGCCAGCCGGGAGATCGATGGAAGATCGACGAATGGCGTCGGCGAGTTCTCGAAATCCAAGGTTGTAAGATTGAAGCTTCTCCATGTTGGCTTCAATGGAGATCTCGGAACGTTGCTCACCCTGCAATCGGACCAAGCTGATGCCATCGAGTTCTAACAAATCTTCTTGGACGCGTCGGGCGACTTTGCGCAGCTCATGCGCTTCGAGATCACCAGTCACGGCCACGGTGATGACTTGAATGTGATTCGTGGATTGCGGAACTTTGATGGTGGGGCGCTCGACCTCGCTGGGAAAGGTTGAGATAGCGTCGACGCGGGCTTTGACGTCGTCTAACAACACCCTGAGATCGACCCCGTCTTCCGCTTCGACGTGGATCCTGGCAAAGCCACGAGAGCCGTCGGAGTGGATCATCTTGATCCCACTCACGCCTTCCAAGGCTTCTTCGATAGGGATGAGCACGCCCCGCTCGACATCCTTGGCCGTGCCACCTCGGTAAGGCATGTCCATGTAGACGACATTCCAACTCAGAGACGGGGTGACTTCTAAAGGGACACGATAGAACGCCGCATGCAAACCGGCTAACAAGATGCCGAGCATGAGGAAATTGGCAGCGATGCCGTTGTTGGCGAACCATCGAATCATGAGCAGTTCACTTGGCTGCGGGGACTTCCTCAGCGGTGGTGGGTTCGATGTCAGGAATGATCTCTACTTTGGCACCTTTGGGCGCGTATTCCAGATGCCCGATTGCTAGCAGGGTGCCGTCGGCAATGCTGTGGTCTTGGATCACCACATGATCTTCAGCACGCCAGATAGGCATGATCGTGTGATTGCTTAAAGTGAATTCGTCTTTATCGACAAGTTGGATCTGGCTGAGCTTTCGGATGGCTTCTCGAGGGATGGAGATCGAGTCATCTAACAATTTGCCGGGGATGGCGGCGCTCACGGGCTGACCAATGCGCAACGTTGGCAAATCGGTCTGGCGCCCGAAAGGGTCATCGATTCGGGCGATGGCAAAGAGGTCCAGTGAGGCGGCATCGAGCGCTCCTTCGGTGCGGATGATCTTGGCATGCCAAACGGTGTCGTTATCGGAGGTCAAGGCGTCACGGAGTTCGACTTCGACCGGTGGATCCTCTGGGCTTTCGGGCAGATGGAGATAGGCCATGTCACGGGCGGCGATGGGAAGCCGGACCTCGGCGTAGTCGACGGCGAAGACGGTGCCTAACGGAGTGCCAGCGCCAATGGCCTGACTCACGCCAACACTTCGCTGCCGGACGCGTCCGTCGAACGGTGCAGGGATCTTTGTGAGGGAGAGATCGCGCTGGGCACGTTCAAGTTGTGCTGCGGCGGAATCGACGCGGGCTTCAGCTTCGCGCAATTGAGGAAGTCGTAGCACGAGTTCGTTAGGTTCGTCCTCATAACCGAGATCATTCCAGTTAAGCCTGGCTTGCTTGGCGCGTGCCTTTTCTTGCGAGTGAAAGGCATTGGCCTGCGCGAGTTGTGCGTGAGCGCCTTTGAGCGCAGCGGTGTAAACGGCAGGGTCGAGCTCAACAAGGATCTCGCCTTTCTTAAAGAAGGCTCCATCTTCGAACGCGGGACTCATGTGTGTGATTTGGCCACTCACTTGAGCCGTGAGGCTGATCTCATTGTGAGGGCGGATGACCCCCTGGGTCTTGATCACAGTGTGGTAGTCTTCGATCTTAAGTTCGATCACGCGAGTTCGGAGAGCACGAGGGATTCCCGGAGGCCGTTTCTCTTTGACCAGTTCCTCTGAGAGCATGGTGAAACCTTTCCAGCCAAGGAGCACCACGATTAATGGTAGGATGACGCGAAGAATGGATCTTGCCATGCCTAACTTTGTACGCACGACGACCGTATCAGGTTCTGAATCCGTCCGCGAGCTATTCATCGAGTGGGAGCGTCATGAGGCTGTTTGAATCTCAACCCCATACCGAACGATAAATCCCGGTGCCAGAAGAAATGTAACACTATTCTTTGACGAAATTCGCTCCTTTGTCGGGAGGGATAGCGTGGTGCCAGGCGAGAATCGACTTGGTCAAACCCGTGACGATCTCCGGATGGTCGGCAGCGATGTTGGTGGTTTCGCTGCGATCGGTTGCCATGTCGTAGAGTTCAGGTTCGAACCCATCGTATTCGCAGAGGAATTTCCATTTGCCGCTGCGGACAGCGAGGTCTGGAAGATCTTTGTCGCCGTAGAAAGAATCGCGATCCGGCGGGCGACGGAAGAAGATCGGGGCTTGGCAGGATCCCTCCGATTGACCTAACAAGACGTCGGGAAGCGCTTCGCCGTCATAGTGGGTATCTTCCGATGTGGGTGTGTCCGTGAGTTTGAGCAATGTCGGCACAAGATCGATGGCGGAGAAGACGGAGGCGCGGTTGATGTGGTCTTTCTTCGCTAATAAGCCGGGCCCCCAGGCGATGAGTGAAGAACGGATGCCGCCTTCGTAGAGATGGGTCTTGTAACCCCGAAAGGGGCCTGCAGTGCCTGCTCCTTGTTCGGGGCCATTGTCAGAGCAGACCAAGATCAACGTGTTGTCTCGCAGAGCTTGGTCATTGCGAATGCGGTCGAATAGCTTGCCGAGTTGACGGTCCATCTCTTGGAGGACGGCTAGATAGAGTGCCCGTTTGCCGCCGTCGCCCCATTGATCGACAGGTGGCCAGAAGGGGCTGTGCACATCATCGGGCCAGAGATTGATGTAGAACGGCTTCTTGTCGCTCACGGCTTTGTCGATGAATGGTAGAGCTTCATCGACGAAGCCCTGGGTGATCTCAGACCGGAGCATCCAGCGTGCTCCTTCGCCTAGCCGTTCGGCCTTTTCCCAGATGCGTCCTGGTTTCTCTTGGCCTGGCTTTAGTGTGAGAGGAAGGATCTTTGGTCCCATGCCTTCGAAATTGGTGAGGGAAGCGTCGAAACCGTAGTCCGTGATCGCGGGAGCGTCGTCGACGTCTCGTTGGCCGCCCATGTGCCATTTGCCAAAGTGGCCCGTGGCGTAGCCTGCCTGTTGGAGGGAGCGCGCGAGCATTGGCGCCTTGGGATCGAGCCACTGCGCCATGCCGCGCTGGTCATTGGATTTACGGTTATTGAGATAGGAGGTGATGCGCCAGTGCTGCGGGTACTGTCCTGTGGAAATGGCGGTCCGGGAGGGAGAGCAGATGGGCGAGTTGACATAGAACTGCTCAAAGCGGATTCCTTCTGTGGCCAAGCGATCAATGTGTGAGGTCTTGGCCTCCGTGTTCCCGAAGCATGAGAAATCGCCCCAACCCATGTCGTCGATGAAGACGAGAACGATGTTCGGTCTGGCGGCATCAGCGATGCCTTGGCAGGAGATTGTTAGAAGAAGCGTGAGAAGAAATTTCATGATTTCGGTCTTGTCCTATGTCGGTGAAACTGACGTGTAGCAGAACCCATGAGGCGTTTGCAATCCAATCAATCATGACATTCTCGCCCGCACACTTCGGGGCTGTGGCTGGCCCGACGGCTTTCTTTGCGATCTTGGCATTCTTCCATCCAGAGGGGCTCAGCCCTGAGGGCACGGCGGTGTTGGCCTCTACTGCTTGGATCGCCATTTGGTGGATCACCGAAGCAATGCCAATCGCGGCGACCGCGCTCCTGCCCATCGTGCTTTTCCCATTGACCGGGGCGCTGCAGCTTCAGGCGACGACGACTTCCTATGGGCATCGCTACATCTTCCTCTACATCGGTGGATTCCTGCTTGCGATTGCTATTGAGAAATGGGGGCTGCACAAGAGGATCGCGTTGAATATCATTCATGCCATTGGCACGAACGTCACGAGCATCATCCTGGGTTTCATGATCGCCACGGCGTCCCTGTCGATGTGGATTTCTAACACAGCTACGTCAGTGATGATGCTCCCCATCGGCATGGCGATCATTGCGCAGCTGCGTGACAATCCGGCGACGGAAGTGAATGAGAACCGGAAGTTTGGCAAGGCGCTCATGTTAGGGATCGCCTACAGTGCGTCCATTGGTGGGATGGCGACCTTGGTAGGGACGCCGCCCAACCTCGTCTTGGCTGGCGTGGTGCAGGGGTTGTATGGCATCGAAATCACGTTCTCCCAATGGATCTCCTTTGGGTTGCCGATTTCCTTAGTCTTGTTGGCCTTGTGTTGGTTCTATCTGACCCGCATCGCTTTCAGCTTTGATCAGAAAAGCTTTCCCGGTGGGCGAGCCGAGATCAAGCAGCAGCTGAAAGCGTTCGGGAGCATGTCGTTTGAAGAAAAGTTAGTGCTCGTGGTCTTTTCACTCACCGCCATGGCTTGGATCAGTCGTTCCTTTCTGCAGAAGGAACTGGGTTGGTTTCCTCGACTGGATGACACGATCATTGCCATGATCGCAGGGCTGATCTTGTTTCTGCTCCCGACGAAGAAAGGGAAGGGGACAGCCCTTCTCAGTTGGGAAGACACCAAGAATTTGCCGTGGGGGATTGTGCTGCTATTTGGAGGCGGCATGGCCCTGGCAGAAGGCTTTAAGTCTAGCGGATTGGCGGCATGGGTCGGAGGTCAGATGACGCTTCTGGAAGGGATTCCGCTGATTCTACTCGTCTTGATCCTGGTCGCGTCGGTTAATTTCCTCACAGAGATCACATCGAATCTCGCGACCACGTCGATGTTGGTGCCGATCCTAGCTCCCATGGCCCTTGCGATTAACGTGCACCCTTTCATCCTGCTCGTGTCTGCGACGGTTGCCTCTTCCTGTGCCTTCATGTTGCCCGTCGCAACACCGCCGAATGCGGTCGTCTTCGGATCGGGGTATCTGCGGATTCCAGACATGGTCCGAGTGGGGTTGTGGATGAATCTGATTTCTATTCTTCTTCTGAGCCTGTTCGTCTATTTCCTACTGCCGCTGGTCTGGGGAATTGATCCTGGAGTGTTTCCTGCGAGCTGGAAGTAGTCATGGCTTTGCTTGAATCACATGGACGCGATCGATCTCGGGCATCCTAAATTCTGAACGTTCTCCGTTTGGCCATAGCACCGTCACCTGCGGCACCTGCGTCTCTTTTCCCAAACCAAAGTGAGCGGTGTAGGCATCTTGACTGAGAAAGGAATCGCCTGCGACAATGGCATGCGTCTGTGTGCTAGACTTCGTTTTCAGGATCACTCGGGACCCAATCACCGGTTTGTTAGGCGAGGGGCGGAGCATGAACTCGATCCAGTGGTTCTCTTTCGGGATCCGGTTGAGGTAGAGATGAATCTTCGATTGGAATCCACGACCGACGAATGGGTATTCACTGACGAGAAGATCTTCTCGTCCATCGCGATCGAAGTCTTCGGTAAGAACCACGCGAGCGTCGTATTCAAAGCTGGCACCGAAAAGAAAAGCAACGTTTTCGAATTCGGCTTCGCCAAGGTTCAGCTTGAGCTGATTGTGCTCGAAGCCATTCCAAGAAGTGAGACCTTGATTCAGCTCTAACATCGATGTCGCGAACACCGGAATGAGACTCGCATTCTCTTTGGATTCACCGGTGTATAGATCATGGCACCAGTAGTGCGTGCAGTAATCCTTGGCTGATTTCCCACTGCGAAAACCGTTGGCGATGTAGAGATCGCGATCGCCGTCGTTCTCGAAGTCGAACGAACTCACGCCCCATGACCACCCGGTACGTGCGATCTGCTCGTTCCTAGGGCTCGCCACGAAGCTGTCGCCCTGACGGAAATACATGCGATTCCCATAGCCCATGGCCGAACGATGGGTCTGATAGTCTGGTCGGCTCTCGATGCCAGCGCCGAGACTGTCGAGCCGTCTCGCGGTGCTGCTACTCATGCCGATGGCCAACAGATCCAGCTCGCCGTCGGCATTGTAGTCTGCGAGACTATGCGCCATGCCGAAGAGGCGATTGGGAGCAAAGGTCTCGGAAATGTCTACAAACGTTCCATCCCCACGGTTCCGATAAACATCGAGCCCGGCGTAATCGCTGACCACAAGCAGATCGAGATGATGGTCGCCATTGAGATCGATCAAAGAGGTGCTGTAGGTACGGCGAAATCGTTTCGGAGCCAATCCCGAAGTCGCGGTCACATCGACGAATTGGCCATCGTCGTTGCGAAGGAGAAAGGAAGGGTAGCCGTCATTCGCATCGTAGAACGGTGTCGGCATCTGACCGCCGACATACGAGGGTTTATACTGGGTGAGCCATAGATCCAGATCACCATCGGCATCAATGTCCCCCGTGGTCAGTGCTAGAGGTGCGAGTAGCTGTGCGTGTTGAAAGATCGGCTCTCCGGCGTGGGGGAACGTTCCTCCTTTTTCGCCTCGATACCATGTCAGGCCTTGGTCTTTGACCATCGTGACGTAGTCGACCCATCCGTCTCCATTGATATCGGCTAGCAACCCGCATTCTTCTTGTGGCTTCCAGTGGGTGAGAAATGCGCCGTCTGCTAGGGTCGGGTTCTTTGTCGCGAGTTGATTGTCGTAGCGCCGGTTCCAGCGTGGGATGATGATCTCCGTGTCACCATCCTGATCGAGATCATGGAGCAACACGGGATGAGCGCTTTGATATTCGTTTTCCCGTCGTTCGAAGGTGGCTGCTTTGACGAATCCTTGGCGTGTGGGGGACGCGAGCACTTTCAAGGTCACTACACGAATCTCACGGGCGCGGATTGTCGTTGCGTGAGGATCGCCTGCCCATACGATTTGTGCTTCTCCTGTGATTGCCAGCCGCTGGTCATCAGTGGTGACGTGCAGAAGAAACGAAACGTCCGAGGTGGCAGGCTTTTCCGGTGACGCAGGAAGAAAGGAAGTATGGTGAAATTCGCATTCTGATAGCCGAAAGCCATCTTTCTCAATAAGGGTAACGAAGCGCGCATGATCAAAGGTCTGTGGATGCTTTGAATCGAAGGTTAGTCTCTCGATGCCGAGATCGATCTTGTCCTGCTTTTCTAGTGACGGGAAGAACCAGCGATCACACTCGATCTTGGCCAAGAAGCTGGCGGCTGACTTGGCCGAGCGCAGATCATCCCAGAGTCGGGTGATGGCCAATTCATACTGTTGCGCGAGCCGCTCAGACTTCCAGACGGTGCCATTCCGTTGCTCCCTTTCCTGGAGAAGCGCCTGATATTCTTGCGCGGTCGCATGCTGCAGGGCTATTACTAGAACAGCGAGAATGGGAAGGCATTTCACCTGGACGCTTTAGTCGACCCTCACATCGTCAATGAACCAACCTGCGCCGTTGTCATCGGGATTGTCGTCAGGAGCGCTGAGAAACTCCCACTCAAGAATCACCTGGCCTGCCCCAATGACTTCTGCCGGCAGCCTCACACGAACGGGTGCCCATGCTTCAGTCGCTTCATCGAAGGTGAAGTCTTCTTGGCCGGGCTCGATGATCGATGAAAGATCGTCGGCCCGTAAGAAATTGAGACGACCACCGGCGATGAGCGGATCAGGGAGATCAAGGAAATGAGAAAAGGTCAGGGTGGCGCGGCCAAGCCCTGTCAAATCAAGAACAGGAGAACGCAAACCGATGCCGATGCCTTCGCCGCTCAAGATTCCGTCGGCCACCTTGGCATCGAGATCCGTGCCTGCGACATTGGCGCCAGCAAAGGGTCCCGGAGGATCACTGGGGGCTCCGACCTCCCATGTGGTCGAGGTATCGATGCCATTCAGTTCGACTGTCCAACCGCCGAGACCATCCTCAAAGTCATACTCGAATAGCGGTGGCGCAGGCACGCGCACGACCCGATAGTGCGCCGCAGAATTTGCCAGATCGGTATCGACCATGGCGGTCGTTTCTAACAAGTCGCCTCCAGCGGCGGTCATCTCTGACAGAAGGGTTGTCCAGGATCCACTCGCCAAGTCGATGGACTTCTGGACCTCAAAGAATTGCCCAGCGACGGACTGCCAAGCAAGGTTCACTTCACCTGCGCTGTTGCGAGTAATGTCAGTAATGGAGAATGCGCTTTGATTGCCTCCTAGCGCGCTCAAGACTTCCCAGAAAGGTTCCAGAGGATTGGTTTCGGGCTCACGCTGCGCAGTGAACGCGAAGTCAGGGACTTCATCCAGACCCCGGTAGATTAAAAGACTGACCCCGGTGGTTCCTGTGGAATCCCAGTGAAGGAACTCCAAATCGTGAATGCCTGCGGCTAGGTCAATCTCGAAGATATTGGCGTCTCGTCCGCCGCTCATGCCTTCAGTGATGGATTCCCCATCGATCAAGAATTCGAATCCACCGGCGCAGCTGATGACGAAAGTGACAAGTCCACCATGAACGAGTTCAAATTCGCCTTCTGTGCGTGTGACAAAGTTATCCCGAGAGCCGAAGCCGTCATTCTTATTGTCCCACAAGGGGTAAGGCCTGGATGTGGCGATATGAATGGGTGGCACGGCATCATCATGAAAGTGAATGAGTGGGGTCGCTGCTTCGATACTTTGAAAGCCCGCTTGGTTGGGATCATCGATGACCTCTTGAGCGGCGAAACTATCACCAATCTCGAAATTGGTGTCTGTCCACACATGCAGCGTTTGGAATGTGCCGTTTCCTACGATGTTCGAGGGCAATGGGCCTGCTTCTGTTGGATTCGAGCCTGCGGTGATCTCAAGCCCGTCGAGTCCACCGTCGCCATCGGTATCGACGAGGAGAGGCGATGTGCCGGGGGAGATTGTTGGATTGGCAGGGTCGTAGGCGATGGAAGGGTTCTCCACGCCATCGAGAAGCCCGTCGAAATCCGTGTCTGGTCGGAGCGGGTGTGTGCCGGTATCGTCTTCATTCACATAGACCCCAGTCTTCGTTTCCACATTGTCCTGTAGACCGTCCCCATCGGTGTCTGCGACTTTGGGAAAGGTCCGCAATTGAAACTCTTCCAGATTGGTCAGGCCATCCTCGTCAGGATCTTCGCCAGCATCGTTTCGTGTGAGATCCAATTCGTGGGTAGTCTCCCATTTGTCATCCATGCCGTCACCGTCTTCATCGACCAGGCCAGGAATGACTGGAGGCAGTGCATTGACCAATCTGCCAGGAACCTTCACATTATCAAAGGCGATCCAACCCCATCCGCCGGCTGAGGAATCGAACACGTCCACGGTGTAGGTTTCCGTATCGCTGACGAATTCTGCAAGCGTGTCAGAGGCAACGATGACTTCCTGATAGAGATCATCATTGGTGGATCGGGCTCCGGTAGCGACGTATGTGTCATCGCTGACCCGGCGAAGACCGAATCCCTGAACCTTGGCTCCATCAGGTGCGTCCGTGGAAGTGGCGAGGTCGGCGGGCGTCGCAGGAAGATCGCCGTGGGCGTCTCCCCCTACGATCGAGATCGCCAAGTCACCTTCTGCAAGGAAGAATTCTGGTGAGCGTGTGATCAAGGTGGTGTGCGCGCCATCTCGAACATTGTTCCCATCCTCGGCTTCGAAGACGATGGGCAGCATTTGGTAATCACCGCTGGCGGGAGTCGGAAACGTTTCGCCATTCTCAGAGGGCTCGTTTGTCTGGGTGAAGGCATGGGGAAGCGTTTCATCGAAAGACACGTTGGTCCATCCTTGTGCGCTGCCATCCTCGAAATCGAAGACGAGTTTTGACGGAAGCACCAACTCTCCTGGGACGATCACATGGTCAAATCCGATCCAGCCCCAACCTCCTGCGGATGAATCGAAGACGTCCACGGTGTAAGTTTCCGTATCGCTGACAAAAGGCGCCAGTACATCGGCGCTGATCGTGACGGCTTGGTAAAAATCGTCATTGGTTGCCCGGGCTCCTGTGGCAACGTAAGTGTCATCGCTGACTCGGCGGACGCCGAATCCTTGCGCCTTGAGGCCTTCCTCAGCACCGGTCGAGGTGGCAAGGTCTGCTGGTGATGCCGGAAGTTCGCCGTGGGCGTCCCCGCCGACAATGGACACGGAAAGTTCTCCTTCTCTCAGAGTGAATTCTGGAGATCGTACGATGAGCGTTTGGTGGGCACCGTCCCTCACATTGGTCCCATCTTCCGCTTCGAAGACGATGGGAAGCATCTGATAGTCTCCGCTGGCGGGCACCGGAAAGATGGAACCATTCTCAGAAGGATCGTTGATCTGAGTGAAAGCGTGAGGGAGTTCGGTGTCAGAGGAAACGGTCGTCCAGCCCTCGGTGGTGCCATCCTCAAAGTCGAAAACCAGGGGCTCCGTGGGCAGCTTGCCAGGAACTTTCACTTCGTCGAATGCGATCCAGCCCCAACCACCGGCTGAGGAATCAAACACGTCGACAGTGTAGGTTTCCGTGTCGCTGACGAATTCGGCGAGATCGGCCGAGGAGATTATCACGGCCTGATAGATGTCGTCATTCGTGCTTCGTGCGCCTGTCGCGACGTAAGTGTCGTCACTCACGCGACGCAGGCCAAATCCTTGTACTTTTGCACCTTCCTCCGCATCCGTGGATTCTGCCAAGTCTGATGGGCTGGCGGGCAGCTCGCCATGGGCATCACCACCGGAGATCGATACAGAAAGATCGCCTTCCACGAGCAGGAACTCCGGAGATCGCGTTAACAAAAGCTGATGCGCGCCATCTCTCACATTGTTTCCGTCTTCGGCCTCGAAGATAATCGGCAACATTTGGTAGTCGCCACCTGCGGGAATGGGAAATGTCTCTCCGTTTTCGGAAGGATCGTTCGTCGGCGTAAAGCCATGAGGCAATTCCGTATCGGATGACACCGTGGTCCATCCTTGGTCGGTGCCATCTTCAAAGTCGAAAAGGAGTTCCTGCGCATGCCCAGGAATCAGCAATCCGAGGCTAACAAGCAGTGTGGAGACGAGTGGTGGATGACTCATGATAGTGGACCTAAGCAGGTCAATCCAGAAGCACCATTCTTGATTAGTACCAAATTAGTTGCTGGGGAGTGGTAGAGCTTGTTCTCGAATCACACGATGTTCTGACTCGCGTGCCCTGCGATGAGCACGTCGAGATTGGAATCAGTGTCGGCGTGTTGGCGGCCATGGCGGGCGTAGGGGGTGCGGTAGAATTGGGCGCGTGCTAGGGCGATGGGGTCGAGCGCGATGTCTAGTAGGAAGTTTTCCGGTTTGAAAAGGGTGAATGTCACAAGGAGGAATCGTGACATTTCCGGTCCTCCGTCAGATCGGCTGGATGAAATCCTGACTGGATGAGACGTTTTGGCATTGCCTGTATTCGCATTACTGGCTGACAGTAAACGATTTAAGGCGCAGGCCTAGAGGCCAAGGTCTCCAGGGCTTCTGCCGCCATACTTTGAGCCCAGTCGCAGCCGGGATTCGGTTAGGTAGGGAGTTTTTCGGGAACCAGAAAGATCCTTCTCCTGCAGACTGAAACGG
>JBLHHN010000060.1:0-23405 GCA_047616785.1 Verrucomicrobiales bacterium
AACCTATCGCTACGTCATCCACCATACCGGCGGAGAGTCTCCTATCCGTGTCTGCACCTTGCTCCTAGGTCAGGGCGAAATGGATCTCGCTGAAGAGTATGCTCGCAAGCAGCTCACGCTCAATCCTGAGGAAACGGGCCTACTGCCTTTCCTGCGCGAACTGTCTCCGACCAATGAAACCCTAGCATTCATTGAGCCGTTTCTCGATGATCGCCCCCTCCGTCTCGACTGGCATCGTCACTACGTCGATCTCGCGATCGCCCTTGGATCCCGCACGTCGATCTCCGAACGCTACGCCCAGTTCTCCAAAGCAGAACCTGAGAACGGCGATCTCCACTTCTTATTAGGCCAAACCAAAGAGGATCCCGAAGACGCAAGTGATGACTACCTCCTCGCCGCCAAGCACGGCTCTCCTGAAGCCAACTATCAGCTCAGTCTTCGCCAATCCGCCTTGGGAGACTTCGCCATCGCTCTCACACACGCTCAGAACGCACTGCAAGCCCGGCCAGACCAGGCAGCGTTCCAAGCACAGGAAGAAGATCTCCTCCTGGCCACCGCCCAGTATGACAAGCTCATTTCGCGCTATCGGCTACTTTTAGAGAAAGACCCGCTCGATCAAGAGTCCGCCACCACCCTAGCAGGCCTCTACGAGGTGACAGGAGAGTCGGAGCAAGCTCAGAGCCTAACCGATCGCTTCATCCAAACAATCGCCTTCGATGGCTCACTTCTCTCCGAAGAAACTTCGCAGTTTCGAGAGATCATGGACGGCGTCCGTGCTCAATGGGCTGGCGATAGCGCGCACTATATCGCAGCGCATCAAGGCTTCGATCCCACAGCAGACGTTAATGTCCTTATCCTCAAGGGATCGATTCATGAAGCAGCCGCTGCCATCGATCGCGGGGCCCATGATCCATTCGTGCATTTCCTTCTCTACGCTCTCGCATCGCGTCAAGAAGACCATCTCGCACTCGCTGAAGTGCAGCTTTCTCAGGCTCTGACCCTTCTCAAGGATGACCCTGTCATCACACCATTGTTTCAGAGTGGCACCCCAGCCCCCACCCTGATCGAGACGCTCGAGGCACGCCTCCCCAATCACCACCGCCGCGTCTTGCTGTTTGCTCTCGCTCAGCACCATCCAAAATCCGCAGAGACTTATCTCACGCTCGCCAAACAGCTCAACTACAATCGAGTCTTCCCCTATCTCTCACTGGCTCAAGCGCTCGCCGATTGAATCATGAAACTTACCTGGGCCACGAGAACTTTGGAAACACGCTGGGCATGGCGTATCGCGCGCGGAGCATTCTCACAGATCGAGTACACTTATCTCACACTCGAACACGACGGCATCACTGGCCGTGGTGAGGCCGCCCACAACAGCCGCTATGACGAATCACTGGAGTCCATTCAAACCTTCATTGAGCTGGCTCGCCCCTTACTCGAGACTTGCGACCCGGGCCACTACGCACCTTTGATCGATCAGATTCACCAGCTTGCACCGGGGCAACACGCCGCCAAAGCAGCCCTAGACATCGCTTTGCTAGACTGGGTCGGGCAGAGACTCGGCATCCCGCTCTACCAACTTTGGGGGCTTGATCCCGCAAATACTCCCCTCACCAGTTTCTCGCTAGGCATCGATGAAGAAGCCATTCTCGTGAAGAAACTGGCAGAAGCGGAGGCCTATCCGATTCTCAAAGTCAAGCTCGGCAGCCCTGACGATGATGCGATTATCCGCACCGTCCGCAAACACACAGACAAACCACTACGCATCGACGCCAACGAAGGTTGGACTGACCGCGAACTGGCCTTGGATCGCATCGCGATGCTCTCTGAAGCAAACGTCGAATTTGTGGAACAACCCATGCCCTCCAAGTGTCTGGATGATGTTCGTTGGCTCCGCAAACGCGCCGCGTTGCCCTTGGTCGCGGATGAGGACGTGACCCACGCGAACGACCTTGCGGCTCTTGCCACAGCTTACGACGGGGTGAATCTGAAGGTGATGAAAGTGGGAGGACTGCAAGCAACACTGCAGATGATTCACACGGCGCGGAGCCTAGGCCTTAAGATCATGCTAGGCTGCATGATCGAGTCATCGCTTGGCATCACCGCTGCAGCTCATCTCGCACCACTGGTCGACTGGGCTGATCTCGACGGCAGCCTCTTACTTCGCGACGATCCCTTCTCTGGCGTCCAGTTCGAGGGAGGCCAAATGCAATTGCCTGATCGACCAGGTCTCGGCGTGTCACAGGCTTAACCAAGCGCCGCTCGCGTACGCTGCACCAACGGATTGTCCCGTTCATTGGCCCCCCGCAAGTTGTAGACGCTGGCAGCCAGAAACGACTCGCGGAGGCCCGGAGAGATTTGGTAGAAATCTTCCAGCACAGCAGACGTGAACTTGTAGTCGTGCGCATTGTCCCCCTTAAGGAACAACATCCTGCGCGCATTATCGACAAACTGCTGGGCGTGATCTGCGTCTCGCTGACAGAATGCTAGAATCTTCCGCGCCGACTCATAGCGATTTGTCGTCACTTCAGCAAAGATACTCTCCAGCGCTTCAGAAGAAGACGTTGGCAGCTCTCCAGGTTCTAGCAGATGAATACGTTCCTTCTTCTCTTTCAAACTCTTTGGATCTTGACGGAACAGGGTTAGAAAGGCCGCAAACTGTAAGATGAGAAGTCTGCGAGTGCGATCCTTCGAACAAGCCTGATAGGCATAATGCATGGCATTGGCCGAGGTCACCGCATGCAATGCGATGATGCCAGGATTTCGCATGAGCAATTCACTGGCAAACTGGAAACCAGCGTCCCACACCGAGGATGGCGCCACGCCACTCTGCAGATGCTTGACCACGTTCTCGCAAGCCTCCCCTGGCGAAGCTTGGCGGAACATTTCTAACAATTCAGCCACAGCGCCATCATTGCGTTTGCCATTCTGCCAGTCCAATGGGATCTCTTTCTCCAAGTTCTGATTCTCTCTCCACGGACGATCCAATTCAGAATCTCTCCCAGACGGGTTTGTGCTCTCGTGAGCGAGCAATGCGTAGGTCAATGACCGCAGGATGGGTTCCGCATGCTGCCATCCGATGTTCTGCAGCGTTCTGAAGCTATTGGCGACGAAGATAGCTTTGTGACCAATGTCACGGTAATCTCGTGAGCCGAATCTAGCAAACAATTCGAAGATCTCGCCCACACTCGCGGTTCTCACCAATCCCGCGATCGCCGCATCTGCCGCTGGCACATTCCAACTTTCCATCGCCTGAATGAAGGCCTTGCGTGCGCGATGCGCGACGGGCACCTCCGCTTCTTTCACTGAGGCCATGGTCCAGTTGTTCTGTGAGACGTCCTCGGCTTCCGCTTTCTTGTAGTAATCCAAAGCCCAGAAGATCGGCAACCACCGATCGCTATCCGGCGAAGCCATGCTCGCCAAATGCGCCGAGTTCACGACCAAGACCGAGTGGAACTTGAAACCCACCGGACGCGGCTGCACATTGCGCACCCCGGCCAACTGCAGCGCAGCCAAGATCTGCCGATAGGTGAGTTTGCCAGATTTCACCCGCGCTCCGAATTCTTCTAACAATCGCTCACGCGGAGTATTCTCCAACAGACGTACGACGGGCTCGATTTCACTTCCCAATCGCACCATGTCCGGAGACAGGATCGTTTCCTCCGCTGAGACAGGCTGCAATCCTTGCAGGAAGGAGAAATCACCTAACAAACAAGCTGCTGACGCGGAGGATCGGGTGAGAAATCGCCGACGATTGGAGAGTGATGGCCTCATAGTGAACCCATTCTACCTCGTCTAAGCCTGATGCGTCTACACCAAGTCTTGCCCCCCTCTCAACGGCTTTAAAACGAATCAGCACGCTCGCGTCCTAGTCCTACTGAGCTGACGGATTTCCTGGCGCATCATTGGTTAAGGCGTTCGCCGGACGTTGATCTTTGTAGAGGACCATCAAGACGGTCTGGTTCATCTGCAACGCCCCCACCTGATCGAAGATCTTCTGGAGACGGAACTTCTCAGCAACATGACTATCGAGTTGAGGCGGTTCCCATCCAAGAGGCGACTCAAGAACGCGGGTCGTCTCCGGTCCAAATCTTCGTTCAAAGATCTCACGTACCGCTCACTTACGGCGTTCCGAGAGACCTCGATTGTATTCCAGATCAGCGGTACGACTGGCGCGACCGACCAGCATCAGACGCAATGCCTGATCTTTTCCTAACTGTTGCGCAAACTGTGTGATCACCCCGATCTCTCCACACAGAGAGCCTCGCAGACACCTTTTCACTAAAAAAAGCATAAAGAGCCAACGCAAGCGGCAACGTCGCTACCGCATCCGTGTGTGCTTTGAGGGCAGAAAGGATGATTGGGCCACAGACCTTGCATTCGTGCAAGTGGGCCCACAGCTCTTAGGCATTGGCCATGGGCTTGCCCTGCATGGAGGTCAAGAGCGCGTCGATTTCCTGGGCCGCGACAGCCACCGCTTTGGGATCATCTCCCGAGGCGCCCGTGGATTCCTCCCTCAGACGCGCGATGCCCACCAAATTGTCCGGATGATCGACCAGCGGAGAGGCCTTCAAAGCCGGAGGCCTAGCCGCAGATTCCTTAGCCTGCGGCGGCGGTGCGATCTGCGCTCGCATGATCGCGTATTCCGCAGCGGCCTCGGGATCTCTTTTCAGAAGAGCCTCATAGACAGGGCCTTGGGCCAAAGTGTTGTAGGTGAATGTAAGTGATGCTACCGCACAGGCAGCGACGACCGTAGAGGGATTCGCACAATTCATCAGAGTTCTTAGGTGAGACGACGTTAGAGGGAACCGCTCTTAGACGCGCCCACTGGTGTTCTCTTCGAATAAAATTTCCACATTCGAAAGCCCACACATCACGGAACGAAGTCCGCATTCCCGTAGCTCGCCATTCCAAAATCCGAGAACACGCGCGGCAACTCGCCATTGGAATGGCAAGCTACGTGGCGCTCACATTTTCTCCAACCGAAAAAAAGTGATGCCGTGCAGAGTAAAAGAGGAGTGAACTCTAGAACACCTGCTGAAGATCCAGCTCGAATCCTGGAAGAATACCAGGACAAGAAACCATCGGACGATCCTCGGGCGAGTGACCCACGACCGAAACGGTGAACGTGTAGTCCTGCAAGGTTTGCGTGGATGGCGTGACGATCCACACATGCTTCACGCCGATGGCGAAGTACTCTGTCAGTTTCGTCATGATCTCATCCCAGGTATCCACTGGCGAAACCACCTCAATGATGAGCTCGGGAGCTACGAATAGCGCGGGAGCATTCTTGGGCTGAGCATTGAGCATCAAATGCGTGGCAAATGCCAAGTCCGTCCGAACCGCGTACCGTGTTTGGGTTTCGCTTGGTAACAATCGCCACACCTACCCCGAAGACAATGCCACCGTCGTTCAAAACCTCACTTAAGCATAACAATGAACTCAAGGCAGCCACCAAAGAGGCATGAAGCGTATGAAAGGGCACTTCCACGATCTGCCCTCTCACAAGTTCGGAAGTGCAACTCAGCTCGAGCGATGCATACTCTTCAATGGTGAGGAGCGCCCTCTCTTGTTGCGGATCTACTTCGGCGGTTGCGACTATGTGGCAGCTCTACACCTCCAGGTGTAGAAGCGCAATCCTACGGGATCGTGCCCAGCCTAGTGCTTGCGCTTCTTCTTCAGATTCAGCTGGGCCATCATCTTGTAGATGGCGGCCTGAGTCGCCGCGTAGTCTTCGTCGCCAAGCTTCTCGTTAAGAGACTTCTCGGCGCGATCGAGCGCTTCTTGGACGGCCGTTTCATCGATCTCGTCATCGCTCATGGCCATGTCCGTGAGGACGGAGACCTTGGTGGCAGTGATTTCGACGAAGCCTTGGCCAATGGCCAGCTCTTCTTCTTTGTTCCCCTTCGTGTAGCGCAGTTCGCCGGGGGCGAGTGTGGTGACGAGGGGGGCGTGTTGTGGCAACACACCCATTTCTCCTTCGATGCCAGGGATGACCACGCCATCAACTTCGTCGGAGAAGATCTTCCTCTCCGGCGTGACGATTTCTAGTTGGATGGCCATAACGTTATTGCTAAATCAGTTAGGAAGCCTTCTCGACGGTGTCGATGTTAGCCTTCATATAGAAATTACTCTCAGGCACGTCGTCATGCTTGCCATCGAGGATCTCTTTGAAGCCTTTCACGGTGTCATCACGAGAGACATAAACACCTTCCACACCGGTGAACACTTCTGCCACGTGGAACGGTTGGCTGAGGAAACGCTGAATCTTGCGAGCGCGGAACACTGTGAGCTTGTCGTCGTCACTGAGTTCGTCCATGCCGAGAATGGCGATGATGTCCTGCAAGTCTTTGTAGCGCTGAAGCACGTTCTGCACGCCGCGAGCGACGGCATAGTGCTCTTCGCCCACGATCTCTGGAGCGAGCGCGTTTGAGGTGGATGATAGAGGATCCACAGCGGGGTAGATACCAAGCTCAGCAAGGGAGCGCTCCAACACGACGGTGGAGTCTAGGTGGGCGAAGGTGTTGGCCGGTGCCGGATCAGTCAAGTCATCCGCAGGGACGTAAACGGCCTGGAATGAAGTGATCGAACCTTTGGTCGTTGACGTGATGCGCTCCTGCATGGCGCCCATCTCTGCGGCCAGCGTGGGCTGGTAACCCACAGCGGAAGGGATACGTCCAAGAAGTGCGGAGACCTCAGAACCTGCTTGAGAGAAACGGAAAACGTTGTCGACGAAGAGCAACACGTCCTGCCCCTTCTCATCACGGAAATACTCCGCCATGGAAAGCGCTGACAAAGCCACACGAAGACGAGCTCCTGGAGGCTCATTCATCTGACCGTAAACGAGAGCCACCTTGGACTTGCTCAGGTCGTCCCGATTGATGACGCCAGCTTCGCTCATTTCCTCATAGAGGTCGTTCCCCTCACGAGTCCGCTCACCCACACCGGCGAACACGGAGTAACCACCGTGGTTCTTAGCGATGTTGTTGATGAGCTCCATGATCACCACCGTCTTGCCCACACCAGCACCACCGAAGGCGCCAACCTTACCACCCTTAGTGAAGGGGCAAATGAGGTCGATGACCTTAATGCCAGTCTCAAGGATGGAAGCGGAGGTGTCCTGATCGATCAGAGTCGGAGCGGGACGGTGAATCGGATAGTATTTGTCGGCTTTGACCTCGCCTCTCAAGTCCACGGCATCACCTGTGACATTGAAGATACGGCCTAACACACCCTCACCCACAGGGACGGTAATCTGATTGCCCGTATCGGTGATCTTAACGCCACGACGAAGACCTTCTGTCGAAGACATGGCCACGGCACGCACCCAGCCGTCACCGAGGTGCTGCTGCACTTCGAGCACAAGCTTCACGTCTTCACCGATCACGTTGAACGTGATTTCGAGAGCGTTGTAGATAGCGGGCAGTTTATCCGCGCCGGAGAAATCGGCGTCGATGACTGGTCCGATAACCTGAACGATAGTTCCTTCGTTGTTAGCCATGATTGTGTAAGTGTGCGGGTCGGGAAAGGGATGTTCTATTCGAGTGCCAAGCTGGCAGTGGTGATTTCGAGCAGTTCGTTCGTAATAGCCGCTTGGCGCAGCTTGTTGTATTCAAGCGAAAGATCTTTGATTAGCTGCTCGGCATTATCCGTAGCACTCTTCATGGCGACCATCCGGGCACTGTGCTCAGAAGCACGTGATTCCAGAACCATTTGGTAAATTTGATAGTCCACGTATTGTGGCACAATGCTGTCGAAGACAGCTTTGGGGCTTGGCTCAAACTCGTAGCCGCCATCGGGGACGTCACCAGCGTCGGCATCACCTTCAACTCCCATGCCTTCGTAATCCTTGGCCTTGCCAAGCGTCAGAGGGGAAACTGGAAGCAGCGTCTCAACACAAGGCACTTGGCTCAGCGTGTTGACGTAGTTCGTGAAAGCGACAGTGACTTTGCTAAACTCACCTTCGAGGAATTTATCCCGAACGAACTTAGATACCGTCTTCACCTGAGAGAAATCGACAGGATCCGTGACGTGGAAATCAGCTAGGAGATCTTTCCTATTCCGTGCCACTGCCTGGCGCCCCTTGGAGCCGACCGTGACAAAGGACGCGTCGGGGTGATCTTTGAAGACCGCCTTGAGCAGGTTCGTGTTCAGGCCACCACAAAGACCTTTGTCTGTTGAGATGAGAATGACCAACTCCTTACCCTCGGGTCGCTCTTGCAGAAGGGCGTGGCTATCATCGCCAGCCTGCTCCTGAAGGTTCACAAGAACCTTGTTCATGAGCTCAGCATAGTGACGTCCAGACAACGCTTGATCCTGCGCCTTCTTCATCTTAGACGCCGCCACCAATTGCATGGCTTTGGTGATCTGAGCGGTGCTTTTGACCGACTTGATACGTCGGCGGATGTCGCGGGTAGTGGCCATTGGGAAGTCGTTAGGCTAGGAAAGAAGCAGGCTTACTTGAAGCTAGCGGCGAATTCGTCGAGAGCTGATTTGAGATCACTGGCAATGCCGTCTGAAAGCGCCTTCTCAGAAGCAATCTTGTTAAGTAAACTCTCTTTACGCGTGGTGAGGTATTCTTCGAGCTTGGCTTGGAAGTCTTTCACCCTATCCACCTCAATGTTATCGAGGTAGCCATTCTGCATGGCCCACATCGTAGCGACCTGCATCTCAAGGGAGAGAGGGCTGTACTGGTTCTGCTTGAAGAGTTCCACGATGCGCTGACCACGTTCGATCTTCGCTTTCGTGCCTTCGTCGAGGTCCGAACCAAACTGAGCGAACGCTTGCAACTCGCGGAACTGAGCGAGATCGAGCTTCGTCGTTCCAGAAACTTTTTTAATAGCCTTGGTCTGCGCCGCGGAACCCACACGAGACACAGACAGCCCCACCGAGATGGCTGGACGGATACCTTGGTAGAACAAGTCCGTCTCCAAGAAGATCTGACCGTCGGTGATCGAAATCACGTTCGTGGGAATGTAAGCGGACACGTCACCAGCCTGCGTCTCGATGATCGGCAGAGCGGTCAAGGAACCAGCACCCGCAGCTTCACTCAAACGCGCACTGCGCTCTAGCAAACGGCTATGGAGGTAAAAGACATCACCAGGATACGCCTCGCGACCGGATGGGCGACGAAGGACGAGAGCCAACTGACGATAAGCAACGGCCTGCTTGGAAAGATCATCATAAACGATCAGGGCGTCCATGCCGTTATCCATGAACCACTCACCCATGGCGCAACCCGCATAAGGCGCGAGATACTGTGCCGTGGCACTATCAGAAGCCGAGGCCACCACAATGATGGTGTATTCCAATGCGCCGGTCTCTTCGAGAACTTTGATCGTCCGGGCAACGTTCGACTGCTTCTGGCCAATAGCCACATAGATGCTGTAGATGGGGCGGAAATCCTTCTCGCCACTCTTCTCAGCCGCCTTGTTCTGGCGAGCTTGGGAAATGATCGTATCGACAGCGATCGTCGTCTTACCCGTGGAACGATCACCAATGATCAACTCACGCTGACCACGACCGATGGGGACCATGGCATCGATAGAAAGAATGCCCGTCTGCACTGGCTGACTCACACTCTTACGCTTAATGATACCAGGCGCGATCTTCTCAACCGGATAGGTCACGGTGGACTTGATCTCACCTTTGCCATCGATAGGCTTGCCGATGGCATCCACCACGCGGCCTAACAATTCCTTACCAACCGGAACGGAGAGCAACCTGCCCGTCGTCTTGGCTTCGTCGCCCTCTTTAATATCGAGGCCATCACCGAGCAACACGCAACCGACTTCAGTCTCCTCGAGGTTCAAAGCGATCCCATAAGAGCCGCCGGGGAACTCGATCATTTCATTGAGCATGACCTCGGTCAGGCCCTCGATCTTGGCCACGCCGTCACCCGTTTGGCGCACGACGCCGACGTTTGACTTAGCAACCGCCGTCTTAAGACCGCCGATTTCTGCTTCCAGTTCCTGAAGGATGTTACTCATATCCGGTGTTGATCAGTTGTTCTAACTAAAGGGTATTTATGAAAAAGCTTGGCTGAGTTGGTCGAGGCGTGTCTTCACGCTTCCGTCCCAAATATCACTGCCGACACGCACTCGCATCCCGCCTAACAACTCGGGAACGACTTTAAACTCGCTCGTCACGTCATCGCCGTAACGGGCTTTCAAATCTTGCAACACGCCGTTCTTAAGATCTTCCGAAAGCGTCTCTGCACTTTCTACGATCGCGTGCCGTTTCTCCAAATCCAAGCGAATCAAGCGATGAAACGCCGTGAGAATGCCGAGATAACCCCGTGGCTTCTCTTCACCAACACGCTTCGAGATCAGCTTGATGCGATCCGCATCCAATCCGTCATCTTTCGCACAGGTCCGAAATAGAGCCCTGGCGTGGCGTAGCGCATCTTTGGAAACTTTCATATCAGAAGCATGACTCTAACAGCAGCCTTAGCTGGCCAACTGCGTCGCCGTCTCCTTGTTAATCTTCTCTTGGTCCTCACTCGAGAGGACTTTGCCAGTCACCTTGCCCGTGGCACTGATGACCAATTTGCCAAAGTCACTCTTCAAGCTCGCCAACTGCTGCTCGCGCTCAAGCTTGGTCGCTTCGCGTGCCTTGGAGACGATGTCTTGCGCCTCTTTCGTGGCGTTCTGTTTCTCTTTCTCCGCCACAACCACGGCGCTTTCTTTGGCTTCCGCGATCATGCGTGTCGCAGCTTCGTTTGCCTCGGCAATCTTAGCAGCAGCCGCGCTCTCAGAGTTCACAAGCTGAGCCTTGATCTTCTCGCGGTCTGCTTCGTTCTCCTCAATGCGCTTGCGGCGCTCGTCCAGAATGGCCGTGATAGGGCCAAACGCGAATTTCTTCAGGATCGTGTAGACCAACAAGAAGATGATGATCTGCGCGATGAACTTCGGCCAAGTGACGCCAAGGTTGCTGAGGATTTCTCCGATTTGGTCCATGAGAAGCGTTTAAACGTTTATTGAGAAATGAGAGATAATAAAGGAGCTAGCGGAGGCCGACAGGCGACCTCCACTAGCAAAGGCTTTCTTTAGTACTTACCGAAGGCCATGATCAGCGCGTAAATTGCGATGGCCTCAGCCAACGCCATGCCGATGATGCCAATGGTCAGGATCTTACCGAAGGCACCTGGGTTGCGTCCCACAGCTTGAGCAGCGCCCATGCCTACGAGACCCACACCAATACCAGCACCTGCACCAGCGAGACCCAGAGTCAAGCTACCGGATACACCTGGAACAAACGGCGCATCTCCAGCAGCCTCTGCGAGGAGGGACACCATTTCCGTTGCGGCGAATAAGAGGTCAGTCATTGTCGATTTCCTTTCGTTTTGTTATGTTCTTTGTTTCGTTCGAAACTCGCCGCCCACTGACTACGCATGGTCACAACGAGTAAATTGGTCATCTAGTGTGCTTCTTCGTCGTGTGCGGTGGAGAGTTGGATGTAGACTGCGCAAAGCAGGGCAAACACCGTGGCCTGAAGAACACCGACGAGGAGCTCCATGAAATAGAAAGGCAATGGCACGACAATACTCGAGATGAATTGTCCCATGACACCAAGACCAAATTGCTCACCCAAGCTACTCATCGCGTGGAGCAAGTTCTCTCCAGCAAAGATATTACCAAAGAGCCGAAGCGAGAGAGAGACGGGGCGGAACAGGATCGAAATGACCTCAATGATACCGACAAAGAAGAAGATCGGCACGAGGACGAAATTGATCATCCCTGTAAGGCCACCCTTAGGAGCGAACATGTGCTTCAGAAATTGCACTGGACCCGCTTCCTTCATGGTAATGTAGAACCACACAAACATGAAGCAGACCGCCATGCCCAATGTGAGATTCACATCCGCAGTGGCAGGACGAAGCAGTGGAATGGCCGGCTCGTGAGACAAACCAAAGAACGGCATGGCATCACCGGGATGACCAATGCCGATCGTTCCCACACCGGGAAGCAACCCGAACCAGTTTGCCACGAGGACGTAGACGAAGATCGTGCAAAGAAGAGGGAATGCGCGGGGGGCCACTTTCGGCCCGACGACCTGCTCGACCTGACTGTATAGGAACTCGAAAACGAACTCGATGCCGTTCTGCACGGGACCAGGAATCAAGGTAGCATTCCTCGTGCCAGCACGAACCAAGAAGTAGATCAACGCCATCACAATCAAGGCGACGAAGATCGAGTTCGTCAAAGAACCAAGAAACCCAATTTCGAGATATGGCTGTGCGGTGATCGACACACTAGCCAGCTGGAAATTGGTGAGAGTAAAGTCTCCTATGGAAGAGAACATGCGTTAAAAAGCTCTGGTCGATTCTGCGAATTCAGCCCGTAGCGAAGATCGATACGAGGCAGGGTTTTTCGTTTAAAACAGAGGCCAATCCTTAGCAAGATCAATTTGTGAAATTTTTCACAAAGTCCGGTTTCGAGACGCAATGATGTCCGATTTGGAGTCGCTGCGATACATCAACCGAGACTCGCCATAGCGTCTATAAAAGAGAGACTAAGCCACTCTAAGAACGCCGACGTCGTCCTGCGATGGCCAAGCCCAAGAATAGGAGGGTCGCCGATCCAGGTTCTGGGATGGGCGAGTAATTGATCACGAGTGATGGACTCGCTGTGCCCTCACGGCTGTCGAATCGTTTTGCTGATGCCTGGAGGCTTTCGTTTCCGATGAGAACCCATCCGAAGTTCTGCGATGGATTGTCTAACCAGTCTTGGACGTCGGCCGTCATGCCGGCGCCGCTCCAGGTCGGGGTGGTTCCAGTCGCTCCCACCAGAGACGTGGCACTGGCACCGCCTACAAAGTCGCCACCCGCCGTTGCCCAGCTGGATGTCACGACAACGTTGTTCGCCCATGTGGCATCGCCAGCCAAGGCCCGTATCCCCCCTCCCTCTTGCCCCCCAGCATCCGAGCCCGCTTCGCCCCAATCCTTGGTCAGCCGGTGGAGCGAGGTCGATTGATCCCCTGAAATCGTTTGTGACACCGTAAGAGTCAAGATAGCGGAATCAATCGTCGCTCCCGCCGGAACGACAGCCGCCACATCGAAGGCGAGAAGCGCGCGTCGCGGTGAATTGCTAATATTGTTGTTGGTATTCCCCGAAAAGATGAACTGTCCCGCGCCGTTGCTGTTAGCCGGGTCATTCTCGTAGAGCGTGGTGTCTTTTGATGGGCTGAGTGGCGGCGTGACTACAATAATAACAAGGGCCTGAGCAAGATTTGAGGTCGCAAACGCGGCGGCGAGGATGAGGAGAAGGTGCTTTTTCAGGTATTTAGGAGGTCTAAGGAGGAGGATAGACTAACACGAAATAGTAGACGAAAACAAGGCCGTCAGTTCTCGAACTGACGGGCGAGCTTGCTGTAGGCATCATCATCCAGGTTGGCGGCGTTCAGAGCACGGAGCCCATGCTTGGAATAGATGATGATAGGCGCCTTCAGCCGATTCACTCTTCTCCCCACTTAGGAAAGTCAACATCGCCTCAGGATCCTTCGCCGCTCCTGCCGAAACAATCGGGTAGAGCATATTCTGGCGAAGCTCTCGGTCCGAGACCGCCTCCAAAAGCTCGCGCACCTTCGAAAGATCCTGCTTCGCCAGAGCCTGGCAAGCAGCGTTGACTCCTTGCTGCCTGTTTTGTCTATCCCTGGCGTCTTTGGCAAAGGCAAACAAGGCTTCGGGCGCGATCTCTGCCCAGCGATTGAAGAGAGCGTTGCGAGCTTGCCAGAGCCGCGTGTCGTTCTTGGGGGCCTTTGCTAAGGAAACAGCAAGGTCTCGAACCTGAGTCTCGCTAACGCGGGACAACTTTTGGTAGCCGACCAGTTGATCGCGCATGTTGCCGTCCAGAGCAAAGAGGTCTAGCAAGGCGTTCCCATCCTTCGGAGCGCCGGAAACTGCACCGAGCTTAGAGTCCTTTCCGTCGCTCGGACCCTCAGCCATTAGCGTGCTAGAATCGAGGATGGAAGCCCGCGAAGCCGAGGCTGTTTGCGCCTCTGGGGCCGCCGTTTGAGTCGAATCGTTAGGCTTGAAGGCCCAACCGAGAGCGAAGCCGACTGACAACATTACGACAGCGATGAGTGGCGATTTCATGATCGAGTAGGACGAACAGCCTAGAAGGCTGTGAGACTCTAACCGAGGTCTTGCACTCTCTGCAAGAGCAGGTGGTCACAGAGGATGAGCGCGGTCATCGCTTCCACGATGGGGACGGCTCTGGGGAGGACGCAAGCGTCGTGCCGACCGCGCCCTTTCAACGTGGTGTCTTCGCCATCCACGGAGACCGTGTCTTGGGCCGTCATGATCGTGGCGGTCGGTTTGAAAGCGACGCGGAACAGAAGCGGTTCGCCATTGCTGATGCCGCCTTGAACACCGCCTGAGCGATTGCTAGTTGTGCGAACGCGATCGCCTTCCATGCGGAAGGGGTCGTTGTGCTCGCGACCGGTGAGTTGAGTCCCAGCGAAACCACTGCCGATTTCGAAACCTTTCGTTGCCGGCAGACTGAGCATGGCTCCAGCTAACACAGCATCGAGTTTGTCAAAGATAGGCTCACCAAGTCCTGGCGGAACCCCACGCACCACACATTCAACCACGCCACCGATGGAATTCCCATCACCGCGCACATCTTCGATGCGTTTGATCATCGTGTCGACCATGCCAAGATCGCCGGTGCGGACGATGTTAGATTCGACGTCGTCAAAGGTCACGGTGAGAGGATCGACGTTTGCCTCCAGGTCTTGGATCGACTTCACGTAGGCGATGATTTCCAGCTCTGGCGCGAGGATGCGGATCACTTTCTTGGCCACCGCAGCGGCGGCGACTCGGCCGATCGTTTCCCGAGCTGAGGCCCGTCCCCCGCCCTGCCAATTTCGGATCCCGTACTTGGCATCGTAAGTGTAGTCCGCGTGACTAGGCCGGTACTTGACGGCCATTTCCTCATAGGAAGAAGGCCTGGCGTCCTTGTTCCGCACCATGACGGAAATGGGAGTCCCCAAGGTTTGCCCTTCGAAGACGCCGGAAAGGATCTCGCAGCGATCCTCCTCAGCACGCGGAGTGACGATCTTGGATTGCCCGGGACGCCGCCGATCGAGATCGATCTGGATATCGGCCTCAGTCAGAGGGACCCGGGCGGGGCATCCGTCAATGACGACCCCGACGCCACCGCCGTGAGATTCGCCCCAGGTGGCGATGCGAAAGAGCTGTCCAAAGGTGCTAGCCATGCGTCCTGCGACGTAAGCCCAGCCCGGGCGGCGCTCAACTCCGAATTTCCCCCAAGCCAGAAAAGAAAAGGGCCACGCAGCGGCTGCCGCGTGGCCCAGGCAACCTAAGGCTTGAAGCACTCAAGTTGCGGTAGGGAGGAAATGGGGAGGAGTTCTTGTTGGGAAGGAATGTTCGTTCACTTTTCTAATCTACACCAGATTAGCCATAGAATAGGGGACGAAATCCTGGCTATTCTATCCGTGAAAGCCCTTACTGCATGTAGGGAAATTCCCCACAAATCTTCCCAGGCCGATTTCTCCGCTTGGACTCGTGACGGTTGTCCATAGGCTTACCTGATGCATCGATTCTCCATCACTCTTCTCATTTGGGCCATCGTCGCCGGTGGCGCTGCTCATGCCCAGAACCGCTATCGCGAACACACGCCGTCCAAGGCCGGTCTGCGTGTCCTCTGTTTCTCAGGAACGGGGTGGTACCGGCATCCTGACATTCCTGCTGTGAATCACTGGCTTGTAGAAACAGGCGCTGCCTTCGGGATCCAAATCGATGTGTCAGAGACCGCCAAAGACATCGACGCGAAACGGCTCGCCGACTACCAGGTGCTTCTTCTCAACAACGCCAACACGCTCGACAAAGTCTTCAATGAAGAACAGCGCGGCATCATCCAAGCCTGGTATGCCCAAGGCGGTGGCATCGTGGGCATTCATGCCGCTTTGGTTAGGCAAGAAGAATGGCCCTGGCTTCACGAACTTGCAGGTTGTGACTTCAATAGTGATTCCGACTTCCTCGAAGCTCGCATCGTCGTCGATCCCGAGGCGGCGGAGCATCCCGCCGTGAAAGGGCACGGTGAATCCTTCCTCTACAAGGCCGACTGGACGAACCACACCAAATCCGTCACTGGCCTAGAAGGCGTGCAGGTGCTTCTCCGCGTGGATGAGAAATCCTATGAACCCGTGCGCGACTATTTTCAGACACGCGATGGCAAAGCCATGGGCGATGACCATCCCATCGCCTGGACCCGCCTTCATGGTGGAGGCCGCTTCTTCTACACTGAGCTTGGCCACGATGTGCCATCGTTAGACACCGAATTCGGACGCCAACACATCATCGAAGGCATCCAATGGGCGGCCAACGCGAAGTCCAAATGAAACTCCTATCACTCACCTACTTCTGCTTCGCAACGCTCCTAGCCCAACTTGGCGCGGAAGTCACTCAAGCTCCGGCACCCTTCACGATTGTGGTGATGCCAGACACGCAGAAGTATGTCGAGTTCTACCCGCGCGGCATCGCCAATCAAACGGAGTGGATCCGCAAGAACCGCGATGTCTTGAACTGCAAATTCGTCATCCACGAAGGCGATATTGTGCAGAACCCTGCCAAACTAGAAGAATGGGTCATCGCCGACGCAGCGTTTAAGAATCTTGATGGCATCTTGCCTTACTGTTTCACCTTAGGGAATCACGACATGGATGTGGGCAAACGTGACAAGACGCTCTACCGCGAGACGTTTCCCCTCACACGCTTTCAATCCATGCCGACCTATGGCGGGAGCCAGAATGAGTTTGCCGACAACACATTCCACACCTTCGAGGTCGGCCCGCTCAAGTTCATGGTCATCACCGTGGAATACAGTCCTGACGACGTCTGCTTGAATTGGGCAAACGACGTCATCGCCAAGCATCCTGATCACCGCGTCATTGTAGACACTCATTCCTATCTCAATGTGAATGAGCGCAATGATCAGGGAAAAATCGTTTGGGACAAGTGTGTGCGCAAGCATCCGAACATCTTTCTCGTGCTCTGCGGACACGAGTCCATCGGCAGACGCGCTGCTCGCGGCGATCACGGAAATCTCGTGCATGAAGTGTTGGCCAACTATCAAGGTCACGACAACGGCGGCAATGGCTGGCTCCGACTCTTACGCTTCCACCCGGCAGAGAATCGGATCGCGGTGAAGACTTATTCCACACTCTTCAATCGCTACATGGAAGAAGGCGACCCACGCTGGTCGCGAGTCAGTGACAATCATTTCGAACTCCCCTACCTCATGAACGAGGGCGAACCGAAAGAAGATACGCTAGCACTGCAATCCGTGCCCGAAACAGCCTCCCCCAAAGGGCTCTACCACGCCATGGAAGTCGAAGGCTGGCCCGTCTTCCTCCACCCTGATCTTGAGCACGGCGATCCCGATCTCAGCCAACGCACCCTCGATTTGTTAGGCAAACAATTAGCGACGATGGTCGAGGTCCTGCCTGAGCGCGCCATTCAAGAACTACGCGAGGTGCCGATCTGGATCGAACGCGCGCATCCGATGCATGAGTGCATGTGTTATCATCCGGATGCCGCATGGTTGCGTGAGAACGCGATGAACCCAGACAAAGCCGGCGCGGTCGAGATCGCCAATGCCCAGGCCTTTCTCGATTGGTCTGAGGCGCAACCTTGGATGGTGCTTCATGAAATGGCCCATGCCTATCACTTTCGTCGCCTGGGCGCAGAACACCCAGACGTGCGACGGGCCTACGAGCTCGCAGTTGCCGGAAAACGCTACCAAAGCGTGGCCCACGTCAGTGGCGAGGATCATCGCCACTATGCTCTGACGGATGAACTGGAGTACTTTGCTGAGGCCACCGAGGCTTATTTCGGCAAGAATGATTTCTATCCTTTCCATCGCGAAGAACTCGCCACGCATGATCCGGAGATTCTCAGATTGATGCCAGAACTCTGGGAAGAGACTCCGTTAGAGGCACGACTGAAAGAATTCAAGAAGATCTGGAATGAGAAACCTCACAGCGCCTTCACCGACATGGTCGCTTGGCAGGGCAAGCTCGTGTGCGCCTTTCGTGAGGGTGAAAAACATGCCGATGACCATGGCCAAATACGTGTCCTTATCTCAAGCGATGGCGGCAAGGAGTGGAAGCCTGCGGCGATCCTGCGCCAAGACGGGGTGGATCTCCGGGACGCGAGGCTGTCCGTCACGCCAGATGATCGGCTCATGCTCATTGGAGGTCTGCAGACGGGGAACAGTGACGCACGCACCACGCGCAGCATCGTGAGCTTTTCCCATGACGCGTTCTCCTGGACTTTGCCCGAGCCGATCGGCGAAACAGGGCGCTGGCTCTGGGGAGCGACCTGGCATCAGGGCCACGCTTACGGAGTCGCCTACCCTGCGCCTGACGGAAAGCCTCACACTTCCCTCATGGCATCTTCAGACGGGAAAGAATTCAAGCCAATCATTCCCGAATTCGTCAGCGAAGGTCGGCCCACGGAAGCGGTGATTCGTTTCGACAGCAACGGTGGCGTCAATTGCCTGCATCGCCGTGAGGATGGCCCTGGATTGTTCGGCCACGCGGACGACCCAGAAGGATCCTGGCATTGGCAAACGCTCAATCGTCGTATTGGTGGTCCCGGCCTCATCCAGATCCCCAGTGGCCATTGGATTGCCGTGGTCCGTCTTTACGATCAAAGCGAACGCACGGAGATCTGCCTCGTCGACACTGACAATGCTCGATTAACGCCGCTCCTGAGATTGCCCAGCGGCGGGGACACCAGTTACCCAGGACTGGTCTGGCAAAACGACGAACTCTTGATCAGCTACTATTCCTCCCACGAAGACAAGACGTCCATCTACTTTGCTCGAGTCAGCATTGACCTGTAAGCATCTTCACGCTTTCCTTTTCCCACGGATTCTGCAAGGTTATCCTGCAAACCGATCTCACATCCTCTATGAAGACCTGGCACTACGCGGACGCAAACAAACAACAATTTCAGATCACTGAAGACCAATTGCCCACTTTGATCGCACAAGGTATGGTCGGACCCGCGACCATGATGTGGTCTCAGGGCTTGGCCAACTGGCAACCTGCACAGAATGCCCTGCCAGCTCTCTTTAGCGGGAACGCCTCTGCAAACGTGCCGCCTCCAGTCCCAAGCTCAGGGGGCAGCAGCCACGGCATGATTCAGAGTCACGAGATCGATTACGAGATCTTCGGCGATGACATGCAGATCGTGGAGGTCGAGCTTGATCCTAACGAAACGGTCATCGGTGAAGCGGGAGCGATGAACTACATGGAAGAGGACATCACCTTCGAATCCAAGATGGGAGATGGGACCAAACCCGATGAAGGCTTGATGGGGAAATTGCTAGGTGCAGGAAAGCGCATGCTCACTGGCGAGTCCATCTTCATGACCCATTTCACGCATAGCGGGCCCGTCCACAAACGCCGGGTCGCCTTTGCCGCGCCTTTCCCAGGAAAGATCATTCCGATCGACCTATCGGAGGTCGGTGGCGAGTTGATCTGTCAGAAAGATTCATTCCTCTGTGCCGCCTTGGGCACTGAAGTCTCCATCGCGTTCAACCGCAAACTTGGCGCCGGATTCTTTGGCGGCGAGGGCTTCATTCTTCAGCGCTTACGCGGCGATGGCATGGCCTTTGTCCACGCAGGTGGCACGGTGGTGAAACGCCAGCTTAAGGGCGAAACACTCCGCGTCGACACGGGCTGCCTCGTAGGCTTCAGCCCCGGCGTGGAGTATGACATCGAACGCGCGGGCAATTTGAAGTCCATGTTCTTCGGCGGAGAAGGTCTCTTTCTCGCCACCCTGAAGGGACACGGCACTGTCTATCTGCAGAGCCTACCATTCTCCCGCATGGCCGATCGCATCATCAAGCACGCGCCTGGCGGTGGTGGCTCATCTAAGGGGGAAGGCTCCGTCCTCGGCGGTCTAGGGCGGATGTTAGACGGCGACTAATTGCTAAGCGTTATGTCCCGACTATTCGAAATACTGAACGCGCATTTAGGCCTCGCGAAACAATAAGTTACCTCATGAAAGTGAATAAACATATCGTTTCAAGCCTGTAAGCAAGGCTCTCAGAGTAATGCGCCATAAGAAACATGGTAAGTTATTGTTTAGCAGCGCCTTAGGCGCCCCAGACGACCCGCGACTATCAGAGTCTTTGTGGGAAGAATTTGGTTGCGAACGCTTCGTTCTCGTCATGGACATGGCGAGATTCACCACCACCTCCCATGAGAAAGGCATCGTTTATTACATATCACTCATTGCCCAAATGCGTCAACTGACTGAGCCACTGGTCACGGATCAAGGCGGCCAAGTGGTGAAGTATGAAGGAGACAATCTATTCGCGGTGTTTCCCAATCCTGAATCAGCAATGACGTTCCTCAGAGCAATGTATGAAGAGACCACCACTATGAACGAAACACGAGACCGCTCTGCTCATCTCGTTCTCTGCGAAGGGATTGATCACGGAATGATCTTGTTAGACGATCACGACTTCTTTGGAGATCCCGTGAATCTGGCCTGCAAGTTAGGGGAAAATCTGGCCCGCCACAATGAGGTGCTCGTTTCAGAGTAGAGTGCACAAACAGTTGGGAGACTATCAATTCGAGGAAGTCGGCAGCCACGAATTCCAAGGCCCCTTCGCACCCGTCTTTCGCTGGAAAATAGACTAACATGCTAACATTTAGCCGTGTCGATTTTCACCAAAGGCTTCAGGTAATCGAAGAGCTCGCGGAATCCTGGCTCATCCATCAACTTCGTATCCTTCTTGAGTTGAGCCGCGCGTTCGAGATCATCGTAGAGTTCCTGACGGATTTGCTGTAATTCTTCTACGGAATAACGGTCCGCCTGAACCTCCATGGTCTTAAGGCCGTTCAGCAGCTCTGCCCATTCTTGATCTTGAAGAAGCAGGAAGTTTTCAAAAGCCTTCATGTCCACACGGATCTCCTCGTTCACTTGGGCCTCGCGGTTGGATGTCAGCGCTGCAGAAGATGCCGTTTGGGGATCAACTCCATCATTAGAAGCGACGATGACAATGGTATCCGTTTCTCCATCTGAAGCAGGAGCCGATTCGGATTCATTGGAAAATTCAACGACTGCGGGCTCATCTTTATCTCCAACTCCGCCGATATAAAAATCTTCTTGCTGCCCAAAGAAGGTTCGGTAGGCCAGAAACAATCCTAGCGCGATCACCGCACCCAACATGAAAAGCGCAAGCCAAGCGCCCGGGAGGGGCTGGTATGTCGGCGTGGGGATTCTCGAGGCAGGGGTCGCTCGATGGATCACCGGCTTTGAAACGATCGCCCTATCAGCTCGCGGTATCCGAGGAACGCCTTTCTTACTATGATCACCATCAGAAGGACTCACTGGAACTTCTGCTTCCTTGGCGGCAATGGCAGGCTTCTCTGCTTCAGATGGACGAACAAAGGTGACGACCTTAGGCTCCGACTGTTTACTGGGCGCGGCCGTATCGGCAGCCGGTTTCGAGATGGAGAAAGGAGTGTCCGATGTGGTCGGTTTGACCGGTGATGATGCCTTTAAAGATTCAACTTTTGGAGAATCCGCTAGCACCTCCTTCTTCTGCGCTTGGGGCTGCACAGAAGGTTCTGTCTTTGCAACCGGCGCTTGGGGCTGCACGGAAGGTTCTGTCTTTGCAACCGGCGCTTGGGGCTGCACGGGCACTTTCTCAACGAGCGCTTCTTTCTCCTTCGGTCGTCGGCTGAACCAGAACGATCTTGGCTTGGCTTGGCCCACCTTCGCATCATCGCTCTTAGGAACCTTGGCTTCATCGAGCTCCGACTTCAGCTGACTCACAGAGAAGCGTTGTGTCTTCTTCAGAAACTCATTCTGTTCGCGATCGAGTTTCTTCTTGGCGGCTCGCAGAGATTCCCACTCATCGTCCACCTTCGCTTTGTTCGACTCGATTCGCTTCTGCTCCTCTTCCGTCGGAGTGATAGTCTGACGCGCAGTGAGCTCTTGAACTCGATCACGCTCCGCTTCAAGCTTCTCTTCTAGCTCTTTCAGCTGCGCCGTGAGGGCGAGTTCTTTCTGAACACGCTTCGTCAGCTCAAGGCGGAGCCGCTGTGTATGGACCTTGGCCTTCTCCAGCTCCAAATCACTTGGTTGAGGCTCAGGCTCGGGTGATTTCGGAGGGGCCGGAACAACCACGAATGGCGTGACCGGTTTCGCTGCTACAGGCGGCGGCAGCGCAGACACGGGCTCGCCTGGCACCATGATTCGACCGGTATCTTGGGGGGTGAATCGTATGAAGCGCTGAAGCGCACGGTCCCACTCCATGAGTGATTTCGGACGATTGCGCGAATCGGACTCTAAGATTTGCCTCAACAGCGTGGTGGGTGCAGCGGGTGGAAGCACGGACATGTCCGGCAGACTGCTAGACTTCAACTCGATGAGGTCTTCAACGCTCAACCCCGCAGGATAAGGTGACTTTGCCGTCAGCATGTAGTAAAGCGTGGCACCGATGGAATAGAGTGTGGCTTGAGCGGAATCGGCATGCCCAGCAAGAATCTCTGGTGCCAGGAATTCCGGTTGCTCCACTGGGTGAACCGGAGCGATGAGATTCTGGGCGATCAGATTGATCCTAGAACTCTCTCCCTCGCTAGTGATCATCAGATTCCGAGGCCAAACACGGCTAAGCAGACCGGGCTTCGTCCGAACCGCCATAAGCGCCTCAAAAAGCTGGAGATGAAGCCGAAGTGCCCAACCAACGTCCAGTGGCCCTGACGCTTCGACCAATTCCTCGACCGTCTTCCCCCTTGGGTCTTGGACCACATAAAAAAATTGGTTCCCAAACTGACCTGTATCAATGATTCGGGTGATATTCGGATGATCCAGCTCGATCAGAAGCTGGGCATGCTCGACAAAGTCCCGCTGAGTCGCCGCGTCCGCAAGCAGCCGTTCACTAAAGATCCGAATGATAACGGGCTGTTGAGTCCGCGTGTCCGTGGCCCGATGGGTGGTACCAGTCCCATCAGAAGAAAGCACGCGCAGGCCACCTGAGGCCATCTGCTCAAGCTCATAGTGATCAAAAAGGGGGGATGGATTGGCTGGCATGATAGCAAGTCTGCAAATATTTCCAGGTTTTGAAATTTATAATTAATAAGCGCATCCAAGTCAAGATATCCAGGGCTTACGCATGAAAGCGCACTGAAAATATAGCTTTTAATTATAATTATAATTTTAATTATAGCTATTATTTGAGGTGGGTATGAACCCATCTTCAAAGTCATTTCCCCAAACACTCACCGTCGATCAACTCATTGCCGTCGAGCGCCTCCGCGCCCGCTTCGCGCAGCTCCCAGATGAGCGCATGCCCGGGCGGATCATCCATCGCATCGACGAGGTGGTGATGATTGCCCTGTGTTCGATCCTCTCC
>JBLHHN010000061.1:0-23213 GCA_047616785.1 Verrucomicrobiales bacterium
TGCATCGAGAAGACGCGCACAGCGAGCGCTAGTATGGCTATCGGCCTAAGCAGCAAAGCGATCGAACTATCAAAAACGTCAAAGACCCACGACTACTGAAGATGAGAGAGAAGCTTCGGACGGAAGAGGGCAAAGCGCTCTACGCCAAACGTAACCACACCGTAGAAATAGCCTTTGGCATCACATCAAAGCAGTCATGGGATTTCGAGGGTTCATGCTACGAGGGCTGGAAAAAGTGAGAGGAGAATGGAGCCTTGTTTGCTTGAGCTACAATCTGAAACGGCTACACCAACTGAAGAAGGCCCCCTGAAGAGGCGAAGAGGGCCTATCGCAGCTTCGCAAGCTTGATTTGAGGGGCAACGACCGAAGCCAAATAGGAAATCGATCCCCCTCGAAGAGAAATCTTTGCCCATCTGCGCCACCTGGGAACCTCCGCGGCTGCACTTTCAAAATTAGCTTAATTTTCGCCCTATTCCTAGGTCCGACAGACTCCTAGCGAGGAAAGATACGACGGATTTATACCGAGTATGTGGCAACTGTTTAGCATCTAGTAACGACGCAGAATGTTCAGAATATATTTCTGGCCTCTCAATAACACGCCGGTAAGGTGACTCCAATGGAGAAAAGTGAAGTTCTAGATTTCTTCTTTTCAAATCAGAGAATAGTGCAAAAAATGATTAAGGGGATTTAACACTTGGTCGATTCAACAAAAGTCAACTTATTTTAGTAGTTATGGAAGTCGCGGATATAGAGGGAATTAAGGAGAAGATTGGCGGAATTATTGAGGCCAGTGCAAATTTCAAGCCTTCAGAGCTGAGTGGCAGAGAGGGTGCGCATTTGAACAAGGATTTGGGGATCGATTCTCTGACCCTTTTGGAGATTGCTCTGAACGTCGACCAGGAGTTCGCTACTGACTTCTCAGAAGAGGAGTTGTTGGGAATGGAGTCCATTCAGAAAGCTGCCGAGATGGTATTTGCTCGGCTCGGGAGTCGTAAGGCGGAAGCATGAATCCCATCGTTGTCACTGGGATCGGCGTGGTGACGCCGATCGGAATTGGTGTCGATGAGTTTTGGACCAATCTTCTGACCGGCCAAAGCGGGTTCGCAGAGGTTTCGTCCTTTGATGCCAGTCGTCATCGGTCTCATGTCGGGGCTGAAATCAGAGACTTTCATTTCGAGTCGAAAGGTGGACCCACAGTCTGCCGTTCGACTCAATTTGCTATCACTGCCGCTCGGATGGCTCTGGCCAATGCGGGTTTGCGGAAAGAAGATCTCGAGCCGGAGCGAACGGGCGTTGTGATGGGAACCACCGCGGGTGAACCGAGTCGGATCGAACAGCTGAACGATCTGGATTTCGCTGATCGGCTTGGTGATCTAGGCGGTGACTTTGCCGATAATTATCCATGTCATCACATCCCTGGAAATGTGGCGTCGGAGTTAGGAGTCTATGGAGGCGGTGGCCCGGTGATGCTCCCAGTGGCATGTGCGGCGGGAAACTGTGCCATTGGCCATGCCTTTGACCTCTTGCGCACGGAAGAGGCAGATTTAATGTTAGCTGGTGGTTCGGACGCGTTTTCGAGGATTGTTTACACCGGATTCAATGGGCTTCTGGCGGTTGCTCCTGAGCGTTGCCAGCCATTTGATCGTGGACGTAAGGGAATGATTCCTGGTGAAGGCGCGGGTATGTTAGTTTTAGAGCGTCTTTCCAGCGCTCAAGCAAGGGGCGCGCACATATATGCAGAAGTCGCTGGATATGGCCTTTCTTGTGACGCCTATCACATGACTGGTAGCGATAAGGAAAGCAGAGGAGCGGCGCGTGCGATGGAGAAAGCCTGCGAACTAAGCGGCATTAAGCCAGCGGAGGTTGACTACATCAGTGCTCATGGAACCGGAACGAAGAGCAATGACTTTCACGAAACGTTGGCTGTGAAGCGTGTGTTTGGAGAATCCGCCTACCGCACGCCCATGAGTTCAATTAAGTCGATGTTAGGGCACACGATGGGCGCGGCTTCTGCTATTGAAGCAGCCGTGTGTGCGTTGACCATTGAGCGCGGAATCATTCCGCCGACTATGAATTTGGAAGAATCGGATCCTGATTGTGATCTTGATTATGTGCCGAACGAGCCGCGGGACCTGAAGGTCGATGTCGCGATGAACAATGCTTATGCGTTCGGAGGCACCAACGCTTCTTTGATTCTCAGAAGATGTCCAAACTAGCGACCATGAGATCGAAAGCCGTCATTACTGGAGTAGGCATTGTCTCCGCTCTCGGAGACAATCCTAAAGATTTGCATCTTGCGCTTTGTCGAGGTGACCGAGCGGGGATTCCCATGACAAGCGTGAATGATCGCGATATACAGACTCCGTGTTACGCGGCACCTGTGCAGGACTTTTCTCCGATGCATTATTTGGGCGATAAGAATTTCCGGCCACTGGACCGTGCGGGACAGCTCACGGTATGCGCTGCGCACCTCGCTTTGAAGTCGGGTGATTGGACAAGTGAACTGCGAGAGGCCACGGAACTGGATCTGGTTGTCGGCACGACGTTCTGTGGTGCGCACACGATCACCCAGTTTGACCGTGAAACGCAAATTTCTGGCCCGAAGTTCGCCAAGCCTCTGAGTTTCGCCAATACGGTCATCAACGCGGCTGCTGGGCACACGGCCATTTGGCATAATTTGCGAGGGGCTAACACAACCGTTGTTGCGGGGAAGGTGTCTGGCCTTCGCGCCTTAAAGCACGCTCAGATGCAGATTGGGTTGGGTACTTCGAACGTGGCGCTTGTCGGTGGCGTGGAGGAATTCTGTTTTGAATCTTATCAGGGATTTTTCGGTGCCGGACGGCTTCAAACGTCCGATATCGAGGGAGCTGGTGTGCCATTCTCTCAACAGCGTGATGGCTTCTTTCTTGGCGAGGGGGCGGCATTCGTTGTGATGGAAGAGTCGGAGTTTGCGAAGAATCGCGGTGCTAATATATTGGGAGAATTGCTAGGCCTTGGCTCTAGCTATGATGTCAGTCGAGGGCAAGATGAGAGCAATGCGGTTGAACGCTGCGCAAGTGCCATTCGAAGTGCTCTCAGTGCCGCGGACATATCTGCTAGTGATATTGATTGCGTCAGCTGCTCTGCCAATGGTAGTAAGGTAGAGGATCGCTATGAGGCTTTGGCTTTGGCAAATGTCTTTGGAGAGCGGCTCAGCTCCATACCGCTCACGGCAATCGGCAGCACACTCGGAGAAACCTTGGGGGCTTCTGGAATACTTCAGTCGATTGCGTTCATAGAGGCCGCTCGTGATGGACGGCTCCCTGGTATCCCTGGAATTGGTGGGCACCTTGACGAAGCTCTACCAAAGTTGCGGATCGGTGGCGAGCCGATCGAGGGGAACTTTAATACCGGGTTGATCGTATCACTGGGGTATGACGGTAGTTCGGCCGCCACTATCATTTCCGTTCCACATTCATCTAGTTCATGAGCACTGAGAAACCGGTCCCGTTGATACCCCGATTTCAGGACCGTGCCTACACGGCCGCGGAAGCCGATGATCGTCGTGTTTGGCTGGAGAAAATCAGTGGCGTCGAGTTGAAAAATATTGGCGCTAGCACTATTCCGGTAGAAGATTTGCGTGGTAATATCGAGAATCCGATTGGGTCCGTTCAGATGCCAGTCGGCATCGCAGGGCCTCTTCTAGTGAAGGGCGAGCATTCCGAGGGGACGTATTATGTTCCATTGGCGACTACCGAAGGTGCTTTGGTGCGATCCTATGAGCGCGGCATGGCGTTGTTGTCACGCGCTGGCGGAGCGACCACTCATGTGTTTCGCGATGAGAATCAGATCTGCCCCGTGTTTCAGTTTGATCACCTTGGAGCGGCTGTCGAATTCTGCCGATTCATAGAGGGCCACATGGATGAGATTCGGGAAGCGGCCGAAGCTACGACGAGTCACGGTAAGCTATTGGGGTGCACGCCGTTCATGGTTGGACGAGAGGTGGAGGTCAGTTTTCGCTTCTCGACTGGTGACGCCCACGGCATGAACATGATCGCAAAAGCGGCTGATGCCGCGTGCCGCTGGATACGTGATAACAGTGCCGCGCATTCGTATTCGCTTTTCAGTGGGCTTAGTTCAGAAAAGCGGCCGAGTGGAAGACTTTTGACTGCGGGGAAGGGGAAGGGCGTGGTCGCGGCTGCAGAAATCCCGGCGAAATGGGTGAGGCTTTATCTGCACACGACTCCTCGAGAGATCTGCGATCTTTGGCGGCGCACCGTGATTGGAAACATGATGGCCAATGCGGTTGGGTATTGTGGACACTATGCCAATGGTCTTTCAGCTTTATTCATCGCGTGCGGTCAAGATGTTGCCAATGTGGTGAACTCCGCAGTGGGTGTCACGGATTATGAAGTGACTGCATCTGGTGACCTTTATGCATCGGTGACGTTGCCGTCGTTAACCGTGGGAACGGTGGGTGGTGGTGTTGCGTTGGGAACGAGTCGAGAGTGTTTGGATCTGTTAGGATGCTTTGGGGCGGGTAAGGCGCGCAAGTTTGCGGAGATCGCGGCGGCGACTGTGCTTGCTGGCGAACTCTCATTCGCTGGAGCCTTGGTGAGCAGCGAATTTGTCGATGCTCACGAGAACTATGGTCGCAACCGTCCGTCCGAGCCCTAAGTATTAGTCATGTCGCGAAGTTTCAGAGGCAAGGGCATTCACGATGATCCAGATCCCGAGTATGATGCGGTGATCATCGGAGCCGGTATCGGTGGGCTGATTTCGGCCAATCTGTTAGCTCAGGCCGGTTTGAAAACGCTACTGGTCGAGCAACATTACGTTGTTGGCGGTTATTGCAGCGCGTTTACTCGCAAGGGTTTTCAATTCGACGCCGCCAGCCACTTTTATCCGCTTCTGGGTAATCCTGAGAGCATGACAGGCAAGCTTCTCAATGACCTGAATATTCCGACGGAGTGGGTGAAGATGGATCCCGTGGACCATTTCAACTTTCCGGATGGCACTCGATATTCGGTTCCGGCAGACTATGACCGTTACCTTGAAGAACTGAAGGAATTATTCCCGGGCGAAGTTGTGGGCATTGATGCCTTTTTCACGGAGGTTCGCACTTTGTATTTGCTAGGATTGTTGGTCTATTTCAGGGGCAAGGAAACGAGCCGACTGGATCCATACAAAGATCAAACATTGCGTGAGGCGTTGGACCGCCATTTCAAGTCGGATAAACTTAAGCTTCTCCTGACGGCGGATTGCCCGCATTGGGGGTCGCCTCCTCGTCGGATCTCATTTGTCTTCGACTCCATGCTTCGGCTGTCTTACTTCTTGGGGAACTATTATCCGAAGGGTGGTTCTCAGGCCTTTGCCGATGCGCTGGCCACGCGGTTCCAGGAAGCTGGAGGGGATGTGTTTCTTCGGGCAAGTGTTAGCAGAATCATCGCTGAGAAGGACGCCGTCCGGGGGATTGAACTGGAAGTCGGGCCGAACAACAAGCGTCGCAGATGTGTCGTCAAAAGCCGCTTCGTCGTTTCAAACGCCGACCTAATTCAGACCGCGACTCGACTTCTTGGTGAAGACGTCGTGGGCAAGGATTACGTCGATCACCTCAAGAGTTTTCGAAAGAGCTATCCATGCTACCTGATGCACATTGGCTTGAAGGATACCGAGAAGGAGGAACTCGTCGAAGCGCAAGGCTATCACTGGCGACATTGGGATCCCGAAGAGTTTGGAACTACGGCGCTCAAGTTTAAGTTTTTCTGTCCCACGATGTTTGACTCTGACATTGCCCCGGAAGGGAGCCAGATCGTGATCATTCAGAAAGCGATGCAGGTTGATTATGATTCTGTTGGGGACTGGAATGAACACAAAGAGGAGGTGGACAAGATGGTCTTGGAGAACCTTGAGAACATGATTCCGAATTTTTCAGATCGGGTTGTGGTTCGTTTGAGTGCTTCAGCGAAGACGTCATATAACTATACATTGAACCAAGGCGGGGCGATGCTGGGATGGGAAATGGCGCCGGATCAATTGGGCGCGGATCGACCAGGAATCCATGGTCCTTTGGAAGGGCTTTATTACACCGGACATTGGACACGACCAGGAGGTGGGATCACGCCGGTGATCACGTCAGCGATGTCCGTGGCTGAAGTGATAACGAAAGGGACTGTCTGAAATGGAACTTGATGGGAAACAGCTCGAAACGTTATTACCGCATCGGCCGCCGATCTTGATGATCGAAAGCGTCGTGGATGTGATTCCGCGTGAGAGTGGCACGGGGATTCGTGAATTCAAAGAGGGCGATCCTTGCTTTGAAGGTCACTTTCCGGGCATGCCGATTTTACCTGGCGTTCTCGTGATTGAGGCATTCGCTCAGACGGCAATGGCCGTGTTTCTTGCCGAGGTTGCCGGAGATGATGCCGGAGATGATGCCGAGTCGAGACTCGGCCTCTTACTCAAGGTGAATGAGATGGCTTTCTCTGAAAAAATTGTCCCGGGTCGGAAGGTTGGATTCTCCATTAAAGTCGACCGGCATGTCGGCCCTTTCTCTTTCGTCAGCTGTGAGGCCTCAGAGGACGGAATCAAATTTGCCAAAGGCCAGATCACCCTTAAAATCGGAAACTGAACGTTCGATTTCCGCATACTTAGATGAAAAAACAATACGATGTCGCAATCATGGGAGGAGGCTTGGCTGGGCTTTGCTTGGCAAGGCAGCTTCTGCTCTATACGGATAAGACTGTTCTCGTTCTCGATCGCGAGGCCAAGCTGCCCATTGCTCGGCAGAAGGTTGGTGAATCTAATGTTCAGGTCCAAGGGCATTACTTGGCCAAAGTCCTTGACATGGAAGAGCACCTCTTTCACGAGCAGGTGATGAAGTACAATCTACGCTTCATGTGGAAGGCTGATGGGACCGATGGAAGGAACTTTGAAGACTATGCGCATTCCTACATCCGGCACTTTTCGAATATTCCCTGCTATCAGCTGGACCGGAATAAGTTTGAGGCGGAACTCATTCGTCTGAGCAGCGCTAATCCTCGACACTTACTACTGGAGAACGTGAAAGGTCTCGATGTCGAGATCCAAACGGGAGGCGGTCACAATGTCCGTTTTGAACTGGATGGAGAAAGTCACGATATCAAAGCAGAGTGGGTGGTGGACACTTCTGGTCGTATGCGCAAGCTTGCCGGTAGTTTGAACACACGCCGAGATAGTGAGATCAAACATAGCGCCTCGTTCTTCTGGACCGAGGGCACGGTTAATATTGAAAAGCTAACGGATTCATCCTTGAGTGAAATCCGAAAACGGCCTGAGCGAGCACAGCTTGGGCATCTGCCTTTCTGGCTGGCGACGAATCACTTCATGGGTGAAGGCTTCTGGTTCTGGGTTATTCCGTTGCATGATCGGACGAGCTTTGGTCTCGTGTATGACAATAGCTTGGTGGATGCGAAGGACGTGTCTACGAAGGACAAGCTTATGGCTTGGTTGTTCGAGAAGTTCCCGCTTTTCGAGCGAGAACTCGCCGATCAGGAAATCATCGATTTCCAAGTGTTGCGGAATTATTCGCATGATTGTGATCGCACCATCCATAAGGATAAATGGGCAATGTCAGGATTTGCCGGGCGCTTTACGGATCCTCTTTACAGTCCAGGCGGAGATGCCATCGCGATCTACAACACGCTGATCACGGATGCGATCATGACCGAGGACGATGCGAAGTTAGCGCCCAAGCTAACCGTTTACGAGACGATGATGAACACCGTCTATCAATCGTTCATCCCTTCATTTCATCATAGCTACAATGCGCTAGGTGATCAGGAGGCCTTCTCGATGAAGTATGTCTGGGAGTTGTCGATCTACTTTGGTTATTACGTCTTTCCATTTATCAACGATCTCTACACCGATCGACTCTTTCTCATTGGTTACCTCAGGCGCTTTTCGCAACTGGGTGAGATCAATCGGTCGCTGTTGATCTTTATATCGGCGTATTATGAGTGGAAGAAAGACAATGTTCCTAAGCAAGAATCTCCTCAGTTTTTTGAATTCAAAGATGTGGAGACACTTGTGAGGGCGGAATCGACCTTCTACGAAGTTGGCGTTGGGGTAAAGGACTCGTTGAAGGTGCTGGACAGGCAGTTTGAATCTCTGAGTGAGTTGGCTCGCTTTTATGTGGCCCATGTTTCCTCAGTCGTTGCCGGAAATCCCGAATTGGTCCATAGCCGTGATCATGTTGCCATGGTTGATCTTGAAAGGATTCGCTTTGAGCCTGAGGCTATCAAAACCACATGGGGCGTTGTGCCGCCCTCAGATGATCGCCACCAATGGGCGATCGATGCCAATGTGTTCCATCGTAAGTTTCACAATGAGCTAGTGCCTGAGCCAGTCTAAGCATGTCGCTTCGGTTAGACCAGATCCTGTTCGGCGGGGTGCAGGAAGGACGAACTGAAATCAGTCCGAGCCAAGGGGAGATTCCTCAGGCAATTTCAGGTACCTATTACCTGAATGGCCCTGGCAATTTTCGGAAAGGTGGCTTTACTTATCAGCATTGGCTGGATGGAGATGGCCTGATTCGTGCGCTGCATCTGCGCAATGGCAAGGCGGAGCATGTCATGCGATATGTTCGATCTAAGAAGTTTGTCGACGAAGAGACTGAAGGAAAGCCGCTCTACCGAGCATTCGGCACCGCATTTGGAGACGACAAGTTGCGCCGAAGTATGAGCCTCGAAACTCCAGCCAACGTGAACGTGTGTCCGTTTGCCAATCGCCTTTTGGCCTTTGGTGAGCAAGCGCTTCCATGGGAGTTATCGGAAGATTCGTTGGAAACGATTGGAGAGTACAATTTCGAGGGCAAGTTGTTAGAGATTACGCCTTTCTCGGCACACCCTAAGATCGATGAGTCGAACGACCGTCTGTGCAATTTCGGCCTGAAGTATTTGCTGTCGGTGACCAGGCTTTGCTATTGGGAATTTGACGCCGATTTCAAGTGTGTCGTCGAACGGGAAGTCGATCCGGGCTTGCCCTACTCCTTGCATGATTTCACGTTGAGCGAGAATTATGCTTCGTTTTATCTAAGCCCCTATTTTCTGAACATTGGCTCCTTCATCCGCGGCGGGAAATCGATTCATGACTCTTTGGAATGGCGGCCAGAGGAGGGGAATGTCCTCTTGATCGTGCCTCGGAATAGCGAAGGAGAGGTGGTGCGGCTTCCGCTTAGCTCGCAAGGATATTGTCTGCATCTTATCCAGTCGTTTGAGGATGAGGGGACTTTGACTATCGATCTTCTTGAAACTTCGGAGCCACTCTATCCGCAGTATCTTCCGCTTCCTTCTTTGTTCGAATCCGTCAAATCTTGCGCGTTTGTGCGAATCACGATCGACACTGCGTCTTGGAAATTACTTGATACTTTCAAGGAGCAGCAAGAAGTCCACCTCGACTTTCCGGCGCTTCTTCCGGAATCAGGCACGACTCAAGATCTTGTCTGGGCATTGGGAATGCCTATAAAGCCTCTTGGCGATTCCAAATACTACGACCGTATTCTTTGCTTCGACTGGACTTGTGGAGAAATTACGGATACTTATCATGCACCTGAAGATTGCTTTCTTTCCGGAGAACCTTCTATGGTGGCCGTAGAGGGGGATGAATCTGCTGGGCATCTCATTTGTCCGATGTGGAATTCCGCGAGAAATGAGAGTAGCTATTTGATAATGGATGCCTTTGATCTTGCCGCAGGCCCTATTGCGGTCTTGCCCCTTCCGAACCCAAGTCCACTGGGATTTCACTCTTCATTTGTTCCCTTTTCTCAAAATCAATGATTGCCAGTTTTTTAAGTTCCATCGATCTTAATGTATACGTCGCCTCAGCCGTGTGCTGGAAGAACCCATTGTCGCTATGTCAAAAGTTGAATTAGAAGAATCCTCGGTGAAGCCTCGCCGCAGACTGAAAAGAAATCTCGTGATCGCACTGGTGGCGATACTCATAGCCGCTGGAGGAGTCGGCCTTTATGTGCGGCATCTTGGAGCCGAGGCTCGGACCGTTTATAAGCTCGGCTCTACTATCAATACTTTCTTTGCGGAATATACTTCTTCACTGAAGAAGAATGATGTCGACGCGGTTCTAGACAAGTATCACGAAGATTATGCCAGTCCTAGCGAAGGGACTTGGGAGCCAAAGCTCCTTTGGGAAGATGCTGGTGGCGCTCAAGACAAGGTGAGCATTTATCATTGGGAGGAGAAGGACAAACGTCCCTACACGAAGAAGGATGTCCGCAAGCAGATTGAGGGCCTTGTGGAACAGGTTAATTATGTGAGTCTTGCGAAGATTAAGATTGAAGATATTGAAGAGAATGATGGGCTGAAGAGCGCGACTCTCAAAACGATGTTATGGCTTCGTGGAAATCAAGAAGACGGCGAGAAAGTTGAAACTCATGCTTATTTTCGTCTTTGGCTCATAAAAGATGACGGCTGGAAAATACGACGCAGTGAACTCTTGCAAGGAGTCACTGTGCGTGGTGCGGGCACTGGTTTCGCTGACGTGACGCAGTCTGCCGGAATCGACTTTGAGGCGAAGCATAATCCGATGCTCTCAAAAGAGGGTTGGCGTCCTGATAAATTCGAAATCATGAAGTACTCTCATGGTGGCGTCACTACCTCTGATTACGATGGGGACGGCTGGTATGACATCTTTTTCCCTGATGGTGAGAAGCCACGTCTATACCGCAACAATGGTGATGGCACCTTTGCCGACGTGACGGCCAAGGCGGGATTACCGGATCATTTGGAAGGAGTGCATGTGGCATTGTTCGCTGATTTTGATAACGACGGTGATGCTGAACTTTTCCTCGGTCGTTCTACGGGGGACAACAAACTCTATCGCAATGAAGGTGACGGTACTTTCACGGATGTTACTGAAACGGCCAACATCGGTGGTTTCTGGGTGCCGGTTGCATCGTCTGCGGACTACAACAACGATGGGAAGCTGGATCTCTACATAGGTCGTTACTTAGATCCACGAATTAATTTGCCGACCACGCTGTTCTACACGCGAAATGGCGTGGGGAACTCGCTTTTGCGCAATGATGGTGATCTGAAATTCACGGATGTGACGGAAGAGGCCGGTGTCCGCGAAGGTGGTCTAACCTTGGGAGTCACTTGGGGAGATTACGATTCAGACGGTCATATGGATCTTTATGTGGCGAATGACTTTGGTCGGAACACGCTCTTTCGCAATCGAGGTGACGGGACCTTTGAGGATGTCAGCAAAGCGACTGGCACGGCGGACATTGCTTATGGTATGAGTGCTAGCTTCGCTGATCTCGATAACGATTGTGATCTCGATATCTTTGTCTCAAACGTTCATAGTGGCCAGCGGTGGTTCGGAAATGAGGCGACGCTGAAGAATTATATGGTGACATCGATTAAGCAGGGTGCCATTAGCGAAGACAAAGCCATGTTCGATGAGATCATGGAATTGATGGATGGCAAATGGGCGACGGTGGGGGATCGAGTTGTCCGAGGCAATTCAATGTTTCTCAACGAGAATGGAACCTTTGCGGATGTCTCGGAGAATTACCACATCAATCCTCATGGATGGTACTGGGGGTCGGTAGTATTCGACTATGACAATGACGGGCTCCAAGATATCTATGCGGTTAATGGATGGATCACGGGGACAAACCCCGATGATTTGTGACTACCTTACGTTGCAACCGCGGTCGCGGAGATCAGTAAGTATAAAACAGGCGCGTTCTACTCAGATGAATTCAGGGGAGACAACTCGTGGAACGGGAATGAAACCAATGTTCTTTTAAAGAACCTGGGCGATGGTAACTATGCTGATGTCGCAATGGCAGTCGGTGTGGATAGCATCAAAGATGCTCGGGCTGCCGCGATTGCCGACTTTGACAACGATGGGGACGTTGATATCGTGGTCGGCTGCAATCCTGGGATCAACCCCTCGATCACGCCTGTATTGTATCGTAACGATCTTGGAAACAGACAGAACTGGATCGAAGTCGATCTAACGGGCACGTCCGTGAATAAGGATGCGGTTGGCTCGGAAGTGCGGATTGAGTTGCCTGATGGATCCAGACAACTTCGGCATGTGATGACCGGTTCAGCTTATGCTTCACAGAGTGGCCCTCGTCTCTACTTCGGTATTGGAAAATTCAGCAACATCTCGAAGTTGACAGTCGATTGGAAAGGTCCCGGTGCGGGGCAGCAAGTCTTCGAGAATGTTTCAGCGAACCAACGGGTCAAGATCGTTCAGGGACAAACCATAGAACTGACTGGGGTTCAGTAATAAGCCGAATCTCTCTTTAAACTCTTTAACAAGATAAGTCCTTTATTACTCTTCCGTGTCGCATGAAACGCCTCTTACAACATAAGCCACGTCTTCGAAAATTCTGCCTGAGGTTCATTGCTGTTCTGGCAATCGCCGTGTTGGCTGGGGTAGGCGCTTTCTTTTGGCTTGGTCATGAAGACCGAGAGTACGCGAAGTTCCTGTCGTCTGGGGCGACCATCAATAAGTTTTTGAAAGAGTATGGTAATCAGATGAAGGCCTCTGTAGCCAGTCAAGATGCGGAGGGACTGCTTGGCTTTTATGCGGACGCGTACCTATCGCCCAACCGGGGAAACTGGAATCTTGGTGAGGAGATCGATGTCAATGGAGTTGCTCATTCCGTCTTGGAGAAGGTGGGCGATGCGGCATTCAGCAAAGAAGAGCTGAATGCCGAACTTTCCTCTTACATTTCAGGATTGAGTTCGGTAGAGCGAATGGCTTGTAAGATCAATCTCGCGGAAGATATTTTCCCTGGGGACTCTGCTAAGGTCACCGTGAAATTTGTCCTCGACGGGGTGGATAAAGCGGGGCGTGTTCTGCAGGACCGATTTTTTTATAGGTGGTGGCTCAATTCAACCGAGAGCGAACGCGGATGGGAAGTGGTCAAGGAGGAGCTTCTTCAAGACTCTGACATTGACAATACTCGCGATGCGAGTTCGAGGGCTGGCTTCGTTCAATTGAATCCGGCTGCAGCAGGGATCGACTTTGTGCACCGACGTGATCCTAAGCTTGATCCAGACGCTCCGGGAGTTCAACTGAAGTTCGCTGTCATCCAGCACGCCTCAGGTGGGGTCACGACTGCCGACTACGATGGTGATGGCCTAACGGACATTCTTTTCCTAGATGGTGTGGGCAGCCGTCTCTATAGGCACGCTGGTATTGCTTCAGATGGTTCCGTCTCATTCCAGGACGTCACGGCAGAAGCCAATTTAGAAGGGATTGATCGTGCTCATTGTGGTCTCTTTGCAGACTTCGATAACGACGGTGATAAAGATTTATTCGTGTCGCGGTATGGGGCCCCGAGCCAACTGTACATCAATGAGGGCAACAATTTCACCGATCGTTCCGCGGATTGGGGCTTGGACTTTTTTGGGCCGGGTGTTTCGGCGACTTTATTAGACTATGATAGGGACGGCTATGTGGACATCTATCTTGCTGTCAATGGTGACGCTGCCCACGAGGTGCCGCGCATTCCGTTTTTCGCGCGAAACGGTCTGCCAAATCGACTCTTTCGTAACGTCGGAGGCAAGTCCTTTGAGGATGTGACTGAAAAGGCGGGTGTCGGTGATACTGGTTGGAGCCTGGCGGTCTGCTCTGGTGATTTGAATGGGGATGGCTGGACGGATCTTGGCGTCGCCAATGACTTCGGTCGAAAGAACATCTACTTCAATAACCAAGATGGAACATTCTCTGAGGTCGCCAAAGAAGCCGGCACGCTTGATTTCAGTGGCGGCATGGGAATCGCATTTGGCGATCTGAACAATGATGGGCGGGTCGATATTTACACGTCGAACATTTATTCTAACCAACGCTGGTTAGGTGAGAAAGCTGCGCTGATGCAGTACGTTCGCAATACGGTCCGATCGCAGTGGCTGTTTAAAGACTTTGGAGAGTTCGCTGACATTTACCGAATCACTGACGGTAATTGGAAGGCTCTGGGAAAGATGGCCGGCGAAGGCAATTCGATGTTCTTGAACAATGGTGACGGAACCTTCCGCGAAGCTCGTGAGAGTTGTACCAATCGAGCTGGTTGGGGTTGGGCAGTGGCGCTGTTCGACGCTGACAATGACGCCGATTTGGATATCTATGCGGCCAATGGATGGATTACCGGGAAGAAACAAGATGACTTGTGACTACCTTTCCTAAGCGGTGCGGTCGCACAGCTTACAGCTTATAAGAATGGTGACTTTTTCAGCCAGGATTTCGTCGATGTGAATTCCTGGAACGGGAGCGAGAATAATCTGCTCTTTATGAATCTTGGCGGTACTCATTTTTCTGACATGGCTCGGCCCCTTGGATGTGATGAGATCCAGGAAAGCCGAGGCGTTGCCATAGCGGATTTAGACAAGAACGGAAAGCTCGACATCGTTATTACCAATAACGACGCCGCTCCCACGATTTATCTGAATCAGATTGCCTCGAAGGATAGGTTCTTCCGCTGCCAGTTGCAGGGTGATCCCAAGTTATCTAAATCTGGCCTGGCGAGTAGTATGGATGCTTTGGGGGCCCGCGTTGAAGTGGACATGACCCAAGATGGAAAGAAGTCTACGATCACCCGTTATGTCGAGGCAGGTTCAGGATACGCTGCGCAGTCCGAATCCACATTACACTTTGGGGTTGGTAGTGTGGACTCTATTGATGAGGTTCGTATCGCGTGGCCAAGCGGGACGCTGCAGAAAGTCGCTGGTTCAAATTCACTTTTGGACCAGGTGTGGCTAATCGAAGAGAACAAGGAACCTGTGTCGAAATCTTAAGATTGTGATACCGGAAACCCTCAGCAGATTGACGCATGTGCGGAAGAAAACTTTCGATCTGATCGATGGGTGTTCTCAGGAAGCGTTTGATCAGAAGCCTGCCAAATGTTCCCTTCTACTAGGTGAGGCAGGAAGTTGGAATGCTGGAGAAGTTCTCGATCATATTGTCAAAGTCATGGAATCTCTTGGAGGAGAAGTTGGGACACTGATTGCACTAAAATTGAGCGGCGAAGAACCTGTCTTGTCACGTGGGATCGCGGAGTACGACGTATCTCCAGTTTTCATTCCGAAACAATTGATGCCTTTGGCAGAATCTTTCTTCAAGATTGGGAATCAGTTTGCGTCAGCGTTTCTTCCTTCGAGTGTCCGTGAATCTATCATTCGCACTAGGACCTTTCCCATTCGAAACCCATCGCAATGGATTCCTGCATCTGGACGTTCAATTGCTGATCTGCGCGCAGATCTGGAGGCATCGATGATGAAGTTGGAGGGAATGATCGAAGCACACCCGGAGATTACTTTTGATGAGCTTGTGCTAGATCATTCGATCTTTGGCCGACACACGGTGCCACAGCTGCTGGAAGTATTGTCTCTGCATGAGGAATGGCATCAACCGGATATTGAGAGGATTCTCTCGGGGGCCTGATATCCCAGACTGGAACTACGGCGCGACAAATACGGTTTGGAAGCGTGTGTATTCATCCAGCCCAGCGAGGCCGTTTTCGTATCCAATTCCCGACCATTTCTGCCCCCCCCCCGGTGCTGAGGGATGGGTTGTTCCATGCTGATTGACCCAACCCGTTCCGCATTCAAGGTGCTTGGCGATATCGGCAGCGCGCTCGTGGTCATTGGACCAAACGGAGCCTCCTAAGCCAAAGTGTGAGGCATTGGCCCTCGCAATAGCGTCATCCACCTCGCTGAAACGGAGGATCGGAAGGGCCGGACCGAATTGTTCCTCGCGCACAAGCGCCGTGCTTTCCTCAACATCGGCGACAAGCGTCGGTTCGTAGAAATATCCTGGTCTTTCCAGTCTCTTACCACCGGTCACGATGTGTGCTCCGTCCCTCTTGGCGGAATCGACTAACGCTTCAACGCGTTCGAGTTGCGGTTGATTGCTCAAGGGCCCTAGTTTGGTTTCTCGATCCAATCCGTCGCCAACTACGATTCCTTCGGCGATCTGTTTCAGTTCAGCGATCAGCTGAGTGGCGATGGTTTGGTGAACATACAATCGTTTGATCGCATGGCAGATTTGGCCGCAATTTCGAAAGGCCCCCCAGAACAAGTCTTCAGCAACTTTCGCCGGATCAACGTCTGGGAGCACGATGGCCGCGTCGTTGCCGCCAAGCTCGAGAACGATCCGCTTGAGGTCATCTGCGGCGGTGCGAGCAACGGCTTTCCCGGTCTGAACCGACCCTGTCAATGTGATCATCTTGACGAGGGGATGGACCGTCATGGATCTCCCGAGGTCGTCGTCGCCGCTCACAATATTGAGCGCACCTGAAGGCAGTGTCTTGCGGAACAGTTCCCCAATCGCAAGCGTGGTTAGCGGTGTGTAAGGAGATGGTTTCACGACCATTGTGTTTCCTGCAATCAGAGCTGGAGCGATCTTACTCATGGCTAGCATGATCGGGTAATTCCATGGCGTGATTGCGGCGACGATGCCGAGAGGGTGTTGGAGGATTTTAAAACCGGAATGAGTAGTACTCGAATCTTCCATCCAGGGCGGGGTGATCTCGGCAAAGTGACGGAGGGTCAGACTCGCGCCCATGATCTCATTGATCGATTCCCGTAGAGGCTTCCCTTGTTCTGCGGTCAGCAGGCGAGCGAGTTGCATCGTCTCGCCCTTCAGTCGTCTCGCACATTCAAGTAGAAGTTCAGCACGATCCGCCCGCTGCGACCAAACTGGGAAGGCCTCATGTGCAGACGCCACGGCAAGATTCAAGGTTTCGACATCGCACGAAGGCGCTTCTGCGATGAGTTCTCCGGTGGCCGGATTCACTACAGGGAAAGAGGAGAGTCCTTTGATGAGCTCTCCGTTCACCGTCATTCGAGGTTCTATGGACATATGGATTGGTAGGCAGTTCTTCGGCCAGTATTTGTAAGAAGATACCACTTTTGGTTTGCAGTGTTGGCGGCCCAATTGACAATAAGTTTAACTGTCGCGAAGGCGAGTTTCTGCACGCCTTACCTCAACTTCTTATTGGAAAATGATGAATCATTCGAATCGGTGGAATCTTCAAACGTCAGTCGTCCTGACCAGTGTTCTCTTGGCCTGCATGATCCTGGTGACGGGGTGCTCTGGTCCCAAGCCCCTGGAGCTGATCAAGGGCGTGGCGGCACCCGACTTTACCTTCGTCGATCTGTCGGATGGGAAGGAATCAAAGCTGTCAGATCTCCGCGGAAAGGTCGTTGTTCTGGATTTCTGGGCTTCCTGGTGCAGACCGTGCCAGGCTACGATGGACCATTTCCAAACCTATCCGGCTGAACATCCAGATTGGGGTGATAAAGTGGTGTTGCTGTCGGTCAGTATTGATGAAAAGGAGAAGCTGGCAAAGAACCACTTGAAGAAGAAAACTTGGAACGTGAGTCGCAACTCCTGGATTGATCCGAAAGGTGGCAAGAATCCCGTCGTCACGGCCTATGCAGGCAAGGGTATTCCTGCGGGATACATCGTGAGCGCTGACGGAACGCTCATCGTGGCTGGGCATCCTGATAGAATTGAGGTGTCCAAGGTCGTCAGCGATCTCTTATCTGCCGGTAGCTAGAGGCTATTCCATGCCAACCAGCCGCGCGATGGAAATAACAGAATCACAACCAATCGGAGGGAACGTTTCCGATTTCGAGTTGCTGCCCGTGTCTGGTAGTGCGCCTCAGGGACTTACCTCGATTCTTGCGAACAAGAAGGGAGCGGTGATCGTTTTCTGGTCAGCTGTTTGCTCCCATTGCCGACGGTATGATGACTACCTACAGAAGTTTTCAATGCGCTATCCTGACCTCGGGCTCGGTGTCATCGGAGCACGAGAGAAAGAGAACGCCGAAGTTCTAACTAAGGCAATCGCTGATCGTTCTCTTCGTTTTCCGATCCTCCACGATATCAATCTTAAGGTTGCTCATGCATGGTTGGTGTGTCAGACGCCGCGCGCGTTTCTCATCAATGCGGACCAGCACTTGCTTTACCGCGGTGCGATCGATAATTTCAAATACCCAATGGATCCCGAGTATGCGCCGTATTTAGACCATGCGCTTGAAGATTTCCTTTCAGGTCAAGCGGTGCGTCGATCAGAAACCCCGGGCTTTGGTTGCCCCACCGAATCGGTTTACTATCATCGTAATTAATTTATAATATATTATGCGACCGACTGAGATGAGCAAACCCAAACCCAAATTCAAGTCGTCGTTTCTCGGCCCGTTGCATCTTTCCATGCGGTTGGCCGACCGAGGTTTTTCAATGGCTGACACCGCGTTTCGCCACCTGCGAACGGCGGTGAACCAGATCGGAAAGGAGCCATTGGAGAAGAGGAATGACGCTCGCCGGAATGGTCCTGAAGACTTTGACGAGGCTGCCTCGGAGCTTGCCAATCGGCTCGTTCGTCTGGCGAAGTCTGGACGTCGACATCCGTCGGACTTGATGCGGGAATCCATCAAGGCCGCCATGCACAGTTTACCTCATGCGAGGTTGAAGAATCCGGTTGCGTGGCTGGCGCTCCCCATTGAGATACCACTATCACTTGGCTCGTTGACGGTGCAGGAGATTCGAAGATCCATCGTGTCGTTTATCGCGGTTCGTCCAGACTTGTGGGGCGATTTCCTGGACTACGTGGTGGAGGTGTTCAGCGATCTTCCTATCTATTTCACATTACGCTATGGCGAAGAGCTCGAACGACGCCATGCGTATGTGATAGAGAATCCCAATGACTCTGCGGCGCGGTTGGAGTATGGCAGAACGTTGATGAAGTGCGGTCTGTTCCAGGAAGCGGTGATTGAACTTGAGCTCGCTGCAAAGCATCCCGCATCCAAGCGACGTGCACTGTATGAATGTCAGGTCGCTTGTTATCGCATCGGCGACTATTCGGCGGCGATGCAGGCGGGAGTGAATTGTCTGGAGCATACGCCGGGTGACCCTCGTTCGCGTTATTGGCTATGGCAGGCGGCGTACAAAGCAGGTGGGTATTTGGAGGAGGTTCCCGAGGAATCGCAGATGAAGATTCTGGCAGGATTCGAGCCGACCACGGTTCGGATGGAAGAAGTCGCTGCGGAGATCGGATTGGACAAGACATCTGGAGGTCGCGGAACGGCGGTGTTCGATTCGAACGGCGATGGGATGCTGGATGTGGTGATCGCTGGTGCCCACGCTGGATGCTCTTTCTTCAGGAACCATGGTGATGGTACCTTCAGAGACGCTTCCGCTGGCTCCGGGCTAGATAAATGTGTCTATGCTTTCAGTGTCGCGGTAGGGGATTACGACAACAATGGATTACCGGATCTCTTCATCTCTGGGCTGGGATTCTTTGATGGCCAGGGCGTATTGATGCGAAACAACGGCGACGGTACTTTTACCGACGTCACGAAAGAGGCCGGATTGGAAATGTGGGGCCCGGCCTTTACGGCGATCTGGGTGGACTATGATCTCGACGGGTATCTCGATCTGTTTGTAGTAAATAACCTTGGAGGCCTGTTCGATCGTAAGACGCCGAATCGACTCTATCACAACAATGGCGATGGCACCTTCACGGACGTCACAGAGGCATCTGGTCTGAAGTCGATTTGGACCAGTCTTGGTGCGACCTGGGGAGACTTCAGAAACAACGGCCTCCCTGATCTCTTTGTTAGCAATTTGGGCAATTCTCAGCTTTTCCAGAACAATGGCGATGGGACATTCACAGATGTCAGTCGAGAGGCTGGGATCGATGCTTCGGGAATTTGTTCGGCAAGTCTCTGCTGCGATATCGATAACGACGGATGGCTCGACATCGTCCAATTCAGTTATTCGCGGCCGCAAGATGTGATTTTCACGCTCGAAAACGGTCATGGTCCAGAGGGGGGATCTCCTATGCGGGTTTTCAGAAACAACCGCGATGGGACGTTCACCAACATCGCACCAGAACTCGGATTGGATGGCTGTTGGGGCACCATGAGTGGGGCTGCAGGAGATGCGACAAATAGCGGCAATCTCGACCTGTTGCTAGGCAATGGGGATCCTAGCATTGATCGAACGGAGGCATCTATCCTTCTCGAAGGTGATGGGAAGCGGTTTCGCAACATCACTTTCTCCTCGGGCATGCCATTCACAGGGAAGGGGCATGGGGTCAACATGGCGGACCTTGCCGGAGACGGTCGGCTCCACCTCATTGTTGGCTCTGGGGGACTCTATCCTGGCGATTTGCTCACGACGACCGTTCATCGGCCAACGGAGCTGCCTGGCAATTATCTGAATGTCAGGCTGGTGGGGACGAAGAGCAATCGAGATGCCGTTGGTGCCCGCATGCGATTAAGCTGTGGCGGAGGTGATCAATTTCGCATTGTCTCTGGAGGCAGCGGCTTCGGTTGCCTACCATTCGAGCAACACTTCGGCCTGGGAACTCTAGGAGAGATCGGCTCTCTCGAGATTCGTTGGCCAAGCGGCCACAAACAAATGCTAGAGTCGCTGCCAGTCAATCATACAATCTCGATTGTCGAGGGCGAGGACGGGTTTGATGATGTCTATGTTCGAGCCTAACCCACGTCGAATGACGTGAGTTAGTCTCGAATAGAAAACTAGAATTCCCAGGCAAGGCCAACTGATCCGGAAATCAGCGAGTTGGAAGTCTTGATCGTGCCGAGCTTGTTGTTGTCGAGGTCTTCATACGGACCTTTGCGACTTGCCTTAGGTGCCCAATAGAAACCTAAGTTGGCGGTGAGGCTTTCGTTCACTTTGATGCCGAGACCAGCTGTGAGATGGTGCTGAAACATGGCGGGTGCACCGGTTGCCGTGAGGGTGTTCTTACCGGGCATTGGAATGTCGCTGTAGTTGTAGCCAGCGCGCAGTGTTAGTGTATCGTTAAGCTGGTGCTGTATACCAATCTTATAAACCCAGACGTCTTCCCAACCGAAAGGATTCACGGTTCGGTTTACGATTCCACCTGGGCTACCGAATCCGGCGACCCCGTCGTATTTGATCCACATGATGTCTAAAGCAATCTTCGTGTTGTCACTGAGCCGAATGCCAGCTCCGATCGTGGCGTTCATCGGTCCGTCGAGATCAAACTCGAGATCACGGTGAGTTCCAAAGTCAGGGTCATTGGGATTGGCAATGGTCGAATTCCACTCGAACGGATCAAAGTCCTGTTCCGTGGTGATCGAGCCGCCGATGGTGATATTGGGAGTCGGCGTGTATTGGAAACTGGGTTGGACTGAGAAAGCATAACTGGTTACCATACCATCGCCTTGCGGGTAAAATCGCAGATTGTCATTACCACCGACCGTATCGTAGACCTCGTAAGGCAAGGGAGCGATCGCGAGTTCGGCAATGTATCCGTTGAGTGATAGACCCAATGAGAAGTTATCACTAACTTCATACGCCATGGCCACAGGAATTTTAGTCACACGATGGTCCGTGTAGATGCGGCCAAAGCCATTTGGTGGGGTATCGAAAATGATGCTGTCGGGATCACTCGGATAGTCCGTGCGGAACCCCGCAATTCCGATCAATCCAAATCCGAACGCCCACTTTGAGTCAGGAGCGTGAGTGGTAAAGCCGAATGACGGGAGGATGCCTAATTGCTTCGACGCGTGCGTTTTGCCCGACCTTCCGTCATTACCTTCATCTAACCGTACTTGGATCTGAACATCATCCTCGAAGAATTCCGTGCCGAAGCTGACGTGGTTGCCTTCAGACTGAGTCATCAATGCGGGATTGAACATAAGCGCTCCGACTGGATCATCCACCCAAAGACCAGCGCCAGCGCCGCCCATCGAGCTGTTCACGGGCCCAAAGCCGTGGAGCATGTTGCCGTTTCCTGCAATGGCTGGGAAAGCCGCCGCTAGGCAAGAGCAGATGCTGACGACCTTAATGTTTTTTAAAATTTTGTTTCCAGACTGAATGCGCATTGTGTCTCCTATGATTATAGTATATAATGAGAAATCTCTTCCTCGGTTAGATTTGTCAATTAAATTAGACAAAAAAGGTTTTTCAAGAACATGACAATTCTTTTTTCTGGAAACTTCTTCGAAACCTCCCAGAGGCAGAGCCTTGTTGCATAAAAATGGGACACCGAAAAAGGGGAAATTGAGGCGGCATCTGAGGCTTTCGTGGCGTCTTCGTTTGATGGATTTGGTTGGGCCTTCTTTTTCCATCTCCTAAACTTCGCTTCGGTGTCCTTATTTTAATTTATGATGCAACACTCGTTCTGGCCCTGGCGAAAATTGATGTCGCATTCGCGTCGATTTCTTTCTAGACTTGGTCAAATGGCGGGTGTTAGGAGTGGATTTAGAGATCAATAGCTTGACAGGAGTAATGCCAACAATTCAAAAAGATACGATCATGGGAAATCAAGATGCAAAACCGGTGGCGCAGCACTTGGCCCCCGATCAAGTAATCAACGAGTTTTATGAACACAGGATGAGGCGATTGCAGCGGCAGTAGCTGGGCCAAATCCTGGTTTTGAGCATGGTGGGGGGCGGCTTCATCGCAATGGGAGCGCTGTTCTCGGTTTTGCTTTCTGAGCAGGTCGAGCCCATCGGATTGTAATATTTGATGCAGGGCCTTGGATTCTCAACTGGTTTTTTCTTTGTGCATTCTGTCCTCGGCCGTTCTTTTCACAGAGGCTGATGTTGTTTTGCCTTCCACATTGATTCACGAGCACCGTAAGCCGTTTGTCGCAAAGGTGATGCGGTGCGGTTGCTGGCGTGAATCGGCCATTTTCTCGGTGCATTTATTGTCGGATGGCTGCTTCATTTCTCGCAGCATTATTCTCCTGAGATTCATGAAGGGCTTTCGGCTTTCGTGGCTAAAAAGATGTATTACCACAGTGTTGGAACCCCGGCCGCCTGCTTTCCGGCCATGCTCTCGGGGGTGCTCGCAAACTGGCTCGTGGGAATGTCGGCCTTCTGAGCGACGATGGGCTGCACCATTATCGGCAAGTACATTCCCGTGTTACTCGCGGTGACGCTGTTTGTTTCGGCGAACTTTCAGCGCAGCCCGGCCAACATGCAGGGCTTACGCATGAGAAACGAGAGGGATTATTGATAGTAGGGAAAATCGGAACGCGGGATCGAGGGCGGCTCGCTTGCGCTTGGCCCGCATGGATTTCTTCTCCGGGTGATCGCTCAGCTCGCGCAGCACGCACAGGTTGTGCGCCGCGTTGCGCTCGCGGACCTGGCAGTCGTCTTCGCCGAAGGTCACGTCGAGCACGTAGTGGCAGGTGTTCTCCACTGACCAGTGGC
>JBLHHN010000062.1:0-23007 GCA_047616785.1 Verrucomicrobiales bacterium
GACATCGTGCGACTCGCCGAAGTGCGCGTAGCCCGTCAACAATCTCTCAGCTAACCATCTTATGTCAGAACCTATCATTGGTATCGATCTCGGTACGACCAACTCCGCCGTTGCCGTGGTGCAAGACGGCTTGCCCATCATCATCCCCGTGGACGGCCAGCCTACCATGCCCTCCTGCGTAGGTTTGGATGCGAACGGCACCCTCGTCGTCGGCCAACCCGCCTTGAACCAACTGGTGGCTTCGCCAGAGTCCACGGTCATTTCCGTCAAACGTAAGATGGGCACAGACATCGCTATCAAGTTGGGCGAGAAGTCCTTCAGCCCAGAGGAGATCTCCGCCTTCATCCTCGGCAGACTGAAAGAAGCTGCCGAAGAGTACCTCGGCCAGCCCGTGACCAAAGCCGTCATTACCGTACCAGCCTATTTCGATGAAGGCCAACGCAAAGCCACGGCAGATGCGGCCAAGCTGGCCAACTTGGAAGCTGTGCGTATCATCAATGAGCCCACCGCTGCGGCCCTGGCCTACGATGCGGAGAGTGCGAAGAATCAAACGATGTTAGTCTACGATCTAGGAGGTGGCACGTTCGATGTCTCCGTCGTCGTGGTGGAGAACGGCGTGGTGGAAGTGAAAGCGAGCCACGGCGATACGCAGTTAGGCGGCGATGACTTTGATGATGCCCTCGTGGCGCACGTTTCTGACATCTTCCGCGAGGCACACGGGCTCACGTTTGAGGACGACCTCAAGGCGCAACGTCGTTTGAAGGTCGCTCTGGAACGCGCCAAGTGCACCTTGAGCGTCGAACCTTTCGTGAAAGTACAAGAAGATTTCCTCAAGGACGAGAAACACCTCACCACGGAGATCTCTCGGGAAGACTACGAAGAGATGATCGGCGATTATCTCCAGAAGACGCTCACCTGCATGCATAAAGCCATGGAGGATGCGAAGGTCGTGCCCACGCAGCTCGACAAGATCCTCCTCGTAGGCGGTTCTTCACGCACGCCTGCGGTCAGTGAACTCATTGAGAATCTGCTAGGCGTCTCACCAAGCTTTGAGGTGAATCCTGATCTCATCGTCGCCATGGGAGCCGCCGTGCAGGCAGGGACTTTGGCTGGAGTGAAGAGCCAATCCATCCTCGTCGACATCACACCTCACACTTTCAGTACCGGCTCACTGGAAACCAGCATGGGCTTTCCCAACGAAATTTGTGTCCCGCTCATCAAGCGCAACACGCCGCTGCCGTGTCGCAAAGCCGAGGTCTTCTACACCATGGTAGACAATCAGAAAGAAGTGCTTGTGACTGCTTTCCAAGGTGAGGGAGGCACGCCAGAAGAGAACACGCTCGTCGGCGATTTCATGGTCCAGGGACTGAGTCGGGTCCCAGCGGGCAATCCTCTCGTCCTGGAATTCGAGCTTGATCTCAACGGCATGCTCGCCGTGACGGCGACGGAGAAAGGCACGGGCCTCACGAAGCAAGTCGTCATGGATACGAACTCGAACGTCCGTACCTTCGATCTAGAGAAAGCTCGCGAGAACATCGCCGAACTCGCGGATTCTGGCGAGAAGGTCGTTCCAATGCTTGAGGTTATCAACGACAGCAACGGGCCTGCCATCACTGAAGCCAAGCAACTCCGCAAGCGCGCAGAAGCCCTCATCACGGCAGGGGTCGACGAGGACGACAAGGTGGAGATTCTTGGGCTCGTGAATCAAACCACCGCCGCTGTCAAGGCCGGTGACGGAGCGACGATCTCCCGTTTGAACCAGAGTTTGAGCGACGTCCTCTTCTACTTAGAAGACTAACGAACATGGAAAACAACCTCCAGTGCCCGGCTTGCCGCAAGAAACATCTACTTCCGTTAGATGAAGCGGTGTGTACTCGCTGTGGGCTTGATTTCTCTAGTCTGCTGGAGGTGCGAGAAGCTGCTTCACGCTTGCGCCAACAAGCGGTCAAGCAACTCAGCGCGGGTGCCTATGAAGAGGCCCTCGTGAACTCCACGGACTCTTGGAACTTGAAGAAACACCCCGCCAGCGCCCGCCTGGCCTACGTTCTCTGTCTCGCCCAGGGTGACTTCGACACCGCGGAAGAATGGCGAAGCACCGTCTTCGGTTCATCCTTGAGAGAACTGGCTGACTGATCACATTCAGGAACAGTTCCCGAGCTACATCATTTCATCGTGGCAGGTGTCGCTCACGCTAATGGGCTCATCCAAAGGCCTTCACGGCGATGACCAAGGCGATGGCGGCGATGATGTAGAGTTTGATGAGGAGTGGCAGGAGGAAACGGAGCCACTGCTGGTAGGGGATCTTTCCGAGGGCGAGCATGCCCATGAGGAGCGCGTTGGTCGGCACGATCATATTCGTGAAGCCGTCGCCAAATTGATAGGCGAGAACGGTGACTTGAGCGGGCACGCCGGTGACTTCGCCTAGGGGTGCCATGATGGGCATGGTGACGTAGGCTTGGCCGGAGCCCGAGGGAATGAAGAAGTTGCAGATGCTCTGGACGGCGAGCATGCCGAGCGATGCTATCTCTGGCCCGGTCTGTTTTAGGGGTTGCGCTAGGGCGTGAATGACGGTGTCGGTGACACGGGCGTCATCGAGCACGACCTGGATGGCACGGGCGAAACCGATCAGCAAGGCGGTGGTGGTGAGTTCGGCCGCACCTTTGGTGAATTCGCTAGACGTTCGGTTTGGCGAAAGCCGCGCAATGAGTGCGGCGGAGATTCCTAGGGCAAGAAAGATAGCTGCGAGCTCGACGAGATACCAACCATGTACTTTCACACCGTACACGAAGACCACGATGGCAATGGCAAAGACGGCAAGGATCGCGATTCGGGCAGGTGTTAGACGTAGGTCTTCGGGCATCTCGAAGCCTTTGCTATAATCGACATCGCGCACCAAGCTGCGCGAAGGGTCGTTGGCAATGGTCTTGGCGTAGCGCATGATGTGATGCACGCCGACCGCGATGCAAATGGCGAGCAGCACCCAGCGGAACAGTTGGCCTGAGGCGGGTTCGAGGCCAGCGATGTCTTGGGCGATCATGACCGTGAACGGATTCAGCACGGCGCAGCCATAGCCCACACCCGCGCCTACGTAGACGATGGCGACAGCGACGATGGCGTCCATTTTGATAGCCAAGCACATGGTGACGAGGATGGGGATGAAGGGCATGTACTCCTCCGCCATGCCGATGGTAGAGGAGCCGATGGCGAAGAGGGTCACCATGCCGGCGACGAGCCAGAGGGGTTGGCCGCCAAATGTTCGAAGAGCCGTCCCGATGAGTGCATCGATGGCACCGGTCGCGCGGATGACGCCAATGACGCCGCCGACGAGGAAGACGAAGAAGATGATGTCGGCCCCTTTCTCCAAGCCACGCGGGATGGCGGTGAGGAAGGTCGACGCCGGAATCTTTGGGAGTGCTGGGGCTTCCGCTTCCGACGTGCCTTTTGCGAGGGCTTCCGCGCGCTTGTCCGTGAGTGTCTGATAGGTATTTGGAACGACCAGTGCTCGACCCTTGTCGTTGGTTTCGCGTTCGTACTCGCCAGCGGGCACCACGTAGGCGAGCAGCTGGGCCAACAGGATCATCCCAAAGATGAGCACGAGTGAGTCGGGAAAGCGCAGCTTCTTCATGGGCCCGAAGTTAGGGCAGGCAGCGCATACCTGAAAAGCCTTTAGGCGTGCTTGGATAGTACCATTGCCAGTAGGGGAGTCCTCAATGTGAAGCTTGCCGCTCGAATAGGTGGACGATTGTTCAACCCTGAGGGATGAGCTTGGCTAACGTTTGTGCGAGTTTGTCCAAGGCCTCGGTATTGGGGAGCGTGACCGTTAGCACGGGCTTACCGGACTCATCGGTTTGTAGGCATTGGCTGAGGCTTTCTCGGATGACGTTGGTGGTCGCGGTGTTCTCGGGCTTCTCAGGTTGATCCGGGAGCATCTCGCTGAGGAAGGCGAAGGCGGCGGAGAGCATCTGGCCGCCAGCCTCGGCGACGCGGGTTTTGCGCGCTTGGAGGGCGGCGGTTTCGGACAGGGCTTCCTGTTTGGTGGACTCGTCCACGGCAGCGGCAGGTTCGGCACCTAACAAGATCTCTAAGCGGCGGCGGAGTTCTTCCATGCCGCTCTCCATGCTGACTTCATCGATATTGGAGTCGGGGTCGAGCACGGCGAGGCTGAGTTCCCGCTTGGCGGTGAGGGTGCCTAATAAGCGCTCTTCTAACGTTTCCTCCGTGACGAGGATGTAGACGTGGACGGGACGCTTCTGGCCCATGCGATGGGCGCGACCGATACGCTGCTCTAACAGAGCCGGATTCCAAGGCAGATCGACGTTGATGACGGTGTTGGCCGCTTGGAGATTGAGTCCGGTGGAGCCGGCGTTTGTCGTGATGAAGACTTGGCACTCGGGGTCGGACTGGAAGGTGTCGACGAGGATGGGGCGCTTCTTCTGGGAAATGGAGCCGTCTAGACGGACGAACTTGATGCCGAGTTCGTTGAGCTGGACTTCGATGAGGTCGAGCATGCGCGTCCATTCTGAGAAGAGCACGATCTTGCGGTCTTCCTCAGCGCAGAGACTCTCTAGCAATTCACGTAAAAACTCCAACTTGGTGGAGTAGCTGGGTTCCTCGCGATTCACGAGGAAAGTGCTATTCGCATTCATTCGCGCGAGGAGGAGGGCCTTCTGGAGGCGCATGAGGTCGATCTCCGTGAGGTATTTCTTGCTCACGATCTGACTGACGATCTGCATCTGTCCATGATCGAAGTCGGCTTGTTCGGCCGTCGGCGCGATGCGGACAATCTCGGTGGTGCGCTCGGGGAGTTCGCTGAGCACGGTCTGTCGCGTGCGCCGGAGGAGCACGGGTTCCAGGCTCTTGCGGAGTTCGGTGAGGTTCTTGTAACCTAGCACTTTGCCTTTCTCATCGACCACGCGATGGCGATTGAAGAAGCGAAAGGCGGGGCCGAGACGGCGGTCATCGAGAAAGCCGATGATGGAGTAGAGTTCGTCGATGCGATTCTCTAACGGAGTTCCTGTGAGCACGAGGGCATAGGGCGAGCGGAGCGACTTGATGGCGGCGGTGGTCTTGGCTTCCCAGTTCTTGATGCGTTGAGCTTCGTCGAGAATGATGAGATCCCAGGTGGCATGCTCGATCACGGCCTGGTCGCGCAGGATCTGTTCGTAGTTGCAGATGGTGAAGAAGGCAGGCTGCTGGTAGAGCGCGGCGCGTTCCTCAGCGGTTCCGAGCACGATCTGGCTGGAGCGATCCGAGAATCTCTGGATCTCGCCTTGCCACTGAGACTTCACCGAAGCGGGACAGACCACTAACACCCGCTTAATACCAGTTTCGCGAGCGAGCATCTCCGCCACGCCGATGCCCTGGATCGTCTTACCCAAGCCCATGTCATCGGCAAGGATTGCGCGCCCAGCGCCAGTGGCGAAGGCGATGCCGTCCAGTTGATAGGGGAGCAGTGTGGCTCGGAGAAGGTCTTCGCGCAGAGCGTGGGTGTCTCGGTCCGCTCGCACTTTAGCCATCCGTTTGGCCACACGATCTTGATGGAGCACACGAGCGATGAACTCCTCGGCATCGGGATAAATGGTCACGTCCTCCCCTAGCATTTCCAACTTGCGGAGGGCGGTGATCAACTTGCGAACAGCGGCGGCGCTGCTGTGTCCCTTGCCAAGAAAGGGTTCGACAAGGGCCTTGGCATTGCCGCTCCGGTTCTCGGGAGATTCGAGGCAGAGTTCGAGGGCTTTGCCGTAGGTTAGAAAGAGATAGTGCTGGTCTGGCTTGTAGGCTTGGTAGCGTTTCTTCTCGTTGAACTTGGTCTTCACGCGACTCTGAGCGTAGAGAATGTGTTTGCAGGTGCCCAAGGTGTTCTTTCGGAAATCTGGGCAGGAACAGAATGACTGGCCGGGTTCGGTGCCGCGCAGTGCGACGCGATAGGTCTTGCCGGAGGCAGCGCTGGTCACGGTGTAGTCTGTCCAAGGAGTGGACTTATCAGCGGTCTTCAAACGCATGGATTCGAGCAGGGCGCGTTCGCGACGCTCGGCGAGGGCCATTTCCACGAGCTCCTTCTCTGAGAGGCTTTCTACCGGCACGCGCTCGATGGGCGGCGCGGCCAGACCAAGGAGCATCTTCTCTTCCAAGATGAATGCTAGGGTGGCTCCCTGGTGTTCGCACCGGTGTTGGCAGCGGGAACACTTGATGGCAAATCGAGCACGTTCGCTGTCTTCTAACTGAATCGTTACGCTAGCACCCTGCCCCGCCAGACGCAGTTCGAACTTGTCCTTGTCGAAGGTGACGTCAGAAACGGGATCCACTTCAAACTTGCCACCTTCACGGATCAACACTTTCCCCTGATCGCCAAGCAGTTTTTCAGCCTTGATCAAGCTGAGGCGCGACAGCCGATCGTGCAGGGTCAGCTTCGCCGACTTCTTGGAAATGCGAGCGTTTGCCGTGGTAGGTGGAGCTTTGGCCATAAGCCGTTAGGCTCTCCAAAGATATCGCTGCCGTCAACGCGAATGGCGTTGCCGACGGAAGGCAAGGAGGACGGTGCCCATGAGCAGGAGCATCCAAGCATGGGGCTCAGGAATCGGTGTGTTTTGAAAGACAAGCAGATCATCGAGGGAGAACGAGCTTGTGGTGCCTTCGGCATTGGCGAGGAAGGCGAAGATCTCAAGGGTCTCGCCGAGATCCTCGATGCCGGTAAGGCCTAGTTCATCGAACCGGAGACCGCGGTTGAGCAAGGGGTCTCCATTCAAGGTCACGTCCACACGCGATGCGGAGAGGTGCAGCGCAATGGTAGCGTTGCCGAGTTGGCCGTCGAAGTCCGCGAAATCGACGTAGCCCGCAAACGGAATGACCAAAGTATCCGAGCCGGGGGCCTGCCCTAGCAATGTGAATAGGGCAGTGTCAGGAGTGTCGCTGGAAAAGGACAGATCGACGGCAATGAGCGCATGTTCACTCGCGCAAACACCCTCTGAATCTCCCACGGTGCTGCCGACACCGAGTCGGATCTGGGTGGTGAACGCGCTAGATCTCGCGCTTGAGCTAGGGCCTTCATTGGCACGGACATCGCCGATGGTCCATTGCACCACCTTGGTCTCGCCATTCTTCGGCGTCGCCACTGCCTGCGCGAGCCGGACTTCGGCGTGCGATTGGCCGCCCGCGCTGCTGCTTTCTGTCCGCAGGCGGAGCCCAGAAACTTGGCTGCCACTGACGAAACGGGTCTCATTGCGGACATCCGCTCCGCCATCGTCGGCTGTGATTCGGAGCCAATCGTTGGAGGCCTCGCCATTGAAATTCTCCTGCAGGACGGTGTGTTGCCCGATTGGTGTGGGCCGCACATCACCGGGTGTGCGCGTGGCGGCGCCGGCGTGAAAGCCCGGCGCCTCAAAGTTCCGGTTGAAGTTGGTGTCAGAGACGCCAGAAATGACGTCCTTCAGAGAACGCACACTGGCGATGGGGCCGCTGATGCGGTCATTCCCATAGAGGAGGATGGGGTTGCCATGGTCACTCGTTGGCCAAGCCAAAGCCGGGCCAGGGTCCGGCGGGCCGTCTCCACCCGAAGTTGGGCTGCCACCGCTTCCGGTAGATGGCATTGAGGTGCCGGGAAGCTCGCCGTTGGGCCCGACGACGACCCCGCTACCTCCAGTGGGGAGTGGACTCCCGTCACTCGAAGGTTCCAAGCCGCCAGTCGTGGGAGGCGTGGGTGTGAATATCTCGCCATTGGGCCCGCCGATGACTCCGGTGGGACCCGTCACGCCTCCATTGGGTTGGAGTGTCTCATTATCGGGTTGGAACGGTCCGGGATCAGTGGGTGAGAGATTTGGGCCCGGTAAGGAGATCTGGCAAGACAAGAGAAAGGTGCTTGCCGACGACGTCCTCGCGGGAAAATCCAAGGATCTCGAGAGCACGTCGGTTGACCTCTTTGATAGATCGGCTTAGGTTCGGCGTTAGATCTGTTAGCAGATAAGGCGAGCCGGAGCGATGTGGCGAGTGCCTTGCAAGCGATGGCAGCTTCTCTCTTTCCCGAAGGCAACGACGCGAAGGCCGAGAAGCGCAAGTGAGTGACGCTTGCTACACGCCGACGCGTTCACGAACTCCCTGAGCATGAATCTAGAATCGTCTGCCAAAGACTTGCCGCCACCGGTGAAGCGGGGCAGCGATTCTTCAGACCAGCAGGTGGACTCCGAAGGGTTGAGTGCTAGGGATGCTCGGCTAAGAAAGCGCTAGGGCCCATTCTCCAGTCTTCCGTCGTTGAACTCTTTGATAAGGGTAGCCAGCGGATGGTCGACTCCATGTATCCATTGATCGGTCGTGCTGTGCGGCGTTCGGTGAGGGAATCTCTCAGCGCCTTGGCTCAGTCGGTCGACGCGTCGATGCGCGATACTCTGACTTATAAGAAGCTGCGCTGGAGTTTGGATGCGCGTCTTCAAGGGTTATCGTTCTCTCAACTCGTTCTGCAGAAGTCACCTCTCTTTCGTGTGGAAGAGGTGTTTCTGATTCACAGTGTCACAGGTTTCCTCATTTCACTTGCGGGTGCTCGGTCAGACGATAGTCGTGATCTTGTGTCCGGGATGTTCACGGCGATTCAGGATTTCGTGGCAGATTCCTTTGGCAATGGCGAGGGCAAAGCTGAGGGTGAGCACTTAGGTCGATTCCAAGTTGGCTATCAACATGTGCGGCTCTTTCACGGCCCCCAAGTTTACGTCGCCGTTGTCATCAGCGGCAACATGCCAGGCAGCTATCGGGACAATTTCCACGTCGTCCTTGAGGAGATCCCTGAAACGTACAGCAAGGAGTTGGCTGAGTTCGATGGGGATTCTGAGTCTCTGCAGAATGTGGGGTTAACGCTAGATGATTGTCTGATAGAGCCTGAGCGTGAACAAGAGAAGCACTCACCAGTCCTGTTCTGGGTTCTGGCCCCGGTTGCGTTGGTGCTGTTGTTAGTATTGTTCTTCTATTGATGGAGTCGCAAACGCACTCATCGCCAGGTCTCGAACTTTTTGAAAGCCATGCCTGGGGTGGTCGTGACGGAGGAAGAGCGCGGTTGGAGAAGATCGACTTTTGTGCTGCTGGCGGATCCGTTGGTGGGTGATGTGCCGAGTCAATTGGCGAAGGAATACCCCAGCGCGGCTGTGAATCTGGAGGTTCAACCTTATCGCTCTCTCGATCCAGAGGTCATGGTGGCCGCCGTGACAGCCCGGTTCGCGACCATAGAGCGTGAGCCGGATCCGCCGGTGCGTCTGTCTGTGGAAGGGGGAGTGCTCAAAGCGGAGGGCGCGGCGTCTCATCGTTGGCTCAAGGAAGCGCATCGTCTCATGCCGTCGCTCGGCATCACGGCCTTTGATTTCAGTGGGTTGGTCGATCAAGACCGACAAACCTGCGAGAAACTGAGCAGGGAAATAGCTTCCATATCAGTGAAGTTTCTTCCAAATCAGGCGAAAGTGCCCCCTGACGAAGCGGTCAAATGGCGTCACCTAGCTCAAGGCATCCGGGCTCTGGTTGGAATCGCCGATGGTGCAGGCTTGGCCTTCGAATGCACTCTCTTTGGAGATCGGCTCCAGGCTGAGACTTCGGCGCTATTAAGTTTTTGTCAGGAACGGCGTGAGGTTGCTCGAGGCGAATTGATAGCCCAAGGGTTACCAGCGGAGTCGCTGCGTGTGGGTGGTTGCCCTCGACTTTGACCTCGTCAGTGAGCCTTTCTCAGAGCATTACCGTGGTCCCTTCGTTTCTTCTTTCGCGAAAGTCTTTAGATCGGGTAAGATAACGTAATTATGCTTCAAAGAAAAGTGTGTTTGATCGGATCGTTTGCTGTGGGGAAGACCAGTCTTCTCCAGCGCTTCGTTTATTCGCGTTTCTCGGACAAGTATTTGACCACGGTTGGCGTGAAGATCGATCGTAAGATCGTCCCAACCCCTCAAGGCAGCGTGAGCCTCATCCTCTGGGATCTGGCGGGGGAGGATGAGTTTCAAAGCCTGCAGACTTCTTACCTTCGGGGCGGTGCTGGCTTTATCGTGGTGATTGACTGCACCCGCAATGAGACCTTGCAGCAGGCCCAGACTCATCTCGATTACCTGGATGAAGAGCATCCGGATGCCGCCAAGGTCGTCTTTGTGAACAAGATTGATCTTGAGAATTCTTGGGACTTGGAGGCTTCCGACCTTCAGAGTTTGGAGCGCAAGTACAAGGTGTTTCAGACTAGTGCTAAGACTGGAAACACGGCTGAAGAAGCCTTTCATGCGCTGGCCGAGGCTATGGCATAGAATTCTGTCGCGTGATTCGTGGGGAAAGTCTAGATAGTTCGGTATCCACCAAGAAATGGAAGTCTCTCAAAGCCACGGGGTTGCCAGCGTGCTCCCGGAAATTGCTCGCCGCCTAAATTTCGTCGTTCTACGACGTCTTGGGAGTCACGGTTTCACACTGCTTGAAGAGCCGCCGGAGTGGTTTCATCACATCTTTTCCCACGATGATAAGAACCCGCAGAGTGTGGACCTCGCCTCGAGTTCACTCTTTCTTGATGGTTTCTTAATCGACGCTGAAGACCACTGGGCCAATGAGCGTCCTGAACCTTTGAAATCAGGCGTTTGGCATGAGTTTGACCAGTCTGATCGTGAGCATTACTTGGAGGCAACCGCCCTTTATGCAGGCGCCCAAGCCGTAATGATTCTGGAATCCTTAGGGCACGACTATGAAGTCCGAGTCCAACTCTTTAAAAAGGCGCGAAACTTTGTCCTGCAGAACCAAAGCCTCGATCACGAGTTGCAGAAGAATGACGTGCTCTTGCATTTCCTATCGACCGATCTTTCGCCAGGGCATCAACAGGTCAGCCACGTGCTTGCCGAATTGAAGGCCCAAGACATGGATCATTCCGCTCGAGAAAAATTGAATGAAGCCGTTCGCATCGCCGCTCGGCAAGACATCCTTCTCGATAGCTTCTTAAGGGGATTCTCCAGTGAGATCGTTACCATGCAACAGGTGAGTCGGGACTACAGTTCCGCTCCTGATGTCACCGAAGTGGTGCGCACACTCGTGAAAGCGGAATTGGAGAACTTTCTCAGTCGGTCCGTCGGGCTGAGTTTAGACAGCACTATTCCCCCGAATCAATCTGCGAAGGTGGTGGGTCATCGTACCCGCTTAGAGAAGGTCGTCGGGAGTCTCATGCATTTCGCACTCCGCAGGGCACCAGAGGGAGCCACGATCCGTTTGGAAGTTCATTCCCATGGCGAAGATTGGATTCTAACGGAATTGCATGAGTCTGCGTCCTCCTTGGGAAAGGAGGGAGAATCCATCTTTGATAACCTGCTTTCTGCAGACAGTCTCGTTCGTAAAGCCGCGCTTTCGCTCTATTTCTGCAAGCTGACCATTGAGCGCTGGGGAGGGGAAATCGGCTACCGACACACGGGAGAGTCCGGCTGTTGGTGGTTCCGTCTCCGCCGGGTGAAGCAATCTTTGCCATCCTAACGGATTTTTAACGAGTCGTTGAAGATCTCGTTCGTGGCTAGTTTAACTGAAAGTCAGCCCGCCGCAAGCGTTCGAAACCAAACTGGACTGGTTTGTTGATGAGCGTCAACTGTCCGCCGCGTAGCAGGTAACGAGATAAGGCATGCGGTGGGAGCCTGTTAGAAAGGACGGCCACCGGCAGTTCTGGACAGAAACTGCGGATCTCTGCGTCGATGTGATCATTGCTAGTTCCGAAAACTTCCGCATCCAGCACGACCAGAGGGCATTCACCTCGTTGAATTGATGAGAGCAGAGTCTCCTCGCATTCAAAGCGGTGCGCATCCAGGCCAAACCGCAGGGCCACCTTTCGCATCACCAGCTCAGATAGCTCGTCAAGGCTCACGAGCGCAATTCCCAGAGCGATGCCCTGCCAGGACAGAGTTTCCGCCGAATCGGCGGATCGCGTTCCGAGGAATCAGCCACTCGCCGTTTAGCTCAATCGCACGTAGCTGCCCAGATGAAATAAAACCACGGACAATCGCAAGGGCTTAAGGAGCTGAGAGGCAACACCCTGAAGTAATGGCGATTCTGAAACCTCCAGGCAACCTCTCTTTTTGTGATAAATTATAACCAGCCCGGCTAAATATGCTCATGAACCGCTAAAATTTAACGGCCATACCTCGAGGTGATCGTCTGGCTCAGAGGTGTCTTTCAAAAAAATCGGCACAATTAGTCTTTTTTATTGACGATTGCGCCACAATTATAGAAAAAGTATCTGCAGGCTACTGGCCTGACATGGCATAACTCCTTCAAATGAAACGAAACGCGGCTCCCACAAGGGTGTCGGGCTTTGTCTCGTTCCCATACTCACACTCCAAACCTTCCCATCGTATTCCCCGTCAGCGGATCCCCGCTTCTTTTCTTCCTTGCTGATGGATATGCGCTCCAACCCCAATTCCACCCGATTTCTTACAAAGAACACAAACCCCAACATCTAAATATGAGGTTATCACTAAAAACGCTAAAGCGACGCTCCACTAGCTGGGCTATCGGGCTGCTGACTCTGGTCGGCGCAGGCACTTCCGCGCTTGCCGCTCCAATCGAGGTCAATAATGCCAGTTTCGAGCGCCCTGCTCTAGAGCCTGGTGGCTGGTCGAACGACTTGCCGGATCCGAATAATCCGATTTCTGGTTCCAACTGGATCGGGCAAGACGGTCCCAATAATGGAAACACCTTCATCGAATTCATTCCCGACTTCAGTTCAGAAGGGGGCCAGCACCTTGGGATGCAGGCGAATTATTATGTGTTCCAGAACACGGGCACGCCTTGGGCGCCCAACACCACCTACACCTTGACTGTTGGTGTGGGGAATCGCGGTGAGCCTGCTGGGGCGCTCACCATTATCGGTCTCACCAATCTTGATGAAGCGCCCGGACCGGACAATCGTCTGGCTGACGCGAATGCGAATGCGCAGCTCGAGAATGATCCTTTGCTCGCTGCGGCTTCCGTCACGGTTGATTCTGGTGCCAATCCGGCGCTGAGTTTCACGGACAACACTGTGTCGTATACGACGGGTGCGGAAGCTCCCGCAGGTAACATTGTTATCTTCTTGGGTGACGAGGGGGCTGCTGATCGGTCCCACTTTGATAATGTGCGGCTCTATTCTCAGCCCGCGGGCACGAGCATTGGTCCAGATGTTGAGTTCCAGACGGCGGCTAGAGCTGGAAACCCAATCGTTCTTGATGGCGACCTTTCTGAATGGACTGCGACTCCAATCGTAAATGCTCAATCCCGTCCGGGCCCTGATGGCACGACGGACCTAGCATTCTTTGAGCCATTTGGCGGTGGTACTTGGGATGGTCCTGACGATCACTCCAATACGACTTGGCTTACTTGGGATGATGATAATGTCTATGTGGGCATCATCGTTACGGATGACTATCACGAGCACGCTGCGACTGGCCCGGGTGGGGCTTGGAACGGGGATGCTGTTCAGCTCCATGTCGCCAATGGGGCGCGCGACACAAATCTTGCGCTCTACAATTACGCTCTCGAGGGTATCGAGGGTGCTACGGGCATTGTCCAAATTCATGACGAGGCAGGCCCCGGCGGAAGTGAGGCTGTTATTACTCGTGTCGGCACATCAACGACTTATGAAATCAAGTTGCCGAAGTCTTCGATCGGCATTGATGCTCTGGCTGCGGGCGTGCAGTTAGGTATTGGCATGACCATCAATGATGGCGATGAGTTAGAGCCTGGCCAAAAGGGTTGGGGCGGACTTGGAACGCACTCAATTGTTTACAACGGCAAGACGACGACAGAAACCGCTCAGGTGACATTGGGTGGTGCGTCTGGAACGCTGCTGCTGGATTTCGGCAGTGCTGGACCCAACGCGAATGGCACAGCACCTGGTTGGATTCCTGTTAGTAATCTCGCCCAAGACGTGGCTTTCTCGCTTGGTGGCGGGGTCAGCGTCACGGCTCTAGAAGACGGATTCAATCCGAACAACCCAGCCGGACCTGGCGCTGATGGCTTCGCGCCTCAGGCTGTTCTTGATGACTACCTCTTCAAGATCACGGATGCTGCGGGCACGAGCGCAGTGATGCGCTTTGATGGTCTTGCTGCTGGCAACTACGACGTCACGGTTTTCGAGGGTCGGACAACAGACTCCGGTCAGTTCGGCAAGATTTGGGTGGGTGAAGAGCCTTCCGATCCGAACACGGGTGACTTTGCTGCTGGCAAGTCTGGCACGGTGGCCGTGAGCGTTGCTGAAGGTGACGCTGTCTTCTATCGCCATCTAGAAGATGGTAGCGGTGGTGTTAGTGGGATGATTATTGCTGCGGCACCAGGGCCTGAGCTTCCGCAGGGCAACGGTATCGATCCTGCGGAGGAATTTCAGGATGCTAGTAAATCAAACAATCCGATTGTCCTCGATGGTAATCTTTCGGAGTGGGCAAGTGCAAAAGCGATTGTGAATCCAAGGTTCAGGCCGGGCGCAGATGGCACGGATGATCTCGTCACGTTTGAGCCGTTCGGCGGCGGTACTTGGGATGGTCCTGCTGATCAGTCTTCAACGGTCTTTGTGACTTATGATGACGATAATGTTTATGTTGGGGTGGTGGTCACGGATGACTATCATGAGAACGCTGCCGTCAGCGCGTGGAACGGCGACGCGGTCCAGCTAATGATTGCCAATGGAGCCCGGGACACTCAGGTGGGGCTTTACAACTTCGCTCTTGGTGGAGTTGATGGCGCCTTGGGTGCTCTGGTTGTGAATGACGAGGCTGGGCCTGGTGGGTCTGATGCCATTGTTGTGCGTGATGCTGACGCCAAGACGACTACCTATGAGATCAAGTTGCCAAAGGCTGCTCTCGCGCTTGATGCGCTAGTGCCTGGTGTGCAGTTTGGGCTTGGGTTCACCGTCAATGATGGTGACGAAGCTGAGCCTGGCCAGAAGGGCTGGGGTGGCTTAGGAGCACATTCGATCGTTTTCGGCAAGAGTCCGGGCGAAACGGCCTTGTTCACGCTGACGGCTCCTGTGGCTCCTGTGGTTCCTGGATTCATCGCGAACGGTTCATTCGATTTCGCGGATGGGACGACGGATCTTGGTGATGGCTCAACGCTATCAAGCAACACGTCTGGTGTTGGTGTTTATGGCGGTGCCCTCCGTTTGACCGAATTCGGTGGCGTTGGTGGTGGCACAGCATTCGTCTTGCCTCCAGGCTTTGACGGCACTGCTGGTTGGACGATGACCTTCGATTTCTCGATTGAGAACTTAGGCGATGACAGCAACACCCCTGCGGACGGATTCTCCGTCAACTACGGTGCGATCCCTGGCCCTGATAACTACGGCAATCCTGCTGAAGAAGGTTACGGCGAAGGCGTGGCCCACGTTTCCTACCAGGTCGATACCTGGCTTTGGAATGACGCTGCCGGTCAAGACGCGGGTGTTGGTATCGAGGTTGCTGGTGTTGAGGTGGCCCTGAATAAGGCCGCTGATGACAATGCCAACTTCAAGCCTAATGAGAAGGTCTCCGCTTCTGCGGTATTGGTTTGGGATCCTGAGAGAGGTGCTTCCTTTGTCACTGAAGGACTCCGGACGAACGCCGACTTTATTGATGTGGCGACACCAGATTTCGTGGCTGAAGCCGGTCATGGATTTTCCATCCTCGCTCGCGTGGGTGGTCACAACGAGACTGTTGAGATTGATAACCTCGTTCTAACAGCCGGCGCGGTTCAGTTAGAGTCGGCTAAGGGCCTCATCGCTCACTGGCCTCTCGATGAAATAACCGACGGCGTCACCCCTGATATTGTGGGTGGCAACAACATGACCGCGGTGAATCTCACGGCTGACGACATCGTCTCTGGTGCAGTTGGCGGTGCGGTTGCTTTTGATGCGGCTCGCGAGACCATGCTCACCCATGTTGGTGGCGATGGCAGTGCGCTTCCCGTTAATGATAATTACGAGAGCTTCTCCATTGGATTCTGGACGCAGACCACTGGCACGGGTCAGAATGATCTCCGTCTCTTCTCAGAGGGCTCGACTACCGATAACACGCCTCTCTTCAATATTGGCACCGCCAATGATGGGGCAGACGGAACCGTCGATTTCTACATTCGTGGCAGCGATGGGAACCCCGTCAACCACGTGCATTCTGTTGGTGCGGCTCTAGACGGGGCTTGGCATCACGTTCTCTACACCGAGGGCGGCGGAACTGCGGCCCTCTACATTGATGGCGCCAAGGATGCTGTTGAGCTACCTCGCGGCGACATCGCGCTGAGTAATGCCGGCGGCTTGGACACCACAACCATCGGCGGTATTCTCCGTGCGGTTCCTTCCCATTGGGTCACGGGCACCTTGGATGACGTTAAGATCTGGAACTATTCGCTCTCCGATGCGGACGCTGCTGCCGAGTTTGCTGCAGTTGAGCTAGCGGCTCCGAATGCTTCGATCGTTTGGTCGGATGTCAATCCGGACACCGCGGCGAGCGATCTGATCGGCGGCTCTTCAATCACGTTTACGCCTGCTACCATCGAAGGTATCGGTAATGCTGAAGGCACCTTCTTCACTGGTGACGGTGGCGCAACTGGCAATGCTGACCTGGATGCGGTCTACAATAGTCACGCCTATTTCGGGGCTGGTTTCTCCATCACGCTTGATGGGCTGACCGCTGGAACGGAATACCAAATCCAACTTCTCGGCGCTGGCGACACACGCGGGTGTTGTGATACACGGACCCAGACGGGGGATGACCTTAATGGAAATGTCAGCGGTGAGTTCGTTCGCGGGAATAGTTCTGTTGTCGGAACCTTCACGGCCGTTGGCTCAACTCAGGTGATCGCCATTGCCGGAGCAACGGACCCAGGCCTGAGTGGTTACGTTCTGGCAGACGGCGCTGGCGTCCTCACGGCAGTGAACCTCGCGCGTGCAGCTGACGGTGAAAACATCACAGTTACATCAGAAGGTGCTGTTGTGCCTTATGATGAATACGCGAACGGCTCCTTCGACTTTGCTGATGGAACCACCGATCTTGGTGATGGTTCCTCGCTTTCGAGCAACACAACAGGTGCTGGCGTTCTTAATGGCGCACTTCGCTTGACGGAATTCGGTGGCGCTGGTGGCGGCACGGCCTTCGTCTTGCCTCCAGGCTTTGATGGCTCGTCCGGTTGGACGATGCACTTCGACTTCTCGATCGAGAACTTGGGCGATGAGAACAACACCCCTGCTGATGGATTCTCCGTCAACTTTGGTGATATCCCCGGCTCTGATAACTACGGAGCCCCTGCCGAAGATGGCTACGGACCCGACGTGAATCACGTTTCTTACCAGGTGGACACCTGGAAGTGGGACGATCCTGCTCAAGATTCTGGAGTTGGCGTTGCCGTCACAGGCGTTGTGGGTGCGTTCAGCCCAGCGGTTGGTGACACAGCGAACTTCAAGCCTAATGAGAAGGTCTCCGCTACTGCCTGGCTGACATGGGATCCCGCAAAGGGTGCCAGCTTCGTCACCGAAGGTCTGCGGACGAACGCAAGCTTCATTGATGTTTCCACCGAAGGCTTCACGGCCTCTGCGGCCTCAGGATTCTCCATCATCGCTCGCGTTGGTGGTCACAACGAGTCACTCGACATCGACAATCTCACTCTCGTGAAGGGTGCGATCGACCTGGGCGGTCCTGAGCCGGTTGCTGATGGCGCCTTGAAGGTCCGCTATGAGTTTGAAACTGGCGAAGGCAATGTCGTGAAAAACATCGCCCCTCCTGCTTCAAGCCCACTCGCAGACGGCTTGATCGCCTACTTCCCCTTGGACAGCGATCTAGAAGACAAAGTCGGTGATGCTCATGGCTTCGCGGTTGGCACAGCGCCAATCGTGTTCGCCGACGGCGGCATCGACCTTGATGGAGTTGATCAGTATGTTTCCACGCCCGTGGAGACGGAAGGTCGATTCGACTTCTCTGATGACACAGGCTTCACCGTTTCGGCTTGGTTCCGAGTCGATTCGTTCGACAAGAGCTGGCAAGCCATCGTGACCAAAGGTGAAGGTTCCAACTGGCGGATTCACCGTCAGGGTGATACCGACAACCTCGGTCCAGTGGCTGGTAACGGCGATTTCGTCGCCAATCCTGTCAGTGTGAACGACGGCGCTCTGCACCATGTGGCCATCACCAATGTCCCAGGCGAGAGCACGAACTTCTACCTTGATGGGGTGCTGAATGAGTCACGCCCCGGTGGTATCCCTGAGGGCAATGAATGGCCCATGATGATCGGTGAAAACGCCAATGGTGGTGGCAATGGCCGCACCTTTAACGGCCTCATTGATGAAGTGGCTGTTTGGAATCGCGCCTTAGGCGATGATGAAGTCGCACTCATCTTCAATGGCCCATCAATCGGTGAGCAAACTAGTGGAGGCGGAGGCGCCGCTTCGGTCACTTCGGGCGCTATCACGGATGCAAGCCAACTCGACTTCAGTGGAGATATTGTTTATGCGGTTGCTGCTCGCGGTCCTGGAGGTGCCGTCATCGGTGACGCCACGTTCACCAATGACGACGAGACCGCTGGTCTCGTCCGCGTGACACAGAATGAGATCTTAGACTGGGGCACGCTCGACCTTGCCGAGGGTGCTGATAATGATGCGCTCGAGGCAATCCTCAACTCCATTCGCTGGTCGGCTGCTAATGACGAACCTACGGGAGTTAGTTACGACCTTGATGTTGCTCCTGGTAACTATAAAGTCACGTTGCTCTTTCATGAGCAGTGTTGTGACCGTGGATTCGACGTTACTCTCAACGGTGAATTGATTGCAGACAACTTTAGCCCAAATGCTGAGCAGGAAGCAGCAGGTGGTGTGAATGCTGCTGGAGCGTTCCTGACCTATGAAGGACCTGTTAACGGAAACACGCTTTCCATTAACTTGGACGGCACCAATACGGAATTCCCTGACAAGAATGCGATCATTTCAGGTCTCGTTGTTGAAAGTCTCGGTGGCGGTGGGCCAGCTGCTGGAGCTGTGTTGGCAGACTCTGTTGCGGATTGGGCAGGAACCGAAGAGCAAGGCGTCAATGGCTGGACTTACGGCTACCGCCCGCTCGAATTCGGAGGTCCTGTCGATTACGATCCCGCAGATTTCGTCGCGTTTGATACAGCCAATGGCTGGGTCTGGACAGGCACCCAATGGGATTGGGGCACAGGAGACGTTCCTTGGACGGCAGTGGCCAACGAAGACGGTCATCCCAACACCACGATTGATGATGTCACCAACACCACAGGATCAACCTTGCAGCATGCAGTTCGTCGTTGGGTTTCCAATGTCGATGGTCCAGTCAATATCACGTACCATGGTCGCGAGACCAACCTGAATGGTGGCGGAGTTGTTGTCGGTGTTCATATCAACGGTGTGCTCCTCGAAAGCGCTCCAGTGACTGCGGGTGATGCCGTTGGCTTCACCAGCACGGTCACTGCCACTCTCGCTGCTGGCGATGTGGTCGACTGCTTCCTCTCTCCGACGGACAACGACGGAACAGAGGCCGACGGATCCGATGGGTCCGCCTGGAGCATGGTCGTCACCGCAGCCGGTGACGGTAGTGGTCCAGTGAATGGCACATTGATCTCAAGCAATGCTGCTGCATGGCAATCTCTTAATCCTGGGGCATCTGCGGATGGTCCTGGTTACATGTGGTTCGACAGCGCCAATGGTGCGGACGTGACCTACATCGATACGGGCCTGACTCCGTCTGATCTCGGAATTCTCGGCGCGCCTTATACCATGATGGCCTTCGTTCGCCAAGATGCTCTTGGTGACGGCAACGATGGTGACGCAATGATCTTCGGTCAAGATACCGGAGCAGTCCTCCACAACGGAGCTCGCGGAGCCAACCTGCATCAGGGACATTGGGGTGCCGATATCAACGGTGGTAGTGTTGTCCTCAGCGAATGGCGTCACATCGCCTACACTTGGGACGGAACAAATTCTTCCATCTTGGTGAATGGGCAGGTCGTCCAAACGGGCGCCGTCAATGGCCTCACGGGTGTCGACAGCAACATCTTGATTGGAACGACCAATCTTGAGGGAAACCGTGACTTCATCGGTGGCCTTGATGATGTCCGAATCTATTGCGCCGCTCTGACTCCTGGTCAGATCGAAGCGATCGCCTGTTCTTCACCGATCGCAGACTGCGATGGTGATGGCATCATTGATTCCCTCGAACTCGCCCTCTTCGGCAATCTAGATCGTGACGGCATGGGTGACCTTGACGGTGACCGCCTCAACGACGCGACCGAGATCGCTCTCGGAACCGATCCTAACAATCGCGACACAGACGGAGACGGACTTTGGGATGGCGCAGAAACCTTCGCTTGGTCCTCCAATCCATTGGTGGTTGATTCCGATGGAGACGGCCTCTCTGACGGCGCTGAAGTCACCGTGAGCGATCCTAACGATGATGACACCAACAACGATGGTATCCTCGACGGTGCGGATGCGGTATCCACGATCAGCATGAACTTCGTCGGTCAGCAAGGTGCTGATGGTGCTCCTGGTACTCCCAGCGAGGCTGGTGATGTCACCGGTGTTGTCTCTGCAGGTAACTGGAACAACGTTGGCCCAGCGATCGCGGGCTCGACCTCCGGTCTTGTCGATGGAAATGGCGCTGACAGCGGCATCGAAGTCACTTGGAGTGCCGCCACGATGTGGACGACATTTGCTCCTGGCGCTGCCACGAATGCGACTTCTCGCATGATGGACGGCTACCTGGATGATACGGCAGATCCTACTGAAGGCGGTGATGGCGAATATTCCTTCGTGAATATCACCAACATCCCTTACGCCAGCTACGATATCATCGCTTACTTCACCTCGGACGGAAATGACCGTTCAGGTGCAGCTCGTGCGAACGGCAGCGCGGAAGTCTTCTTCACCACCTTTGGTAACAATGATCCAGTTGAGTTCATTGAAGCCACGGCCGGTGCCGAAGCGGACGCTGCTCCAGCAACCTACGCGGTCTTCTCTGGTCTGAGTGGTGATGCCCTCTTCGAGTGGCGTCGGATCTCAAACAACGTCGGTCTCGCTGGCTTGCAGATTGTTGGCAGTGGAGGCTTCGACGGAAACGCTGTCGCCGACGCACTCAAAGTTTACTATGAGTTCGACCAGCCAAACGCTCCTTCCGTTGTCTACTCGCAGAACTTCGATGCTCTCGAAGGTGCTTCGGACCTCGGTGATGGATCGACACTGTTCAATGAGCAGGCTCCGATCGTGGTCACAAACGGCGCACTGCCACTCACGTTAGATGACGTGGATAGCCAGAACGCAAACTGGAAGCTTCCTCCAATGGATGGGCTAGCCGGTGGGTTCGTTGTTGAGTTCGATCTTGCTCTGTTTGATGCCGAAGGCGGCCTCGATCCAGCAGACGGCTTCTCCTTCAACCTGGGCAACATTCCCGATGATGCCGCAGCAGGCGAAGAAGGCTTTGGTGCCGGTCTCGCGGTTGAGTTCGATACTTGGAACAACGACGGTGAAGGTGCTGACAATGGTATCGGAATTGATATCAGCGTCGACGGTGCTGACCTTGCCACCAATCGCGAAGCGGCTGGTGCAAACGCCAACAACAACGCATTCTTCAACTTTGACGGTCAGTTCCGTCACGTGAAGATCAGCTTTGCTGGTGGGCTCCTTGATGTCACCTACGGCGATCTCGTTATCGCTTCCGGTCTCGATGCCGGCGGATGGGCTCCAGCAGACGGTGATCGTATCGCCTTCGGTGCCCGCACTGGTGGTGCTAATGAGACAGTCCTCTTCGATAACATGGTCGTATCCGGTCCTTCTAACGGACGGACTGTTGTCAATCACGGCAATGGTGGTCCCGGAACCTTGATCGCTCCTGACGGAGTGACCTTGGCTGATGTGACTGTCACTGCGCTAGGTGATCCTACTGAAGTCTGGAACGCGGCGGGTGCTATCCCAACAATGAATGGCACCCACGATGGAGCTGACGTCCTCGACGCTACCTGGCGTGCTTTGATCGACTTCGACGCCAAAACAGAAGGGGTTGCGGAGAATATCTTCGAAACTGGTGCTGGCACGATTGGCTTGTCTCTCGTGTATGAGGCTCCAAGCACATTGGTCATGCGTTCCACCGGTTTGGGTGGATTAGCCCTTGCGGTTGCTTCTGCTCCTCTCAGCCAGGCGGAGATCGATGCCGGCGACGTTGAAGTGGTCTTTACTCATGACTCCAACCCGAATGGTCCTGAGACCCTCTCGATTTGGATCAATGGTCAACTTGGTGGATCGGGTAGCCTTGAGAAAGGCAATGACTGGTCCGGTGGTGACGGTGGCAATGTTCTTGTCACATCGCCAAACCTTGCTGGTAGCGGTGCGAATAGCACTCTTCCAGGTGGGAATGGAGACTTCGTTTCCGGAACAGCAAATCTCGATCAAGGGATTCAGTTCTTCCGCGACACCCTCTATCAAACGGGTGTGCTAAGCCTGAGCGGTGGCTCCGACATCTATGTCGACACCAACCTCAGTGCCGCTGCAACCGGCTTAGGTGGATCGACTTACACCGCTCTGGCTCGTATCCAGCTCAACGATCTTGCCGGAGACAATATGGTCTTCGGTCAGGCTACCGGCAACGTGCTCCACAACGGCGTTCGTGATGCCGCCTTCCACCAAGGTCACTGGGGGAATGACACCAACGGCGGATCCGTTGAGGTCGGCGTGTGGTATGACGTCGCTTGGCGCTACACCGGCAATGTTCAGACGATCTTTGTGAATGGCGAAGTCGCTGTCTCTGGGGTTGATAAAGGACCTCTTGGAGAGCTGGGTAACATCCTGATCGGGGCCACTCGCCTTGATGAAGATCGCAGCTTCAATGGTTCGATTGATTACGTGCAGATTTACTGCGCAGCACTCTCCGCAGCTCAGATCCGCACCATCCAAACTGGAGATGAACTCAGCCCACAGCTGCTCGTTCATTACCAGTTTGAGGACGGCATCACGACGACCATCCGAAACGACGGTAACTTGGGAGCACCTCATGGTTCTCTCAACTCACTTGATGTCATCGGAGCCCATGGTTCCGGATCGCC
>JBLHHN010000063.1:0-22974 GCA_047616785.1 Verrucomicrobiales bacterium
AGCAATTGCCGAATGATCTGCCCACCGCAAGCAAAACTAACATCAACATATGCCTTGACAAACACAGCTCTATGTGCAAACCTCTAACAACTGTCCACCGTTTCTAACGATCTATCGGACATCCCCGTGCTGAAGGCGGGGTGGCTTAGAATATTCTAGGACTGGGAATGGACGGACGGCCAGGAATGGCCATCCTACTTGTTCGCTAGATTTGGCAACGACAGGAATGCTTCGAGACGAGGCCGATAGCACAGATGAACTCTATCCGCCAGGCAGCGAACAGAGACAGGATCATGAGGGACAGGATCATTGAAATCGGTGAATGCTTCCATGATCCTGTCTTCCATATACTTCCCGGCATCATGATTTTCCAGTTGATGCCCGCCAATAAGGTCGCTCGCCATTCCAATGTCGAGAGCACGCGCGGCAACTCGCCATTGGAATGGCAAGCTACATGGCGCTCACATTTTCTCCAACCGGAAAAAGTGATGCCGTGCAGAATACTTCGCGCAGGCAGCGAACAGGGACAGGAGGTGTCACTTGCATGCGCAGTTGATTTCGAATTGCCGTTGCCACAAGGACCGTCAGGAATGACGGGGATACATCATTTTCCGATGCAGAAGGCGCTGAAGATTTCTCCGAGGATCTCTTCGACGTCGACTTTGCCGACGACTTCGCCGATGGCTTCCATGGCTTCTCTGAGATCGAGGGCGACGAACTCGGGGGCGGTTTGATTCTGTAGGGCGGCGCGTGCTTGTTCGCATCCTGTGAGGGCGCGTTTCAAGCAGGCTTGGTGCCGAGCGTTGATGGCGACCATCTGCGTCTGAGGACTGTCTTCTTGTGAGAGGAGGGCGTGGCGTAGCGTGGATGTGAGTTCCTCGAGTCCGGTGCGATCCTGACAGGAGAAGGCGATGCCTTCGCTTGCTGAATGGTCGGGGTGCAACCCGAGATCGGCTTTGTTCAGGAGCCGTATCCACGTGGGGGCCTCTTCTTCTGGTGGCGTGATGCTGGATGGCCGTGAGGGGGCGCTTCCGTCCAGGACTTCGATCACGACATCAGCGTGCGTGATGGCATCGTGGGTGCGCTGCATGCCGAGACGTTCGACGTCATCGCTAGACTCATGCAAGCCGGCGGTGTCAATCAAGCGGAGAGGGATGCCGTGGAGGTTGATGACTTCTTCAATGGTATCCCTCGTCGTGCCAGCGGTGTCACTGACGATGGCACGTTCGAAGCCTAACAAGACATTGAGTAAACTGGATTTGCCGACGTTGGGTTCTCCGCAGATGACGGCGCGCGCGCCTTCGCGCAGGATGCGCCCGCGATCCGCGCTCGCGAGCAAGACTTGCAAGCGTTCGATCACGCCCGTGAGACGTTCGATGATGGCGCGGCCCGTGTCGGGATCGATGTCTTCCTCTGGGAAATCTATGTAAGCTTCTGTATGGGCGGCGACGCCGATGAGCGTCTCGCGTAAGGCCATGGTTTCTTGGCCAAGATCGCCCCGAAGTTGCTCGTTAGCCGCGCGTAAGGCGAGAGACGTTTGTGCCTGGATGAGATCCATGACCGCTTCCGCCTGCGTGAGATCCATCTTCCCATTGAGAAACGCGCGTTGGGTGAATTCGCCGGGGTCTGCGGGACGGCAGCCTAACTGAAGGAGTGTCTCATAAAGGGTGCGGGTGACGAGCACGCCGCCGTGGCAACTGAACTCTACCAAGTCTTCACCGGTGTAACTGGCAGGGCCGGCAAAGACGGTGGCGAGGCCTTGATCGAGGACGGTGCCGGATGGATCGACGAAGGATCCGTAGTAAGCCATCCGCGGGGTCGCTTTTGTGAGATTTTTCCCTCGAAAGAGCTGTTTCCCGATCACCCGAGCTTCTGGACCGGACACGCGTAGCACGGCAATGGCTCCCTCGCCGAGAGCGGTCGAGACGGCGGCGATGGTATCATCTAACAACATCCCTTATGCGGAAGCGGAGGTGGTGACGAGCCAGTCTTTCAACTCCCTCACGAATCGCTCATTCTCCGCAGGCGTGCCGACGGAAACTCTTACCCACTCGGGAAGCTTGTAGCCTCGCATGGCTCTGATAATGACGCCGAGTTTCATGAGATCGGCAAAGAGCGCGTCGCCGTCGCCGACCTTCACAAGAACAAAGTTCGCATGACTGGGGACATATTCCAAGCCGAGCTCTTTGAAGGTGCTCTCGAGATACTTGAGACCAGTATCGTTGTTCTGGCGCGTCTTCTCTTGGTGCTCGTCATCGAGTAGGCTGGCCAAGGCACCGGCTTGAGCGATGGCGTTGGCGTTGAAAGGCTGCCGTGTCTTCTGCAGCACTTCAATGAGCGGCGCTGGGCCTAACCCATACCCAATCCGCAGACTGGCCAGTCCCTGAATCTTCGAGAACGTGCGCATGATGATCACATTACGCCCTTCGCTGATAAACTTCAGCGTGTCGGGCGGTTCTTTGAGAAACTCAAAGTAAGCTTCATCAAAGATGACGATGACATGCTCTGGCACACGATCCATGAAACGATCGATGGCGTCTTGCTCGACCAACGTTCCCGTGGGGTTGTTAGGATTGGCGATGAAGAGTTGTTTGGTGTCTGGTCGGATGGCATCGGCCATGGCGTCTAGATCATGGATAAAGTTAGGATCAGGGACCTCGATGGTCTCGGCTCCGAACAAGGTGGCCATCAGTTTGTAAACGACGAAGGCATGCTCCGCAGCAATGATCGAGTCGCCAGGCTTGAGAAAAGCGTGACCGATGAACTCGATGATCTCGTTCGAGCCGTTTCCCAGAACAACATTCTCACGGGCCAGTCCCGTCTTCTCAGCGATGGCTTCCCGCAGCTTGTAACCACCACCATCCGGATAGAACTGTGCCGTGGACAACGCGGCCGTCATTGCTTCGACCGCCTTTGGCGAGGGGCCCAACGGGTTCTCATTGGAGGCTAACTTGACGATGTCGTTAGGATCCAATCCAAGATCACGCGCCACATCTTCGATCGGTTTGCCCGGTTCGTAGGCGATAAGATCTCGAAGTTGCGGGTTGGCTCTGTCCCAAATGGTACTCATTCCCCTTCCATAAATGGGGCGGCCAGGGAAATCAACCGGCCTATTCGGTGACCAGCCAAAGGTACTGATAGGGGGCCAATGCCAGCGACTTTGATTCGTGATCGACGAAAAGCCCGGTGGTGAGATCACGCAGTTTCGTGTGCGTGTCTGCCTCCCAATGAAGCTGAGACAAGACAACATCCTTCGGAATCATCTGGTCCTCACGAGACATGTTGAAGAGACAAACAATTCGTTGGCTGGTGTCTTTGGCTACCCGTATGAGGGCAAACACGGCGTCTCCGAGATCGAGAATCTCTTGACCAGCGTCAGGATGGAAGGCGGGGTAATCGGCGCGACGGCGCAACAGCCCGACCATGGACTCGAAGATGATCGAGGCTTCACCATCCGATTCATTGAGCAATGTCCGCAATTCAAGTTCATCCCATTTCTTCCGATTGATCGCACGGGAATGGCCTTTCTCTTGGACGCCATGAAGATCATTCGGCGCGCCCATGAGACTGTGAAAGTAGATCGCTGGGATACCTTGCATGGACATGGCAACAGCTTGTGAGCAGAGGAAACGCTGACGCCCTAACAAGACATCATTCGGATCCGAGAGTGCTGAAGCGTAGGTGATATTCAGTTCGTAAGGACTCTCCGAACCATCCGCCATCCGCCGTGTGCTGACGAGGCCGTGGCGCGCGGTGATTTCTTGCACCAACCAGCTGAGATCGGCATCGCTGATCAATCCCTGGAGAGGCCGCATGCCGATTCCGTCATGAGACGCGGTGAAATTAAGAAACGTCGTGTCCTCGGCAAGAGGCGGGAGTGATAGAGCCCATGCGCGGAGTTCCTGGCAATTCCCGCGCAACAAGGAGTAGAGAAGAAGAGGCGGCAGGCTAAACTGATAGACCATGTGGGCTTCATCCCGCTGGCCTAGGTAACTGATATTCTCGGCATGTGGGACATTGGTCTCGGAGATGATGATGGTCTGCGGAGCGACCATGTCCACGATGTCACGGAGGAGCTTCACGATCTCGTGCGTTTCCTCGAGATGGATGCAAGACGTGCCTAACTTTTTCCAAAGATAGGCCACCGCATCCAGCCGAATGATCCGCATGCCTTTGGAAATGTAGAAGAGGAGAATATCGATGAACTCGAAGAGCACATTGGGATTCTCCCAATTCAGATCGACTTGATCCTCGCTGAAAGTCGTCCACACATGGCGATCGCCTTCGTGAGTCGTCACTTTGGTGAGGAGCGGCCAGGGGCGTGGCCGGACCACTTCTGAGAGATCCGCCTCGGGATCGCCTTTGATGAAATAACCGCTTCCGGGCTCGGTCCCATTGATGAAGTCTCGAAACCAACCGCTCTGTGAGGAGCAATGGTTCAGAACGAGGTCAAACATCAATTGGAAACTCTGTGAGAGTGATTCGACGTCCCCCCACTCACCATAGTTCGGGTTTACCGCGCGGTAATCGATGACAGAGAACCCATCGTCAGATGACCATGGGGAAAATGGCAGGATGTGCACGGTACGAAAGGCGCCGTGCAAGCGTTTCTCCAAGAAGCGCTTCAGCGTGACCACTGGTCGCTCTCCCTCATGCTGCACCATGTCCGCGTATGTGATGAGGAGGGTGTCCTTCTCGGTCCAACGTTCATTCAGAGGGGCGACATCAATGCCGACGCCATAGCGACCAATCATCATGTGCAACCGCTCGATCAGCTCGGGAGCGCGCTCGCCATAGAGCCGGACGAAGCGCTTGCGAATGCGCTCCATGGATTCTTGAGAAACCATTTTCATAAGTCAGGGAGTGTGCTAGACCGTGGTTCCTGTGAGGCTTTGTATGAGAGCTCGAAGCGTCGTGCGCAAGCCCGTGTAGCCGTAGTGCCGCGTTGCGACAGCGTAGTTGTGTTCCACCATGGCCTCGCGAGCTGCTGGGTCTTCCATGAGCACTTGGACATCGGTGACGGTTTCTTTGGCAATGAATCCATCAATAGAGATGAGCCTGAACCCTTTCGGTTCAATGTCCTCGACATAGACAGTGTAGCGATTGATGAGGACAGGTTTCTTGAAATAGAATGCTTCTAACAATGCATTCCCAAAGCCTTCGTAGATGCTTGGAAAGGTCACGAGATCAGCGTGAGGGTAGATGTCCCAAAGGGTGTAGAGTTTCTTGCCAGAGGCATCGACTTGCCGCCGCTCGGCCACCCGATCAGAGATGCAGAGTAGCTCGACCTTCTCTTCCCTCGCCATTTCCTCTAGCAATGTCTTGTAAGCGTAGCCTTCATCGCCCGCATCGTGCGAGATCACGATCTTATAGCGCGGATCTCTGAGGAGGCCGACGAGCTTGATCGTATGCTCGATCCCTTTGCGGGGAACGACTCGTGTAGGTTGAAGCACGAGAATGTCGTCCTTGCTGAGCCCAATCTGTTCTCGGAAATCCGCCGAATAATCATCGATTCCGGGCGCCGGCTTCTCGAACTCGAAGACGTTCGGCACAAGCATGGAACCGAGTCCTTTGCGGAACGCCAGGCGAGTCTGGGCACGCGAATTGATCACCGCGTGGCGAATATGAGGCAGCGAAGGCGGAAATGCGAAGTCGAGATAATCACGCACAGCGGAGATGCTGAAGCGCGTCCGTTCCCAGAAGAAATCGTGATGATGCGCGATGGCGGGCATCTGTGTCTCTGCCAGGAACTCTGTGATGGCGATTCCCAAAGGCACGTGCATGGGAATGGTCAGCGCGTTCTGCGGGATGAGGATATCGATATCATACTCCTCGACAAAGCGATAGAGTGTGGACTTCAGATAGGCGGCGACTTCCTGGATTCTCTCCGAGACGGCGCGATCGCGGTGAAGACGGCCCCATATGCGTTCGGAAAGCCATTGATTCTCAGGATCTCCAAAGTGCGCCTCGGGCACACACATGCTCACTTCGGGTGGGCGATCATTTCTGCCACTGTACCAGAAGCACTCGAATCCTTCCTCGGTCAGTACATGGGCCCACTTCGCGGCTTCTAGCGAAACGCCGTCGGTACCCGCGAAGCGCGTCGATACGAATCCTATCTTCTGAGCCATGACAATCTAGGAAGGTGGGTGAATGGTAAAATCGAATTGCACGTCATGCCCTAAGGCGATTCTCGTGCCAAACCTAGAACAAATTCAGATTTACAGGCGGATCGCCCGCCCTAAGTTCTGCGTTCACGATGCGGCTTGCAATTCTCCACTACCACCTGCGCCCGGGAGGGGTGACGACCGTCATCGAGCACGCTGTGGCCGGTATGGAAGCAGTAGGCACTGCGGATATCGTTGTCCTCAGTAGCGAGTCTTACACAGGAGACAAACTAGCAAACGTGCAGTTGGTGCCAGAATTGGCCTACCACAAGGACGCCGACGCTGGCTCGCCAGAATCTCTAGCGGATTCGTTGGAGAGAGCCGCACGGCTTGGACTCGATGGCGAATTGCCGGATGTCTGGCATTGCCATAATCATTCATTGGGGAAGAACGTTCATTTGCCCGATGCGCTGGCCATTCTCATCCGCCGCGGGTATCGCTGTCTGCTAGAGATCCATGACTTCGCGGAGGACGGTCGTCCCGACGAGTATGTCGTGCTGTCCAAATCCCACGTTGCTTATCCTGCGATTCCTTCCGTCCACTATGGCACGATCAACACGCGCGATCGGGACTTTCTCATCAAGGCTGGCCTACCAGAATCTCAGGTGCATGACTTGCCTGATCCTGTGATCATCAAGCAACGGGCGAAGCGGCGCCCGAGGAAGAAGAATGCCCGCCCCTTGCTGCTCTATCCGACGCGCGGGATTCGCCGAAAGAACATGGGGGAAACGGTCTTGCTCGCCGCGCTTTGTGAGAAACGCGGCTTCATCGCCACCACGCGTGCGCCAGACAACCCACGCTGGCAGCCAATCCATGACGCGTGGGTCGCGTTTGCCGAAGCGCGCCAGTTGCCTATCGCTTTCGCCGTGGTGGACCGGCAGAGCCCAGCGGATCTCCAACTCTCTTCCGAAACTGACAATTCTTTCGACGCTTGGTTAAATACTGCGGGCTGTGTCCTCACCACCAGTGTGTCCGAAGGCTTTGGGCTGGCATTTCTCGAATCCCTGGCCATCGGCCGTCCGTTGCTGGGGCGTGATCTCCCCGAGATCACCTCGGACTTCAGAGAGCAAGAGCTGTCCTTTCCCGGCCTCTACCGTGCCGTGCGGATGCCCGTTCAGTGGATCGGTGAAGACCGTCTGTTTGAGGAACTTCACCGGGGGATCAAGGGATTTTACGAAACCTACCAGCAACCACTGCCGAAAGAGGCCACTGAGGACGCCTTCGATTCCATGGTCGATGGGAGAGGGCGAGTGGATTTCGGGCGACTCCATGAGCAGTTCCAGCGTGAGATCATCGATCACATCATCGGCGAGATCGCCCATGATGAAGTAATCTTCGAGACCGATGCGGCCTTCGCTGGAGCCGATCTTTGGCTAGACAGTTGGTTCAAGGAAGGCATGCCCATTCCGACCATCACAGAACAACGAAGCACTCTAAAGAAATTCTATTCTCTCGAACCTTACGCCAAGAAATTACTAGACTGCTACGGCAAACTCATGAAAGAGCCCGCAGCGGAAGCCGATGCACCTCTTGGGTCCAATGTCAGTGCCGAGCTTCTCACTACTTTTCTTTCACCCGAACGTTTTCAATTTTTAAAATCCTAGCATGTCCGCTGTCAATCTTATTCGTGAAATAGCCACGCCTCAGAATCCTGAGCCCACCAGCATCGCACCTCAATTGGTCGCTCTGCCAGGGATCAAAGCGGTGCTGTTCGATGTCTATGGGACCCTCTTCATTTCCCAATCTGGAGGCAGCGCTTCGACGGATACGGATCTTCTGGATCAGACCATGGCGAGAGCCCTTCAGGAAGAAGGCATCGTGACCACGCCGACGATGCAGTTAGGCTCAGACATGAAACAACTGATCCATGTGACCCATGCGCGGGCCAAGGCATCAGGGATTCTATTTCCTGAAGTCGAGATTCGTGAGATCTGGCAGTCACTGCTCAAGCGCTCGAATTTGATCCTCAGCGCGGTGGCTCTTGAGCGAGTGGCCATCCGACATGAGAATCATATGAATCCCGTCTGGCCCATGCCAGGAGCCCTACAAACGTTGCTCTCACTGCGTCAACTCGGGCTCGCCATGGGCATCATTTCAAACGCTCAGTTCTACACGCCACCTCTTTTCGAGGCATTGCTAGAGTATTCATTGGAAGATCTGGGTATACGGGAAGACCTGTGTCTCTGGTCTTTTGAGAAACATGAAGCCAAGCCTTCGCAGGCCCTCTTTGCCAGTCACAAGGACCTCTTGGCCATGGAAGGGATCGATGCGAGCCAGGTTCTCTTTGTTGGCAACGACATGCGCAATGACATTGCCCCTGCCGCTTCCGTCGGGTTCAAGACCGTGCTTGTCGCGGGCGATGCTCGCTCGCTGCGCCTGCGAGAAGAAGACAATCTGGGGGCTCGCCCAGACATCATCGTGACAGAGCTGGAACAACTCGTCCGTTGCCTGACACCGGCGACCTAACTTTAGATTGCTAGACTCCGGATCGATGCCTGGCTAGAATTGCGCATGAGCCTCCTCCCGCAAACGCAGACGTTCCTCGCCAAAGCGGCGCGCCGTCGGCAATGGGCGGAGTTTGGCAAGCACGCCTATCGGGCGACCTTCTGGTTGGCATGGCTCTTTCTGCTTTTGTTATTGATCGCCCGTTTGTCCGCGGCTTTCCCTGACCGTTTCTTTCCTCTTGGTCTTATCGGGTTGCCTTTCCTTGGAGCGATCATGGCGTGGTCCACCCATCGACGCGTGCAAGAGACGGAAGCAGCTGGCATCGTCGACCGCCATCAAAGCAATCATGACCTGTTCCTAACAACCGTGCATTTAAACGAAAGCGCGAGCGCCTATCAAGAGCAGATACGTCAGCGGGCAGAACAGGTCGCCTCTCAAGAAGCGAGTCTTTCAGAAATGATCCCATGGGGTTGGCAACGCCCTTTGAGGAATTTGACAGGGATCGGACTGGCGTTGGTCGCGGCGATTCTTTGGGTGCCGCAGTTGGATCCCTTTGGCAAAGAAGATGAGCGGCAGTGGTTAGGCAAACAAGAGCAGCGTCTAGAGGACCTCCGTCGTGAGACGGAAACGAAGATGCTAGCGTTGAAACCTGAAGAGGATACGAAACGCAGTGAAGATATCAAGCAGGCGCTGACAAAGTTGGAACAGGCTTTTAAAATGGCCAAACGCGGGGAACAGCAAGAGACCGCCAAACGGCAGCGTGAAAGCCAGAAAGAGTTAGGCCAGTTTTGGAAGCCGTTGAATGACGAGAAGCTGAGCAAGGCGCTCGGCGAGGCGAAAGAGAAGTTGCAGCAATTCGGCCAGTCCGAATCCATGAGCCCGGAAGCCAAAGCCTTTCGTGATCAATTGCGTGAGATGTTGCGCAGTGGCGATGCCAAGGAGTTGCAGAAGTCCCTTGCGGAGATGTTAGAAAAAGCGGAATCCTTGCAGAAGCCTGGAGCCACCTCTGAAGAACAACGTCAGGGTGCCAAGGAATTGAAGGAGTCCTTGCAAGAGCTGGCGGATGCGGTGGCCAGCGAAGCGCCGTCGGATCAATTGAAGGAAACCTTGCAACGCGCGATCGAGCAAATGCAGATGGCACAGAATCAAGGTCTGCAGAAGGATGCGGTGGAAGGTGCGCAGGAATCCATGGAGCAATTGCAACAGCAGATGGAGAATCTCGCGCAGCAGTTGGAGCAATTGCTGCAATTGGAAGAAGCGCTCGATGCGGCGCAACTGGCCCAACAGCTGAACGAGATGGGGAAAATGCCCGGTGAAGGTGGAGAGGGCGAAGGTAAGGGGATGTCGAGTTATGCGGATCTTTATAAGAAGCTTCTCGCGGAAGGTGGGGGGCAAGGACAAGGCCCCGGTCCCGGCAGGGGCGGACGTGGCACGGGCGATGGAGGTGACGCTCCGTTTGACGAGAGTCTAGAGACCGGATTCAAGACGGAGAAATCGAAATCCCACCTCGCGGCGGGCAAGACGCTCCTTGAATGGCAAACCAATGCGGTCTCCGAGACGGGTGAAGCGAAGAAGGCGTATCAAGATTCCATCGGCCAGATCAAGCAAGGTCTGAGCGAGGCCATTCGCCAAGAGAAAGTCCCGGCGGGGTATCACGGACAAATCCAGAGTTATTTCGATACCCTCGAAGTAGAGCCTCCGAACACAGAGGGCCTTGACTGAGGTCAGGCCCTCGCACACCATCCGCCCCAGTGAAGAGGATCGAGATCTATAGCAAACAAGGATTCTACGGCAGCATCGCTGGGCTCATCGCCTGCGTCTTTGTCGCCTGGTGGATGATGCAGCCGAGGACCCCTCGCTTGACCATCTATTGCGCTCACGATTCTATCCACGCCAAGGAGACCCTTGAAGCTTTTCGGAAGCAGACGAAGATCAAGTTCAACGTCAAGTATGACACCGAAGCCACCAAGTCCCTGGGCTTGGTCGAACTCATTCTGATGGAGAAAGACAACCCACGCTGTGATGTCTTTTGGAATAATGAAGTGCTAGGCACGATTCATTTGCAATCGGAAGGCATCTTAGAGCCTTACATCAGTCCAAGGCATGCGGAGATCCCTGAGCAGTTCAAGGACCCCACGGGTTACTGGACTGGGTTTGGGGCACGTCTGCGGGTTTACATTGTGGACCCGGCACGTTTGCAACCGGATCTCGCCGCCATCGATAAGCGATTGCAGGATCCAGACCTTTCTGAAGTGACCTTGGCCAAGCCGCTCTATGGGACGACGCGGACGCATTACACCGTGCTCTGGCATGAATGGGGGCCTGAGAAGCTGAAGGCATGGCATGAGAGTCTCTACCAGCGCAATATCAATGAAAGTTACGGGAATGCTGGCACGCGGTCCTTGGTCGGGGAAGGCGTCTGTGATCTCGGCTTTACCGATACGGATGATTACTTCGTAGGCAAACAGCGGCGGAAGAATGTGGCCATGGTCCCGGTGCGAACGCCATCTAACAAAGTGATCTGCATTCCCAATACGATCAGCCTTATCCATGGCAGTCAACGTCCTGAAGAAGCTCGGAAACTGATCGATTTCATTCTCTCGGCAGAAACTGAATTGGCCCTCGCCAAGTCGAAAGCGTTTCAGATTCCGTTAGGCCCCGTCAATGAAAGCCAACTTCCTCAGGAAGTGAAAGACCTGATGCCATTGACCAAGGAAGCCGTCGATCTCACCAAACTCAGACAAGCTTCCAAGCCTTGCCTGAACTGGCTGAAAGAGATCTACGGTGAATGATGGGAAGCAAAGTAGCACGGCCTTCTAGGCTGTGTGGCGTTCAGCTTTGGCGCTTCGCGAGGGATTCCAGGCTGGAAGCCTAGGCTACTATTAGTACGTTATTGGTCCCGCCGCCCGTGCGATCAGTTCGATCATCTCGGCGCGCCAACCATACTCATCATGATTGCGTGCACCTTCGGCCCACTGGCGAATGCTATCATAGGAAGCCTGACAATGAGGCGAATTTCGAAGCTTCATGCCGAAGGCTGCGACGGCGGCGGCGAATCGGAAATCTTCACTTGCCGCATTCCAATGAGAGCCTTCATCGGTGAGCGAGGTTTCGAAGGACTGGCTTGTTTCGCTATGCGGCTCTTTGTAACGTAGCCTCACGGTGACAATGTCATTGCTAGCATTGTCCGGTGCCGGTGCTGGCTCTGCCGCGGAGCGATATTTCAAGGGCGCATCATTGGGCTCGATGCCTTCGTGGCCCGTGGGGACAATCTCGTAGAAAGCGGTCACAGTGTGTCCTGCACCCATCTCGCCCGCATTTTTCTTGTCGTCTGTGAAGTCGCGATTGGTCAACAAGCGGTTGCCATAGCCAATGATCCGGTAACTCTTGACCTTGGCTGGGTTGAACTCCACCTGGATCTTCACATCCTTGGCCATCGGCACCAGCGTGGCGCTCATTTCATCAACCAAGACTTTCCGGCCTTCGCGTTCGCTATCGATGTAGTGATAGACACCATCCACCTGATTTGCGAGTTGTTCCATGCGGTCGTCCTTCACATTGTCAGTGCCGAGTCCGAGCACAGTGAGAAAGATCTGATCTTCCTTGGCCCGCGCTTTCGCCATGGCGATGAGTTGCTTTGTGTCTGTCGTGCCGACGTTGAAATCGCCATCCGTGGCCAGAAGCACACGATTCACGCCATTGACGATCCGGTGCTTGCTGGCTAGCTCGTACGCCAACTGAATCCCGGACGCACCATTGGTTGATCCGCCTGATTTGAGTTGATCGACGGAAGCGATGATCCGGCTCGATTCATTCCCCGGAGTTGGTGGAAGATGCACGCGAGATTGCCCGAAGTAGACGACCAGTGAGACCATGTCTCGCTCGGTGAATCCGCCGACCATGGCTTTGAGCGATTTCTTGAGAAGAGGCAATTTATCAAACGGCGACATCGAGCCTGACACATCAATGAGAAACACGAGATTGGAATCGGGCCGCTTGTCGACCATGACATCTCTCGCTTTGAGTCCGATGCGCAACAGGCGGTGTCCTGGAGCCCAAGGAGCGTCATTCACTTCCAGCTTCACCGAGAACGGCTTCCCGTCTTCGGCGGGATTGGGATAATCGTAGTAGAAGTAATTGATCATCTCTTCCACGCGGATGGCATCGCGAGGGGGCCGTTGCCCATTGGTTAGGAAGCGTCTCACATTGCTGTAGGAAGCGGTGTCCACATCGGTGGAGAACGTGGCACGTTCATCGCCTGGGTTGACGATGTCTTTGAAGGCATTGTCGACCGTCGGAGCGTAGGACTCTGCATTTCTCGGCTCCTCCATCTCCTTGGATACAAGTAACGCATGGTTCGCCATATCGAGCCTGGTTTTAAGCGTATTGCGCACGCTCTCAGTGGCCGTGACTAGCATCCTGTGGGTTTGTGAAAGTTTCTCGTTCGCTTTCTGGATGCTGGGATGCTTGTCCGTGAAGCCTGATTTAAGCAGCTCTTGCTTTTCCAGTTGTATCTTCTGGTACGAGGGCAACAAAGCTTGTAGCGTTGGATCATTGATATCCAACATAGCCGCTGACTGGATTAGGCGTTCGCCCTCCAAGTTTTCGAGGTTTGCTAGTTGCATTTGAATCTGCTTAATCCCAGCTTCCGCCTTGTATGTGTCTTGCATGCTGGACATCAGGAGGGTTCCCACGCCAGTCACCGGATCGCCTGTCAGGGATGTTTCGCGTTGGGTATCTGCTACTTCTGGTGTTGCTCGACCAAGGTCTGCGGTGGCAGCCTTTTTAGGTCTGCCTCTCGTTGCTCTAGCCTTCATTGCGCCGCCGCCGCCCATCTCGCCACTGGCAAACTCAAAGAAGGCGGTATTCACTGCGACCGTGCCAAAGGCGTCGATTGGCAGTTCATCAAGTGTCTCTACGATTGGAGAATCGACAGGCTCGACAGAATCGACCACCGCGACAGCGCCTCGGCTTTCGGGCATCTCCGGCGTCGCTTCTGCGACGCTGCGATTCATCTCCGGCGCCGTTCCGAGACGTTGTGGTAGCCACGTCGCCAGCACCGCCAAGGAAGCGGCAAGGCCTAATGGTATCACATAGCGCCAGGCAGAAACGCGTGGTTTCACGACCTTGCCAGTCTTGGGCAGGGTCTCGGCGTCGAAGCCTTGGGTAAGGGTCTCGCCTAACGATCGGATATCATCCACGTAGGCTTGGAGTTCAGGCGAGTCCACCAGGGCGGCTTCGATGAACGCGCGGTCTTGGCTCGATTGGAGATCGCCCAGCGCATAGGCGGTGAGGCGAGGGGCTTCTAAAGTGATTGAATCTTTCATGATAGTGCTTTGTCAGAGTAGGGCAGGCTTTCAACCTGCCCACACAGGCTAGAAGCCTGTGCTACATTGATAGTGGTTAGGCGCTCATTAAAGCGCGCAGTTGTTTCAGTCCTTTGTGGAGGAGGAAGCCCACATTGCTCTCACTGAGTTGCGTGATCTCACTGATTTCTCGGTAGCTGAGATCACTTTGAAAACGCAGTCGGATGACTTCGCGTTGATTGTCAGGCAAACGTTCTAATAATGCTAACGCTTGCCCATGACTGTCCTTACGCGAAGCCGATTGAGCGGGTGTGGGGGATTCGCATCCCACGTTTTCCATGGTGGTTGAGTCGATGGTGATCATTCGGCGGTCCTTTCGTAACACGTCGAGAGCGCCATTCCGGCAGACGGTGACGAGCCAGGCTTTGAGGGACTCCCGAACGTGACCGGGTTCCTGCTGGCAGAGCTTCACAAACGTCTCCTGAACGACATCCCGAGCCTTCTCCACGTCCTTGAGCAAACTGTAAGCGTAGTTCACCAACGGTCGCTCATAGTCCGCGACGGCTTGGGGAACCAGCCCTTCGGCATTTGCCAAGGAGGCCTGGGAAATCTCGTTCATGTGTGCGTTCTCACACCCTCACAACGCACGAGAATGAAGATTCTTAGAAAGAATCTTACGAATGGGCGAGAAAGCGCGCAAGCACCTCGCTGGAGCTAGGCCTGGGCAAGCGGATCAATCCGGCCTCAATTCAACGAAGAAGCGCCCAGCCCATGGCCCCAAAGAGCGCTAACACGGCCAATTACCAACACCACAAAGACAAGGCGCGGCGGTAAGGAATCCAAGTAATCGCGCCAGGATGCATGACCTCTGGTTTCATGAGACGTTTCTCCGGTACGAGCGGGTCTTCGTCCGGATCTACGGATTCTCGTAAATCTGCGGAATCTTGCACCGGCCCACCGATGACTCGGGTGCCAATGCGATCCACTTGCTTGAGCAAGATGGCAACTGGAACAGATTCTTGCATGCGCTTCAGTTAAGCCTTGGACTCCTCCAGTGCTTGATCGATATCTGCTAGGATATCGTCAATGTGCTCGATCCCCACAGACAGGCGAACGAGTTCAGGTTTGATACCGCCAGCGGCTTGTTGCTCTTCCGTCATCTGGCTGTGCGTTGTGGTGGCCGGATGGATAGCAAGGCTCTTGGCGTCTCCCACGTTGGCAAGATGTGAGAATAGTTTTAAGGAATCGATGAAATGGGCTCCCGCTTCCGCACCGCCCTCAATGCCAAAGACGACCATGGCGCCACCCTTTCCTTTCAGATATTTCTGATTCAGAGCATGCTGAGGATCATCTTCCAAACCAGGGTAGCGCACCCACGAGACCTTGGGATGACCTTTCAAATGCTTGGCCACAGCAAGCGCATTCTCACAATGACGCTCCATGCGCAGAGGCAGTGTTTCGATGCCTTGAAGGAACATCCAGGCATTGTCCGGAGAGATGCAGGCACCGAGATTTCTCAAAGGCACGGTACGCATCCGGAGAATGTAGGCGAGCGGGGCGAGTGGTTCTGGGAGATCATGGCCCCACCGCAGACCGTGATACGAGGCATCAGGTTGATCAAAGAGTGGGAACTTGCCATTGCCCCAATTGAATCTGCCAGAATCTACGACCACTCCGCCGATGCCAGCTCCGTGCCCACCGATCCACTTGGTCAAGGAATGGACCACGATGTCGGCGCCATGATCGAGCGGCTTGGTGAGGTAAGGCGTTGAGAATGTGGCGTCCACGATCAACGGAATGTCGTGTTTATGGGCGATGGCTGCGATCGCTTCCAAGTCCGCGATATCGAGAGAGGGATTGCCCACCGTCTCGCAGAAAAGCGCCTTCGTCTTCTCGGTGATGGCCGCTTCGAAATTCGAAGGTTGGTTGGGATCCACCATGTTCACCTTGATCCCTAACGTTGGCAGAATGTCATTAAACTGCGTGAAAGACCCTCCGTAGAGGTTGTTCGCCGAGACGATCTCGTCACCTGCTTGTGCGAGATTGATGATCGAATAGAAGATGGCGCTCGTTCCAGAAGCCACCGCAAGACCCGCGGCCCCTCCCTCTAACTGAGCCACACGCTGCTCCAGCACATCGTGCGTGGGGTTCATCAGCCGAGTGTATATATTTCCCAACTCTCTGAGACCAAAGAGATTGGCCGCGTGCTCGGTGCTATTGAAGACGAAAGAGCTGGTCCGGTAGACCGGCACTCCTCTGGAATTGGTCGTGGGATCAGGCTGCTGCCCACCATGCAAACAAACGGTCTCTAGTTTCATCTCTAAATTCAATGCTAGAACAATTTCCACATCTGGAAACTGCTAACTCACTGCTTTTAGAAAGAGAACCCCCTTCGCGCAAGCATCATTTCACTGCCAACGCCTTTGAATGGTCACTAACTTATCTATCGATTGACTGCTGCGGCGTATGCGAACTCGCCCACTTCAAATGGCACCACGTTCGGCAAGGTCGAATCTTCGCCCAAAGGGAGAGTGAACCAGAATCGGATACCATCACCTGGGATCGTTTCCACCCCGATGCTGCCACCCATAAGATCGATAGCGTGTCGGCAGAAAGCCAGATTCAGCTCAAGCCGATCTTTGCAATCAAACCCATTGCTGACCACGGACCCGCGATCGAGCGTGGCGAAGGATTCATGCCAAATGCCGCTTCCTCGGGAAACGATCTCCACCGTGAGATGGCCATCACCTTGTTCCTTCGACGTCAGCCGGATAGGCGCCTGTGAATCAGCGCCCAGCTCGTGAGAAAGGACTAGCAAGTGACCAAAGAGCCTTATCAGAAGGCTTGAGTCTCCCTGGACCATCCCTGAAAAACTCTCCCTTGCGATTGGGACTTCCAGACCGTCCGAGACTTGGAAGACAATCTCTTCAAGATCACAGCCCCTGAGATCCAGCTTGGCTTTCGGATGACTCATTTGCCTGCAATCCAAAATGGTCGAGGTCATACCTCGCACCTCATGAAGGACCAGCTGCTGATTCTCATCATCCAGCTCCAAGCGTGCGAGCTTTTCGTCCAACTCGTTGACCAAGTAGGTCGCCCACTCATCACGAACCGCATCGCGGTGTCGGAACTCTTTCAGGGCACCTTCAAGTTTCCGATTACTTCGTTGTTGATGGATCACATTGCTCACTCGCAAACGCAGTTCCATCGGATCGACAGGCTTCTCCAAGAAATCAGATGCGCCCGCTTCGAATCCCCGCAGCCGCTCTTGAGGGCCCACGAGAGCCGTGATCATGAAGATCGGAATGGCACTGGTATCAGGGTCATCACGCAGGCTTTCGCAGACCTCGCAGCCATCGATTCCCGGCATCATCACATCAAGAAGGATGAGGTCAGGGGCAAGTTCTGCCGCCATTTCCAGCGCCTCAGCACCGTCCATGGCTTCCATGAGATCATGCCCAGCATCCCGAAGGACCTGCCGGAGAAATCGACGATCTACTATCTGATCATCAACGATCAGAATTCGTCCTGGAGTGGATGGGGACTTCATGGGGATGCTTGAATGACTTCGTAAGGATTGCAGTTCTTTTAAGTGGTGTGAGATGCTTATCTAGAAATCCAATTATCGTAATCATCATAACTTATATAGTGAAACTTCAACCTAAAAGGTTATAATTTCTAGAGATTGAAAACCTTTGCGGAAATCCGACCGCCTGCAGGGCAATTTCTTGTCTAAGGCAGGGCATGGACCATCCACCAGCGCCTCGTCGGGGCGCCATTCTCACAAACTCCTCTACGGTTTGCGCGCAGTTTTCCCAGGGTACGGCCATTTCAGGTGCCGATGGAGGAAGTCGAAGGTATCTTTACTGTTAATCGAATGTGGGCCATCGAACCACTCGATGGCGACCCGGTCGGGGATCTTCAAACGGGCCGCATAAAGATGCCGGACCTTGGCGAACTCTAGAGCAACCCGCTCATCTGGAGCGACCCCATCGAAATGCCCACGCTCGACCATGAAAGGTCGTGGGGCGATCAAGGCCGCCATTTCCGCATAGTTGAAGGTGCTGCCCAGATCGAACTCGAAGATCTCATACTCACCCATCTTCGCATAACTGTATGGGCTTCGTGTCGAAGCGTTCTTCCACACCCAGTCATTGAAATCTGCCGAGCAGATGGAAAGACAGTAGTTCGGCACCAAGGGAGGGATACGCATCGCGGACTTGCCCCCGTAGGACAATCCATAGAAACCGATCCTCTTGGAATCGACATTCTTCAAACCGCCTAACCAACGGGTGAGTTGCTCGTGTTGCGGGACCATGAGCGAGAAGAGCGTCTTCTTCACGGCATTGGCCTTGAACTGCAACGTGCGAAATCGATCCTCGAAGATGTAGAGATGCTGGGGAGCAAAGGTGATGAACCCACGCTCCGCGAGATCCATGGCGAAGGCCTTGTAATAATGATGGCCCTCCTCACCGATCACCATCTGCGGTCTTCCCTCCAGTCCATGCTGGCAGACGACGACCGGCCGCTTCTCACCTTCTGTGATATTCTTTGGCCAGCAGAGCAAGCCATAAGCAAAGAACCCATCATAGACGTCTAACACGACTTCATAAATGGTCACTTTCTCGGTATCCAAGAAGACGCGAGAACGCGGTTTGGCATCGACCAAAGGATCGTCAAATTCACCGATGACTTCCTTCGCAAAGTACTCCCGATAGGCTTCCGTCGACTTTTCAAAATTAGTTAGGCTGTCTGTCTTCAGATCTTTCATGTAGGCCGCACGCGTGTAGGGACTCTCCACGAGAAGCTGCTGATTATGCCGGTCCAACTCGTGCATCTGGCGTGCATGACGCGCTTCCGCATCTGGCAGAGGAATGTCTGGTACAGTGAAGGGCGCAGGGATAGGCTTCACTAAGGCATCGAGATTCCCCATGACAATCTCCTCAGACGCCTCTGGCAATCCAATCAACGCGATCGCACGCTGACGCTCCTGACGAATCTTCTCCAAAGACGCCGTGGCAAGTCGCCCAGGTTTCCCCCCGGTGCCTGGAGGGACCACGACCTGAGGACCAGAAATGGCCTCAATAACCAATCGACGTGGCGCGATGAGGCTCGCGATCTCCGCATCGCCAAACCGTGAGAGCAAGCCGAACACATTCCGATAAGCAGGCTCTTCCCAAACAGATTCACGCGGCCCAAAGTAGCCACTGACGAAGGCTCCCTGCACCCTTGTATCCACCGCTGCTGTGTAAAAAGCTAACAAACCACCCTCGCCCCAACCAGCCACTCCCAGGTAAGGCCTGCGTTGAGGTTCTTGGCTCAGCCAATCCAAGATCGCTTGCACTTTCAACACTTCATAACCGATGAGATGCCGCCCTAACTCAAAGGCGGGCCGATAAAGATATTCACGGTTGCTCAGCTTCCCCTGTGTCGCTGTCCGATTGATGATGGTCGGAATGACCACACGCGCCCCTCGCTCTGCTAGCAGACGCCCCAACTGTCTTTCCGGAGCCAGGTCTCCTACCCAACCAAGCAACGCCTCGGGCACCTGATCCGCATCCGGAATGAGCACGACATTCCCACGCACCGCGGCACGCCGCGGCTCTATCAATAGCCCCTCACCATGCACATCTCCAAAAGCCGGCCACGTGATGGCATAAACATCACAATCAGCCGAAGTCCCCAAGAAACGTTGTTCCGTGAGCTGCTCAAAGGAAGAACGTTTCTCCACCGCTCCAATGATCCGCTGGAATTCTTTTCGATTCTTCTCAATGGAGTTCGCGTAAGCTTCTGCCGACGTCCAATCACGTTGCCACAAGGCAGCTCGTCTCTCACCGGATTTCTCGATCTCCTTCAGAAGGAACGCGTCCGCGCTGTCCACCAAGAGTGAAGCCAGATCCCCTTCCCACGTCAACAGCTCAGTCCCAGGAAAAGGCGACGTTTGACCTCTGCCAACAATAACAGCAGTCCAAGTGAGAAGTAGAACGATTACAGAAACTTTCATGAGACCACAGCTACGAAATCTGCGCTCAGAATACCAGCCTACGATTCAGGGAAGCTTGACGAAGGCCCCAAGTATGAACGAACGTCCCTAGACATCATGCGAAGTCGATCCGCTCTTGGCATCCTGATAGCGGTTCTCAGCATCGCTGCCGCCACCACCTACTTTCGCTATCAGCGAACCCCTGCCCCTGTCATTCATGGACCTTTGCTGGTCGAAGCACGTGGCCATGGCAGAGCATGGCGATTCACCTACAGTGGCCCCGATCAGATTCTTGGGACGAGCGACGATCGCGTCAACGAGGAACATCTCATACTGCCCGAGGGTGCCGAGGTCGTGGTCCAGCTGCGCAGCGATGACTTCATCTACGTGTTCTCTTGCCCTGACTTGAAGTTGAAAGAGATCGCGGTCCCAGATCTTGAGTTCTCGATCGCCTTTCAAACGCCTCACCCCAGCACGCATGATTTGGCCATGGATCCGATGTGTGGATTTCTATTGTCGCCCAGCGAGACCATGGGCACCCTCCGCGTCATTTCTCAGAACGATTTCCGCAAATGGTTGGAGAAACGGCATTAATCTAGCACACTGTATGCGTTCATCATCAAATGAGAAAGCCCCCGCCATCTTCACATCCCTTTCATAGCAGGACCGCGATCATCGCCTGGCTCGCCGCCCTTTGCTGGCTGCCATCTTGTGGCAAAGATATCGGTACCGAGGAATCGCCACCTGCAGTCGCGGAGATCTCAAAGGACACTGATAGAGCGCACCCACAGGTCCTTGAATTCGTATCAGCATTCACACTCACACAGAACGGCGAACGCATTTCCTCGGAAGATCTTGTGGGAAGACCTTGGATCGCAGGTTTCCAGTTAAGCCCCGAAGAAGATCGACAGCTCGAGAGGGTTCAGAACCACGTGAAAGATCTACGCGTCGTCGATTTCAAGTCTCTCGCCGGAAGGATTGACCAGCTCGGCGGCTCTCAAGGAGAGTTCGTTCTCATCGATGCCTATCTGCGCATTCGAGGCCGCTATGATGCGAAGAACCCGAAGACGACCCGTGACCTGTTCACCGACCTTGCAGCACTGGAAGCAGAGATCGTTAACGTCCCTGCAGACGTCCAGGATCCAGAATGGATGAAGGCTCGCGAGAAAGCTCAACTCGCCACGGCACCTTCCATTGAAGCCTATCATGACTTCAAATTTTCCGATGAGCGCAAGGCCAGTGGCATCCGTTTCATGCACAAGATCGTCGACGAATCGGGCAAACGCTTCAAAGGCGTCCACTATGATCACGGATCAGGCGTCGTGGTGGCCGATATCGATGGCGATGATCTGTTAGACATCTACTTTGTGAATCAGGTCGGGGGCAACGAACTCTGGCGCAATCTCGGCAGAGGGAAGTTCGAGAACATCACCGAACATGCAGGTGTGTTTGTCAGTGATCGCATCGGCGTATCCGCAGCCTTTGCCGACATCGACAACGATGGTGATCCGGATCTCTTCGTCACCGCTCTGCGAAAGGGGAATGTGTTGTTCGAGAACCTCGGGGGCGGCAGATTTAGAAACATCACCGCAGGCTCTGGCTTGGGTTACAAAGGACATTCCTCCGGTGCCGTGTTCTTTGATTACGATCGCGACGGCTTGCTCGATCTCCTCGTAACGAATGTCGGACAATACACGACGAGCGAGACCACGAAGGTCACCATGGAAAGCATCCGAGGAGAAGCGGAAACCGGGGACACTTACCATGTGGGATTCGCCGATGCCTTTGCCGGCCATTTGAAATCCGAACGCCAGGAACTCAGTCGGCTCTATCACAATCTCGGAAACAGGAAATTCGAAGATGTCGGTGAGGCCATGGGGCTGGATGACGTCGGCTGGACCGGTGATGCCGCCCCCGTGGACATCAACTCCGACGGTTGGACCGACTTGTACATGCTCAACATGCAGGGAGATGATCAGGTCTATCTCAATCGGGAAGGCAAAGCCTTCGAGCGCGCGAGCCGCGACTTGTTTCCGAAGACCCCTTGGGGATCGATGGGCATCAAAGCGTTCGATTTCGAGAATGATGGCGACCTCGACATCTACATCACCGACATGCATTCCGACATGAGCGAGCACATTGACTCGGAGAAAGAGAAGGAGAAAGCGGCGATGCAATGGACGCCATCCTTCCTGAAGACCGAAGGGACGAGTATCTTTGGAAATGCTTTCTATCAGAAAGGCGAAGATGGCACTTACCAAGAAGTTTCCGATGCGATAGGCGCTGAGAATTATTGGCCCTGGGGACTGAGCGCGGATGACCTGAACGCCGATGGGTTCGACGATGCCTTTGTCACTTCGAGCATGAATTTCCCCCTGCGCTACGGGGTGAATTCCCTCCTGCTCAATGAAGGTGGCAAGCGCTTTCGAGATTCCGAGTTCATTCTCGGCGTCGAACCCAGAACCGGTGGACTGGCCACGCCATGGTTCGAGTTGGACATGGTCGGTGCCGACTCGGCCGCGCCCGTGCTCGAATCCTTGCGCAAGGATAGCGCGGATCCTGACACCTTTCCAGATCGCGTCGTCGTCTGGGGCGCCATGGGGAGCCGTTCGTCCGTCATCTTCGACTTGGACAACGACGGCGACCTTGACATTGTCACCAATGAAATAAATCACCTCCCCATGGTGCTTTTGAGCAATCTGTCAGAAAAGAAATCCGATCTCGCCTACCTGAAAGTGAAACTGATCGGAACGACATCCAATCGAAGCGCGCTCGGAGCGGTCGTTCGCCTCGAAGCAGGCGATCTGAAATTGATGAAAGTCAAAGACGGCCAATCCGGTTACCTCTCACACAGCGATTTCCCGCTCTACTTCGGCCTAGACGCCGCAAAGCAGATCGACAAACTCGAAGTGAGTTGGCCCTCGGGGATCACGCAAGTGATCGAACGGCCCATCGAGATGAACAAGATGCTCACCATCGAAGAACGCGAATGAAGCTGAAGGAGATAGCCCTCATGTTGGTCCTTGGGCTGATCTCGGCGAGAGCGCAGGAGAAGGCTGGAGCCGCGAAACCT
>JBLHHN010000064.1:0-22483 GCA_047616785.1 Verrucomicrobiales bacterium
GAGGTATAAGGTGGGGTAGCCCCAGAGAAACTCGGCGAGCTCACTTGCTTTGAGTTAGACAACGGCGGCGAACGCCTACAGGTGGTCGATCAAAAGGAGCGCGTGATTCTCGACGTCACTTACGATGACGAAGCTCCATGGCCGACCGAAGCGGACGGGGGAGGGGCCTCATTGGTGCGTCGGGACCAGATGATAGATCCCAATCGGGTTCATGCCTGGGCCAGGTAATACGGAGTTATTCACAATGCTTCTTCACACATGGTCGGCGTCAGTTAATCTGCTAGGATTAGTGGCGATGACCAAGAAGTCAGCTCCTCCGATGATGATGTTTGTTGGAAAATCATACTGGCCATTCCGCAGATGTCCAGATCCACCGCCATCTGATTGTGCAACTCGACCCATTCAGGTTCTTCCGCGCCAGGCTGGAACGTCGATCTCATTGAAGACAACGACACTGTCTTGAGCGTATCCACAGGCAAGGAGTAGCCACCAGATCCAGCAGCAACCGCGATGATATTTCAAAGACATCAGTCTACGATGATCTCATCAATGAACCAGCCTGCACGGTTGATGGGATCATCGTCAGCCCCGGAGAGAAGCTCGAACTCGATGATTACAGGGCGATCCAGTTCGGGCAAACGAATGGATTCTCCTGTCCAATCCGCGGTGTTGCCGTCCGGACCGATGTAGAGCTTGAGTCCAGCCAAGATAGGGGTTCCATCAGGATCAAGGATGTTCAAACGTCCTCCTTCGTTGTCCGCTGCGGCCATGAAATATTGGAATGTGAGTTTCGCTCGGCCAGCGCCTGTGAGGTCAATGATCGGCGAGCGCAAGTAGATGCCAGTGCCATCGGCGTAGTTGCCATCCAGGTCCGTGCCGTAGACATTCTCCCCAGCGAAAGCTGCGGCGGGCCCGTTGTTGCTGGGAGCGCCTACTTCCCAGGTGGTGTCTGTGACGCTGAAGCCTTCCAAGACGCCGACAGTCCATCCCTCATTGCCGTTCTCGAATCCCTCGGCATACAAGACTGGGGGTTCTTGTTCCCTCACACGATAATAACGTTGGGGCATGGTGGCCATGTCAGCTGAGGTGTCGGTGTAACTCGTTTGGACTCCTGCGGGAAGCAGTGCTTCTGCGAGCGTCTTCCAGGTGATGAGATCACTCGAAGCATCGACAGCGTAGACCACGTCTGTGCGCGAATTCCATGTGAGTGTGGCACTTGTGAGGGCCTCTCTTACAATAGAGGAGATTTGAAAGCGAGGTGCGGCGCTGGACATCATGCCATTTCCCGATTCATCTAGCACAACGGTGAAACCTGCGCCCGCTTCAATGACAGCTCCGGGAGGCGTCGGGGCCAAGCCGGACACAGGAGCCCAAGTGAATGCGCCAACGATGCCACTCGATTCTGCAGAGAAGAGTTCAAATAATTGCGCGGCTTCTGCTGGCGTGTAGTTGATCGCGCTCAGCCGAAGGTTGCGAATGGCATTCACCTGATGCGCGCTGAGGGCGCCACTAAAGACAAAGATATCGTCCGCGGCGGCATTCAGATCTTGATTGTCATAACGGCCAAGCTCGATCGTCGGTTCGCCCTCAGACTTTCCAGCGTCTGGAGTGTCGGCAGTTTCGGTGGTTAGGATGGCCGCATCTGCATTTCCAACGTAAACTGTCGCGATGTTCTCACTTTCGCTAAATGTCGCGACGACGTATTGCCAGTCGCCCGGAGTGATCTCGCCAACGTTCACGGGTGCCGCACCACTCGCGACTCCGAATGAATTGCTTTCCTGCGCATTGACAGTGATGCCACGATCCCAGCCGCCGTTGTCGATCGCCATGAATCCGTCGAATTCGAAACCCTCCTCGACATTGATCCAGCCACCGAAGGAAACGTCCGGTTGCACGGTGGGATTGACATCCAAGGGGATGGTCACTAAGCCGCCCGAGTTGGGTTCAGCGTCAGGGTCATTGATGTCGACTCCCTGACCGCGTAGGCCCTCTGTAAAAGTGACTTCATCTGGATTTGTCTCTGACGTGGCAATGTTATCGTTGCCTGAAAGATCATCAAGACTCCCTTCGAAATCATAGTAGGCGAGGAGCTCTGGGGGGGGGGGAAGGGGCAAGCTGGCAGGATCATTCGGGTCCGTGCCTGTCGCCAGCTCGGCCCCGTCAGAAACGCCATCGCCATCGGAATCGATGTTCAATGGGTCCGTCATGTGGGTGGCGATTTCCGCGCCATCATCCAGGCCGTCTCGATCCGTGTCTTTCACTGTAGGACGTGTGCCAGCGTCGAACTCCTCTAGGTTCGTCAAGGTGTCTTCGTCAGGATCATCGGCTGCGCCTTGATCAAGATTACCAAATTGCTTTGTCTCCCAAATGTCATCCAGACCATCGCCATCCGCATCCTTCTCAGCATCGGCCCCGCTCTGCATGCCATTTCCGGCATCGTCGAGCACCACGATAAAGTTGCCATCACCGACATCCGTAACTGCTCCTGGTGTGCCTGAGACTAGGCCACTCACAGGAGCCCATCCGATCTCGCGGATCACTCCAGACTGGCCACTAGCGAATAACACAAACAGCGTGGCCGCTTCGGCGGGCGTGTAGTCCAGCGCGCTGAGCCGAAGATTCCGAATGGCACCCACATGATGCGCATCCAGTGCTTCATTGAATACAAAGATATCATCGACGAGGCCATGATAGTCTTGGTTGTCATAGCGGCCTAGCTCAAGGACAGGCTCACCGACATCCGTCAGATCACTGCCAGCGGCCGACTCCATTCTCTGAGTCACTGCCACGGAATCTCCCACATAGACTGTCGCCGTGCCCTCCACACTATCAAAGGTGCCGACCACATACTGCCATTCGCCCGGCGTGATCGCGCCACCGTGAGTTGGGTCTTCTCCACTAGCAATGCCAAATGAACTGCTCTCCTGCGCATTGACCGTGATCCCACGATCCCAACCGCCATTGTCAATCGCCATGAAGCCGTCGAATTCGAACTCCTTCGCAACGTTGACCCAGCCGCCAAAGGTCACGCCCGGCAGTTCGCTCGGGTTGACGTTTATGGGAATATTGAGAGAACCACCCGAGTTAGCGTTCGCGTCAGGATCATTGATGCTCAGCCCTTTGCCGCGCAAGCCATCGACGAAACTCAACTCATCGGAGTTTTGACCAAGAACGGCGTTGTTGCTGTTTCCAGAAGAATCGTTGTAGTCATCTTCAAAGTTATAGTAGCCGAGGATCTCAGCGGCATGACCTGCGGACAGTGCGGCCAGGCTGAGGGCGATCGTCAGTGGTAGGCGGGATAGTGGAGACGATTTCATAGATTCGAATAGGCATCCTGAACAAACTGAGCGGAGACGGCAAGCTTACACAATGGATTGCGGTGTCCCGGGTGGATGTCTACGATAAGGCGATGCCTTTGAACTTCTGGTTGAGAATCTGGACCGCGATGGCCGTGGTTCTGATGATGGGTTGTGCCAAGCAGCCTGCGGAAACTCTCTCGCGCCCGATCGAAGCCGAGCCCGCTCTCGGTGCCATGCCGAACCAATCAAAGAGCCTTGGGTGGCACCAACGTTTGGCGGATGAACTCGAGAATATGGATCCGGAAGAGTCTGGTTGGGAAAGTGAGAGCTTCAGTGAGTATGTCAGCCATGAAATGAACGCTGTCTTGGGCAAGCGCTTGATGGGGGTTGATAGCCCCATGGACACGCTTCTTTCAAAGGAAGTGATTTCTTCTTCGCTGCGTCCGAAATCGTTGTCATCGCTCTATCAACGTCATGAAATCGTTATCGACGAAGGTGGTGGTGAAACGGATCGTTTCCGTGGAATGAACGCGTTTGCGACAGCGCTCGAAGAGCTAGCAAAGCCACTAGCGGAAGCCGAAAACAAGAGGGCCAAGTTCAAGGTGATGCACGTTGAGAAACAAGAGGGTCTGATTCATGCGCGTCTGCTCTTTGAGATGAGTGGCAGATTGCCTGAGGGATGGTTCCAAGCGACGGCGGTGTGGCATACCGAATGGACTTCACTGGATCCGTATCGCCTCCGATCCGTTCGCGTGGAGAATTATCGGGAGGCACGGCCTGGGAATGGGCGGATCGAGTTTGCCGACATTGCGCCTCAGGTCTTGGCCAAGGCTGCCAGCTATTCGGATCAGTTAGCTTACAGTTTCGACTATTGGCGATCGCGCTCCGATCGGAGCCTGGTTGCTGATTTGTTAGGTGCGCAAGGGATTGTCGTGGGGGATGTGAATGGAGATCTTTTGGATGATGTCTATGTGCTCCAGCCAGGTGGCTTGCCAAATCGCTTGTTTCTTCATCAGGCGGACGGCACGGCTCTCGATATCTCCCAGGAATCCGGCACGGACATCCTCGACTTTTGCCGGAGCGCGCTTCTCATCGATCTCGACAACGATGGTGATCAAGATCTTGTCGTAGGACTCGCTTGGTCCGTGGTTCTGCTAGAGAATGACGGTCGTGGGCACTTTGGGAAGCGCGGGATGGTCTCGAGCAGCGGTCAGATCAATTCGATGGCTGCTGCGGATTATGATAGAGATGGCGACCTCGATTTCTATCTCTGTGGGCGAGATGCTAGTGGAGAAATGAAGGAGGAGCTCGGTGCGCTAGGCATCCCCATGTCTTACTTCGATGCCAACAACGGTGGCCCGAATACTCTTCTGCGAAATGAAGGAGGCTTTGCCTTCACTGACGTGACGCAGGAAGTCGGCATGGATAAGAGCAATCGCAGGTTCAGTCTGGCCTGCGCTTGGGAAGACTTTGATAATGATGGCGACCAGGATCTCTACGTGGCGAATGACTTCGGGCGTAACAATCTGTTCCGCAATGATGGCGCGACGTTCACTGACATTGCCATGGAAGCGGGCGTGGTCGATATCGGACCTGGCATGTCGGCCGCCTGGGGAGATCACAATCAGGATGGCTGGATGGATCTCTACATTGGCAACATGTGGTCGAATGCGGGCAATCGCATCACTCTGCAGAAGCAGTTCCTTCCGGGTGCGGACGATGCGACCCGGGATCAAGCGCGTCGCCATGCTCGAGGCAATTCTGTGTATGTGAACAACGGCGACGGCACGTTTCGCGATGTCACTCAGGAATCGGGTGCGAACATGGCGCGGTGGGCTTGGAGTTCGAACTTCATAGATCTGAACAACGACGGCTCGGAGGATCTCGTGGTGGCCAATGGCATGATCACGGCGGGCGACACCGGCGATTTGTGAAGTTTCGCCTGGCGACGAGTTTCGTCGCAATCCCCCGATGCGAAGATGAGCACGAGCGCAGTGTTTGCCTATCGCAAGGCTTGGAAGGCGTTGAATACGATGTTAGAAGAAGGCAAGTCTTACAGTGGATTTGAACGCCATAGCGCTTTCCTTCATATGGGAAACACGCCGGAAGGTTCTCCACGTTATGCGGACATTTCAGGAGCCAGTGGGCTCGATGTCTTGGACGACGGGAGATCGATTGGCGTCGTCGACTGGGACTTCGATGGCAAGTTGGACTTTTGGACCACGAGCCGAACGGCGCCACGCCTTCGATTGCAGCAGAACCAATCTCTCACTAAGAATTCGTTTGTCGCCATGAAACTGCTAGGGAAGAACGCCAATCGATCGGCGATTGGCGCACGGGTCATTCTTGCCATCGAGGGTAAGCCGCGCGTGCGCAGTGTCCGAGCGGGGCATGGCTTCCTCGCACAATCCTCGACGTGGATCCATGTCGGCTTGAGGGAAGGGGAGCAGATAGACAAGGTCGAGGTGCATTGGCCTGATGGGTCGAACCAATCGGAGGAATTTGTAGGGATTGCACCCGGACAGTTTTACAACATCCCCCAAGGCGAAGGCCAGGCCCGTCCATGGAATCCGCCGCAGGGTCGCGCGCTGCCGGAGCCCGCTCCATTGCCCGTGGTCTCTCAGCAGGCACGAATCGTGATGGCCTCGCGGCTTCCGTTTCCGCCGGTGACATACACGGCTCTCGATGGCCAGGACACGCCCTTGGCAAGCGACGGAAGGCCAATGCTCCTCAATCTCTGGGCCACCTGGTGCGCACCATGTCTCACAGAGATGCGGGAATGGGCGAAAGATCGTGAACGCCTGGATCAAGCGGGACTTCAGGTCCTCGCGTTGAGCGTGGACGAGCAAGAATCCTCTTCAGCCGAGCGCTTGAACGTGGTTCAGCTGTTCCTCAAGAAGCTTGAATTTCCCTTCGATGCCGGATTGGCAATCCCAGCGTTTCTCGAAACTTTGGAGGTGGCTGGCCGGGCGCAGATCGACAAGTTCGAATCCTTTCCTATCCCGAGCAGCATCCTGCTCGATGCGCAGCGACGCATGGCCATCATCTACAAAGGGCCCGTGAGCGTGGACCAGTTGGTCAAGGATGTGGCGTTGCTAGGCGCTAGCACGGAGCAGATCCACACGGAGGCAGCGCATTTCACAGGGCACTGGATCGAAGGACCATGGCCAGCGACACCGACGGTGATGATCGATAAATTCATGAGCTTTGGAAATCCTGAAGCCGCCAAGGCCTATCTGGATGCGTTCACTGTCTCCTCTGACAAACGGGCGAACCAAGGCCTGGCCGAATCCTATTTCTTGGTCGCCAATGAACTGCGCCTTCAGCGGAACGACGAGGATGCTCTCAAAGCCTATGGCAAAGCCGCCGACCTCGATCCTGACAAGGTCCGCGTGAGGCTCGAGATGGGCACCTTGCTTTTCCGCCAACAGCGCTTCGCGGAATCGGTCCCGCACCTGCAGGCTGCCGTCCGTGCGCAGCCGGAAGTGGCCAACACGCGCAAGATGCTGAGTCTAGCGCTCATCCAATCCAAGCGGTACGCCGAAGCCGTGCCTCATCTGGATCAGCTCATCCAAGCGGATGACAATGATGCCATGGCGCATCTTTGGTTGGGACACGCACTCGTCCGGGTACGCAAAGCCGAGAAGGCTACCAGGCATTTCCGAGCGTCGCTTCGGCTGCAACCGGATTCCTTTATAGCAGCCAATGAACTCGCCTGGTTGCTGGCAACTCACAGTGATGCCAAGATTCGCCAGCCTAAAGAGGCACTGGCACTTGCCTCGAAAGCCGCTCTGGAAACGCGCTCTCAGAATGCAGATATTCTCGACACGCTGGCCGCCGCACACGCAGCCACGGGCGATTTCCAAACCGCTCTCACAACCATCGATCAAGCGATCGCATTCGCAGTGAACTCAAACCAGAGATTGCTCGAAGGACTGCAAAGAAGGCGTCGTGTCTACGAGCAGAACCGTCCCTACCGCGAGGTCGCGCCGATTTCCGATTGATCGCCCAAGATGTCACCGATGACGATGTGGAAAGCGTGAAGAAGTTTGTCGAAGACAAACTGAAACTGATCGTCAACGAGAGAAAGAGTCAAGTCGTCGCCCTCAAAGAAACCACCTTCCTCGGTTTCCACATTACGAGCATGGCCCCTTTGAGACATTGTATGTATTCTGTTGACCAATAAATGTAGAATGTCAATATTCATGTCGTCTGAATTCGTATTTGGAATGGATGGTAACATTTATACTTTGAGTCATGAAATTGGAACGGAAAGTCATGAAATTGGAACGGAAGCGTGGTAACACCCTGAGGCTTAAGTCGATGGCTTGATAGGGAGGGGGATTTCGTGTGACCTGGGACGCTACGCCGCCAGGTGAAGCGTTCGGAGGAGAGGCACGCAAGCTCGGAATACATCGAATAAGTGGAAAGGGCTTCGACTCCTGTGAGGTCCGCAGATTTCACAGATTTGAATCTCTGCTTCTCGCCGCCTCTGTGTTCTCCTGCCAATGAACATAATCTAGCTGTGAAGGTTACGCTATGATGTCTTTCACGACGTTTCCGTGAACATCGGTGAGTCGGAAATAGCGGCCTTGGAATCGGTAGGTGAGCTGTTCGTGATTCAATCCTAGCAGGTGCAGAAGAGTCGCTTGGAAATCATGCACGTGCACGGGATTCTCGAGCGCATTGAAGCCGAGATCGTCAGAAGCGCCATAGGTCATGCCAGGTTTCACGCCGCCACCGGCCATCCACACGGTGAAAGCGTAGGGATGGTGATCGCGCCCCCAACGAGGACGGTCGTTGATGTCCCCTTGAATGAAAGGGGTGCGGCCGAATTCACCGCCCCAGATGACGAGGGTGTCTTCTAACAAGCCGCGCATTTTGAGATCGGTAACCAGGGCGGCGCTGGGCTGATCCGTGTCCTCGCATTGGGTGTAGAGTTCGGTGGTGAGGCTGTTGTGTTGATCCCAACCCGCATGCATGCATTGAATGTAGCGCACCCCGCGTTCAGCGAGGCGACGTGACATGAGACAGTTGTAGGCGAAAGTGCCAGGCTCGCGCACTTGTGGCCCATACATGTTCAGGATGTGCTCGGGTTCGTCAGAGAAATCCGTGAGTTCCGGCACGGAAGTCTGCATGCGATAGGCCATCTCATACTGAGCGATGCGGGTCTGGATTTCGGGATCGCCTGCTTCTTCGTATTTGAGTCCGTTGAGGTCAGCGAGATCATCGAGAAGCCCGCGCCGGAGGGATGCTGACATGCCTTCAGGATTGGAAAGGTAGAGCACAGGGTCTTTGCTAGCGCGAAACTTCGCTCCTTGGAAGCGCGTGGGAAGAAAGCCCGATCCCCAATAGAAGTCGTAGAAGATCTGACCGCAGCTGGTGCCCTTGCTCACGGACGTCATGACGACGAACCCTGGCAGCTCTTCGGAAGGCGAACCGAGCCCGAAGTTGAGCCAGGCGCCAAGCGTCGGGCGACCAGGAATCTGAGCACCACTGAGCAGAAATGAGATCGCCGGGGCGTGATTCACAGCGTCGGTGTGCATGCTTTTGATGAAACAAAGATCATCGACGACCTTGGCGGTGTGCGGCATGAACGAGCTGACCCAGGCACCGCTCTTGCCATGTTGTTGAAACGGCTCGACAGGCTCTAACATGAGCTTGCCCGAAGGATTGCCAGTCATGGTGCTGAAGCGCTTACCCCCGAGATACTCCTCAGGCACGGGCTGGCCGTGGAGTTTGTGCAGTCGGGGTTTGTAGTCGAACAGATCGCAATGAGTTGGCGCGCCGTTCTGAAAGAGATAGATGACGCGTTTGGCTTTCGGTGCGAATTGTGATAGAGCTGGTGGCTGCGCGGCGAGGAGACCGTCGCGACCAAGTAGGCTGGCCAAGGCCGCACCACCGATGCCTGTGGCGCCACGTCCGAAGAAATGGCGGCGATTGATCGCGAGTTGCCTCTCCTGAACGGGACTCGGAGAGGTGGGATCGAGAATATTCCAGGCGTCGCTCATGTTATTCCTTGGTGAGGGTTTCATCGAGGTTGAGTACGTTCAGGCAAACGGCGGCCCAAGCGGCATGGATCTCGGCGGGCAGAGTGGGATCCCGTTTGGATTCGCCGTGTGCTAGGAAAGCGCTGGCGGACTTGGGTTCCGCGGCAAACGCGTCGAGCGCGCGTGCTAGGCTTCGGTGTAAGATCGTTTCTTCATTGGTGGAAAGACAACGTCCTAACACGCGTTCGCCAATCAGGTGAAGCCGTTTTCCGTCGTCGTCTGTTTCTGTAAGGACGTTGGCGGCAAGGACTCTGGCCGCCTCAACGAACGTGGTGTCGTTCAGGGTGGTCAGTGCGTGCATGGGGGTGTTCGTTCGCAATGGCTTCACTTCGCAGACTTGTCGTTTGGCGGTATCGAAGAAGAGCGTCGGGCCCACGATCCGTCGCCAGAATGTGTAGAGGCTGCGTCGGTGCACGTCGGTGCCCTTGTCCATCTGATAGCGATTCTTCCCAAAGGTCGCTTCCGCCCAGACGCCTTCGGGTTGGTAAGGTCGCACAGGATTCCCGCCGATGGTTGGATTGAGTAGCCCGGCGGTGGCGAGTGCTTGATCTCGGATCATCCAGGAAGGCATGCGGAAACGTGGCCCACGCGCGAGTAGACGATTGTCAGGATCACGCTCGTGGATCGCTGGTGAAGTGATCGTCGAGCTTCTTTGGTAAGTCTCGCTCGTGACAATAGTAAGAAGGAGATGCTTCACATCCCAGCCCGATTCCATGAATTCGGTGGCCAACCAATCGAGCAATTCGCGTTGCACGGGATACTCGGCTTGGACGCCGAAGTCTTCCGCCGTCTTGACCAAGCCGATGCCGAAGAGCATCTGCCAGAAGCGGTTGACCGTGACTCGGGCAGTGAGGGGATGCTCTCGGGAAACGAGCCACCGCGCGAGATCGAGACGATTGGCAGCTTCCGGTGCTGGCAATGAGGGGAGAGCCTCGGGCACGGCGGAGACGACTTCCACGCCACGCTTGTCGTAGAGCCCGGTATCCAGCATGTAGGTCTTGCGCAGCTCTTTCTGATCTCGCATGACCATGACCTTGGGGATGGCCGACCGAATCCTGTCTAGCACTTGCTTTGCAGATTTCGCCTCTTGAAGAGAAGTGGCATAGCTAGGATCTGTGTCCTTGAATATCTCGATCAAGCGATCCCAATCTTCCGCTTTAAATGAAGCTGGGTCTTTCTCGTGTTTCTTCGTTAGGTTTTCGAGAGTTCGATCCCAAGCCTGTTGAGCTTGCGGCAAAGCTTCTTTCTGCGTAGAATCAGGCGCCTCGAGGATGGGGGCCGTTTGGGCGCTGCCTCCGCCCCCATGCACAGGCGTTTGATTGAAGAAGGCGGTGAATTGATAATACTCGCTCTGTTTCAGAGGATCGAATTTGTGATCATGACAGCGGCAGCAATTCAGTGTGAGTCCGAGCCAAACGGTGCCCATCGTTTCGGCCATGTCCATGACGTAGTCGACGCGATTCTCTTCGGGGATGCGCCCGCCTTCGCCATTGATCATGTGATTGCGATTGAATCCTGTGGCGAGAATCTGTTCGTGTGAAGCGTCCGGCAAGAGATCTCCTGCCAATTGCCAAATGGTGAACTGATCGTAGGAGAGGTTCTCATTGAACGCCTTGACCACCCAATCACGCCACGGCCACATGGTGCGATCGTTATCGCCTTGGTATCCGTTAGAGTCTGCGTAGCGCGCGGCCTCTAGCCAATCCCAAGCCATGCGTTCGCCATAGGCGGTGGAACCCAGAGTCCGATCAACGAGTCGTTCCCAAGCGCCAGGTTTGCGGTCATTTAGGAAAGCGGTAGTCTGGTTTGGCGTTGGTGGCAGTCCTGTGAGATCGAGTGTGAGTCTGCGAATCAACGTTTCCCGTGAAGCGGTTGGGTTCGGCGTGATGCTCTCTTTCTCCAGCGTTCGGTCAACGAATACATCAATCGGATGGCGATCTTCCGTCTCGATCTTCGGCCGTTCAATCCTCTCAAAAGCCCAATGCTTACCCCATGGCGCTCCTTGCTCGACCCAGCGTGTCAGTGTGGCGATCTGATCTTGGCTGAGTTGGCGGCCCAATTCAGGAGGCGGCATCTGATCATCTGGATCACCGGAGGCGATCCGTTTGATCAGCGCACTGGCATTCAAGTCACCAGGGACAATGACGTGATACCCATCGCGTTCACGTTTCACATCCTCTTCGTCATCGAGCCGGAGATCACCTTTCCGTCCTTCATTCGCGTCCGGACCATGACATTGAAAACAATTGTCTGAAAGGATGGGAAGGACGTCGCGAGAGAATTCGACGGTCTGCCCATCGCTCGGAACGGCGAAGGCAACCATGAAGGCGAATGATAAAAGGACGATTCTCATGGAGGCTTGCCTTTCTAACCTTCGCGCGTCTAAGGCGTCGCGTTCACCTGGTCTAAGATCTCAGTCAAGCTGTGGTCGGCCATGCTTTGGAGGACCAGGGTGGCACGGGAAAAATCTGAGTTGCCAGTGACTCGATTGGGAATGGCCACACAGGGAATCTTCGCGGCGAGGGCGCCTTGCAGGCCGTTGAAGGAATCTTCAAAGACGATGGCTTGGTGAGGCTCGACGCCGAGTTTCTCGGCGGCGGTGAGAAAGAGCTCTGGCGATGGCTTGGCCTCATTGACATGATCGAGCGTGCGCACGACCGCGAAATGATCGCGTATGCCGAGCTTGGCGAGCCAGGGATCGATCCACTCTGAAGGAGAGCTTGAGGCGATGGCGAGTTGGATGCCAGCCCCTTGCGCCTCAGCGATGCGCTCACGCACGCCTGGCAAGGTGTCTCTCTGTGAGAGCGTATGTGTGACGCGAGAACGATGCTCTTGGTGGAGGGCATCGAGATCCAAGACTCGGGAGGGTCCGATGAGTTCTTGGAGATAGGTGAGGGGATCGAAACGCTGTGTCGTCGATCCTACGCATTCGACATAGGTCTCCAGCGTCAAGTCATGGTCATGTGCTTGATAGAGTTCACGCCAGGAATCATAAAGAGGCGTTTCCGTATCGACGACCAGACCGTCGAAATCAAAGATCAGCGCTTTTGTCAGAGAACCAATCACATTCCCATGATCTGGTAGCCGCCATCGACGTAGATCACTTGCCCTGTGATGCCGCTGGCACCATCACTTCCGAGGAAGACGCCTGTCTGACCTAACTCTTCGGCATTGCAGCTACGACCGAGTGGGGCGTGCTCATTGTAGTGGCTGATCATGTCATTGAAACCAGCGACACCGCGTGCGGCGAGGGTCTGCATGGGGCCTGCGCTGATGCAATTGACGCGAATGTTCTTCTTACCAAGATCGTAAGCAAGGTAGCGAGTGGACGCTTCCAAACTCGCCTTGGCCACGCCCATGACATTGTAATGGGGGATGACTTTCTCCGCGCCGTAATAGCTCATGGCTAGGATGCTGCCGCCATCCGTCATAAGAGGTACCGCGCGTTGAGAAAGGGCGACCAGTGAGTAGGCGCTGATGTCGTGAGATATTTGGAAAGCTTCGCGAGACGTGCTGAGGAAATCGCCCGTCAGGGCTTCCTTCGGCGCGAAGGCCACGGAATGGAGCATGAGATCGATCTTGTCGGTGTGGCCTTTGACCTTGTCGAAGAAGCCATCGATTTCCTCGTCGCTCGAAACGTCACAGGGGTAAAGGGGCATGTCATCACCGAACGTTGAAGCGAGTTCCGTGACGTTGTCTTTGAGTCGTTCACCTTGGTAGTTGAAGATCAATTTGGCCCCGGCATCTGACCACGCTTTGGCGATGGCCCATGCGATGCTCCGTTTGTTTGCTACGCCAAAGACGACGGCTGTCTTGCCACTCAGTATGCTCATATGCTCGCGTAACACGGCTGTTTGGCCTTGTAAAGGAATCTTGCGGCCCTGCGTTAGTCCGAGGCTTTGCCCATCTCGATGGAGCGAGCGGTTGCGGCATTCACGGCGGAAATGATGGCGTGGCGCAACCCTGCGTTCTCAAGCGCGGCGATGCCCCGAATCGTGGTGCCGCCGGGACTGGTGACTTGATCCTTGAGCACGCCGGGGTGCTCGCCTGTTTCCAGGACCATCTTGGCCGCACCGAGCACCGTTTGCGCGGCAAGTTCGATGGCGGTGGGACGTGGAAGGCCGTTGAGAACGCCAGCATCGGCCATGGCCTCGATGACGAGGTAGATGTAGGCAGGACCGCTCCCGCTCAGACCGGTGACAGCATCTAACAAATGTTCAGGAACTTGATGAGCGATGCCGACGGCTTGCAAGAGTTGTTTCGTGAGGGTGGCATCTTCTTCTGTGGCGAGGGTGCCCAGGGTGAATCCGGCGGCGCCTGCACCGACGAGAGCAGGCGTATTTGGCATGACACGAATGGCGCGTTGATGCTTGCCCAAATGACTTTCCAATTTCGCTAGGCTCACCCCCGCAGCGACGGAGATGCAAAGAGAGGCTTTGTTAGACTGAGCGATCTCTTGAGCCACGGTGGGAATGCCGTCTGGCTTCACACATAGGAGAATGATGTCGGCATGCTTGGCGACCTCGAGATTTGATTGGGTGGCCCGGACCTTGGGAAACTGTTCTGTCAGGGCTGCCATGGCGGGCTCGTAAGCGTCGAAAAGCCAAGCGGTTTTCACGGATTCACACGCCTTGAGCACGCCGCTGAGCAGCGCGCTTCCCATCTTTCCGCATCCTATGAGACCGAGTTCCATGATCGTTTACTAAATGCGGTTGGCGCGTTTATCAATCACGGTTGCTGCTCTGCTCTTTGCGGAGGGCGACCGCCGAAACCACGGCCGTTGCCGCGTGGAGGCCTTTTTCCATCGGGAAAGGCACGTTTCTTTGGTCGCAGGTCTGGGCCGTGTTTCTCGATGAATTCTCGGATGAAACGGAGGTAAGCGTTATCATTGGCTGGGTCGAGTCGGCGGGTCTCCATCTCGGCTTTCCGGAGTATGAATCGACGTTGATCGGGATCGAGCGGGACCAGTTGGTTGTTCCCGCTTAGACGAAGACCCCCGATGGCCTGGGCGACATCGAGGAAGATATCGGGAGCGAGTTGCCCACGCGAACCAAGACTGACATTCCACAAGCGCGCCCGATCTCCATGGGCAACGGTGAAGAGGTCGCGCCCGTCCGGGGTGAATGCGACATGAATGATGGGTGTTTCATGGGTGAGTGGTTGTGTGAGAGGTAATGTCGTTGCGGCATCCCACACGCGAGCCATGAGATCAGCAGAAGCCGTGACGACGAGCTGACCATCGGGTGAGAAATCGGCAGCAACGACGCCGTTGCGATGCGTGAGTGCGCGCCCTAGCACACTGGCGTTATCGGTTGACCAGAGCATGGCGCGTTGATCGTGGGCACCGGTGATGAGCATGTTCCCCTTTGGGCTGAACCGAATGCTGGTGACCTCGCCACCATGCCCCATAGGACGGGAAAGTTCCTGACCTGTGCGCAAATCCCAAATGTGAGCGGACCAATCGTCTGACGCGGATGCCAGCAAGTGACCTGAAAAGTCGAGGCTGTTGATTGCCGCCGTTTGAGTGAATTCACGGATGAGTGATAGAGTGGTGGCATCATAGACCAGGGTGGCTCCCTTCTGAGTTCCAAGGGCGACGAAGTTGCCAATCTTTGACGCAGCAGCGACGGTCACAGGGGATGGAATCTCAATCTCGGGACCACGTTGGCCGTTAGGAATGGACCAGCTTTGGATTCGACGATCATGGACGACTAGGAGAAGCTCATCTTGGGGTATCAGAATGGCGGTAATCGGATTCTGATGGACGAGTTCGTCACCGAATGGTTTGCCAGTCTGGGCTTCCCATACCTTGACCGTGCCTTCCATGTCTCCAGAGACGAGCCATTTCCCATTCGGACTGTAGGCGACTTGAGAGATCGCGGTTCGGTGATGGGTCTCCGGATGCCTGACTTGAGCGTCCTTAGTTTGCCATTGACCAACAATCCCGTTTGCAGACCCAGCCGCAGCCCACTGTCCGGAAGGGCTCAATCGCCCAGCCGTCACGTCTTCAAGAGGAAAGACTAACGGAGGTTCACGGAAGTCCTCGAACCGCCAGACGCGCACCTCGCTATCGGCGACGGTGCCTAACCAATTGCCATCTGGGCTGAACTTTGCAATATCGACGTCCATGCGATGGATGAGCGGAGAGACGGATGATTCCCATCCGCTAACGGTCTCCCAAATCCGAACGGTTTGGTCGTCCGAGGCACTCGCGATGAGCTTGCCATCGGGGCTGAAATCGATCATGTCCACTTCCTCCCGGTGAGACCATCGGTGGATCTCTTGACCCGTGAGAGTAGACCAGAGGCGAACGGTGCGGTCTTGGCTGCAGGTGGCAATGCTGGTCCCGTCAGGGCTGAAGTGGGCTGCTCGGACGATGTCCTCATGAGTGAGTGTGGCTAAGCATTCGCCAGTTTCGGTGTCCCAAAGCTTTGCCGTGCTGTCTTCGGAGGCTGTGAGAAATTGGCTTCCATTGGGATGAAATTCCACATTGGTGACATCATGGTTGTGCGAGATACGGAGCATTTCCTGTCCCGTGGCAATGTCCCAGAGACGAGCGGTATTGTCATCCGACACGCTGACGATGGAACGCTGATCTGGGCTGAACGAAGCATCATTGACCTCGCTCTCGTGGAAGAATCGGCGTCGCTCGGCGCCTTGAGCCCAGTCCCATAGATGAAGGCTATCCTCGTCAGAGCACGTCAGTAGCATGGTGTCGTCGTTGCTGAAGGCCAACGCATTCACATCGTCTCTATGCTCGAGCGGATTGCCGATCAGCCGGCTCGAGCTGCGATCAAAGATAAGGACGTCTCCGTCACGACTTCCCGTGGCGATCTTCTGACCATCATGACTGATGGCGATCGCCTGCACGCGATCTTGGTGTTTCCATTTGGATAACTCTTTGTTAGAGTCGATGTCCCATATCCTAACGTAGTTGTCATTGGATCCGGTGACCAATGTGCTGCTATCGGGAGTGAATGCGATGATCTCGACATCACGCGAGTCATGGTGAAAGAAGTGAGGGACGGGTAAGCTGACCTCTGTCAGAATGGCGTGGATGCGATCCCCAGCAGCGGTGAGGCTGCGTTCGTTCTTGAGCGCTCTCGTGAGGTAGGCAAGGCTCTCGGCATAGCGTCCAGCCTCCGCTGCGGCTTGGCCAAATTGATAGTCGGATTGGCTGAACGTCTGACTCACAGCTTGCTGTGCCTTCTCTGCGGCCAGTTGGGCATCACGAGCGATGTGCGCTTGCTCGCGAGCGAAGCGCATGGCGAAGTATGCTGCGGCTGTGAGGAAGGCTAGCAACACGCTAAATGCGGCAAGAATAAGGGAGAATCTACGAGAGCGGCTTACGGATCGCGCGCGTTCATCAGCCAAGTCCTTCGCGCTGGCCAGCTCGCGTTGTTGGCTCAATTCTGCCGCTCGTTCGCTTTCTTCTTTCTCTCGATTGCTTTCGTTGAGGAAATGCATGGCCCGCGTGAATCCGCCGCCATACTGCTCTGCCCAGAGCGCGTTCGGATGGGTTTCTTGCTGCCAAGAACGTGCGATGTGCAGATCTGGATCGTGATAGAGATCGGCCTTCTTGTCTTCCCAGAGAGCCGCCGTCTCCGTGAGACGTTGATAGATACGTGCAGATTGCGTTTCCTCTTCGACCCAATGGCCTAACCGTTTCCACACCCGCATCAAGCTCTCATGGGAGATATCGATGATACTGTCAGGCCGCAGCGAATGATAGGATGCGGGCATGAGGAAAGAAACGCCGGGGGCGCGGAAAGCATCGATCACGCGAGCGACTGATTCTTCCGGCTTGGCGATGATGCCCGTAAGGCGTTCCAATGACATGGGGCGACGGATGCCTCGATTGTCCGTATTCTTTTCCGTCAGAGCTTTGAAGAGACGTTCGGCAACGAGTTGATCATCTTTGCTGAGACTTTGGTAGACTTCATCGGCGTGTCTGGAGAGAGCTTCTTTCATCTCGCCTATCTCCTCATAGTGATAGAGATCCATCTCTTCATGAGGGACATCGCGCTCGTGCCAGCGATTCCACGTTCGCATGAGCGCGTGTTGAAGCACGGGCAATTCATCCGGTGAACCGCCCGCGTCGTTGAGGACACGTTGGATCAAGCGTGGTGTGATGGTCGTCCCACTCACTTTGACCGGGCCTTCGATGGCCTCTTTCAGCTGGTCCCGTGTGAGTCGAGGGATCAGGTAGGCTCCCCGATTGATGACCTCAGAAAGTCCGGCGAATGCGGTGCACTCACCGAAGAAACCGGATCGCATGGTTAGCACCACGTGAATGGAGTATTTCGGGTCGCGGGCGCCTTCGAGCAAGAGATTGACGAAAGCCTCTGCGGCGTCGCGCTCTTCCATCGTCGACGTGCGATTGTGAAAGCGAAAGAGTTCCTCAAATTGATCGACTACGATGATGAGATTCTCTTCCTCAGGCATTTGCGCCATCTGAGCAACCTCGCGGAGCCCCATTCCACTGCGTTGCAGGACCGTTTCAATCTCCAGGCTTTCTGGGACAGGGATGTCTTCAGCGAGATGATCCCAGAGCTCGCTTTTCTGAAGCGCTCTCGCAAGATTCCACATGGGTGCGCCACCCGGACGAAGGATGGCGACGCTCCAATGAGATCCCGCTTTGACCAGTCCGCCTCGGTAGAGCGCAGGCAACAAACCCGCGCGGACGAGAGAAGACTTGCCAGTGCCCGAGCTGCCTAGCACAGCGAGAAAGCGGCGCTTGCTCAGTAAGCGCAACAAATCCTGACACTGGGTGTCTCGACCGAAGAAGAGATACTCTTCATCCGTTCGAAAGGGACGAAGGCCCGGAAAGGGATTGTTAGGAGAGTCAGGCATCAGCAGATGGGGCGGAAGGGCCTAGTTTTTCGAGGAATGGGGCAAGGATGTCTGCGGAGAAGGCAGCATTCTCATCATGCAAGACGAGCGCTGAGCGAGTGCGGAAGCGCTCTTTGCGTCGCGTGTGTGGAGGGGCCACGTAGACGGCCTGGGCATCCAGTGGCTGGCGACGTCCATACCCTGGCGCTTTCATAATGTCCATGAGAGTCATTTCCACCCACTGATGGCTGCCCTGGCCAAAGTAGATGAGCACCCCATCACAAACGGTGAGTGTCTGTCGATGCATCTCGGCTCGGAGCCGGGCATCACCGTCATGGGGAGGGACCTTCACTTCATAGCCAAGGTCGTATAAATGATCCTCCAGCGGCTCGATCGCTTCTTGATCATTGGGATCGCAGACAAGGTAGATCATGCGAGCTACGGGTTCTATCACTTGCTCAGGAATTTCTTCTGGGATGGGGGCTTCGTTCAATCGGGTCAATGTCAGTCTCTTGAGTTCCTCCAGAGAACCGCGGATAAATTCCGTGCGTTGCATGCCGAAATCGCCCTGTTCCAAAGCGGCGAAGAAGGTCGCCTGACGTCCATCTTCGAACTCAAGATCGTTTGGAGCCCAGAAGAATCGCGCGAACTCGTTGCCAGCCTCCAATTGGGCGGCGCTGATCTCGCATTGAAGCTTCGAGATCGAGTGTTCACTATCCTCAGGGACCACGCCGTAGCGTTGGCCAATCAGATGGATGACGGCGTGGGCTTGTTCCATTTCCGTGTTCACGCGCTGTCGGAGTTCATCGGCGACGAACGGAAGAGGCCTGTCCGGGAGAACGCGGATGCCACGCTCTTGCAGATCGCGCTTGATCCGGTTCCGAGTCTCACGGAGATCGTAAGTGGTTTCGGCGAGATAGACGGTGCGTTCTGGCGTGTCAGTGTCCAACTTCTGAGAGGGCTTCTTGACGCGCTTGCTGATCTCGTAGGCCAAGTCGTAGACACCATGCAGGAAGCGGCGTCTGGAGTCTTCTCCCAATGAGGCGTCGAACTGCTCGAACCTACCGTCACTGCCGACTTCAAAGAACTCGATGCGTGGGCTTTGTGCTAGAAGATGCTCTGTTTCTGGTAAGAAGCTCTCACTCTCTGCCGGCGTTTTGATGACCTGAATCATCCGATGCGGGTCGCCTGATTGTTCGCTGAAGCTCTGGAGCTCTCTTTGGCAGGCAGCGGTCATCAGGTAGGGTGGTGAAATGACAGGTACCAATGTCAGGACTGCTTTCAAGCCATCGCTCAATTCCTCGTGCCATGGGTCGTCTTGGTTCGTCTTGGGATCACGCCATACGCGCGGCCGTCGACCTAACAGTTGTCCTAGGCGAATGCTCAGCGTGTCGTGCAATCGAGTGATCCATCCTGCTTCGCCTTCTGCTAGTGGTTCATTGTCCATGCTAGCGTAGCTGATGAACACATCACTGCCATCGACTGTCGAGAGATCGATCGGTGTGGTTTCCTGGATGACGGCTGCGCGTCGACTTTTCTCACCGCCTTCAGGAGCGAAGAAAGGTGCGACCCCGTCGAATCCGACTTCTAGGATGTCCATGGGATCATCACGGCCTTTGAAATCGTAGGAACCGTGGATGACCCACCGCAGCGCGTTGAGAGCGCCCTCGCCGTCGAGCTGGTCCTTCAGATAGTAGCGTGCATTCTCATAGACAGGCCGTGTGATGAGGATCTGGCCACCACAGGCGAGATCCATGACGCGGGCTGCCAGGTTCACCGCCATGCCGACAGCCAAGGGGGCAGCTTCGCCTGTGTTGTCTGGTTCGACGATGAGCACCTCGCCTTGATGAAGTCCGACCCTTGCTAGCAGCGGCGCTGGAATCCATTTCTCTTCATTCAATAGTTTTTGGAAACGCAGCGCGGTGGCCACCGCCTCGCTGGACATGGTAAATTCAGCCAGAAATCCGTCGCCCGTGTGCTTGAGAATCCTGCCAGAGGATTTCGAGAGCGCTTCGCGAAACAATTCGTCGTGCCGCTTGAGGAGCCTGGCATATTCATGAGTGCCCTGATCCTTTTGCAGGAGCACAGACCCGACGATGTCGGTGAAAAGGAGAACGCTGAGGCGATGAATTTCTCCGTTTTTCATCGTGAGGGGGTCACGGGTGCTGACACAGCTTGATCCTATGGGCTGAGAGCGGGTCGATCAAGTTGCGCGTGTTGGGAGAGCACAAAGAAGCCGCCTGCGAGAGAACCCGAGGCGGCTTGCTAGTAAATTAATCTGGAAATTCTAGAAATCTTCAACAGCTAAGACTTGGCGACCCCGATACTGACCGCAGGACGGGCAAGCGACATGAGAGGGGACGGCGCTATTGCACTCAGGACAGGTCTTAAGCAATGGGGCACGCCAGCGGTTCGCTCCGCGACGCATCTTACTCTTCATCTTTGAGGTTCTTCTCTTTGGTACAGCCATGGTCTTGTGTAGGTAAAAGTAGGTGTTGTCGTTCTAGCTAGTCGCTGGTTTTCAAGCCGTCAAGGGCATCCCACTCGGCGCGGCCGCTTTGTTTCTCGAGGGGGACTGGTTCAGACACCTTCTTCGGCAAATCGGCTTCTGCACCTGGGGCTCTTGGGTAGGCTGGAAGGGCGAGGAGGATATCTTCACGAAGTTGTTCTGTCAAATCCAGGAATTGACCGTTTTCGACCTCAATCGACTCCATGTAGGGATCAAGCAGGACTTCGAAGGGAAACAGCTTTGTCGTGAGAGCACAGGTCAGCTCAAAGTCCGCTGACAGCCTTCCGCGAAGGAGGAGGAACCCCTCTGCCAGATCTGCCTGGATATCATAGCGGAGAGGCGAAAGGGGCCGAGCCAGTTTGTCGGTCAGGTCGAAGACGTTGCGATCGATCTCTCCTTGGAGGGGCACGCCATCAATCGGAATCTCGCCGAGTTGAAGAATTAAATTAGATACAGCCATCGTTTCCGCGCTATGGTTCGTCGAGGTTTTTAACTAGCGGTGTTTTCCAGAATTGAAACTGAAAAGATACAGCCCCTAATCATCGAGCCGAGCTTCCTGCTCCAAGCTTATGGTCAGGGCTTGTTTCCGATGGGCTTGGACGACGGTGAGATCGGTTGGTTCTCGCCCGATCCGCGTGGCGTCATTCCACTAAACAATTTCCACGTCCCACACGGCGTGAAACGCTTCCTCAAGAAATCTCCGTTCGAGATCCGGGTGAACACGCGCTTTCGTGACGTGATGTTAGGCTGCTCGGATCGCGAGACGACTTGGATCGATGACACGGTGCTCGAGAGTTACTGTTGTCTGCATCAGTTAGGCTTTGCGCACTCGGTGGAGACTTGGGAAGGAGAACGCCTCGTCGGCGGGCTCTACGGCGTGTCCATAGGCGGCGCTTTCTTCGGCGAGTCTATGTTCTCTCGAGTGAGCAACGGCTCCAGCGCCGCTTTGGTCGCTCTGGTGGATCGTCTCAATGAGCGCGGCTTCATCCTGCTCGACACGCAATGGACAACCCCTCACTTGCAACGCTTCGGCGCGATCGAGATTCCGCGGAATGACTACATGAGTCAACTCGAGCGATCCGCAGGATTGTTAGTGAGCTTCAAAGGCGAGTGACATTTGATCTGGCTTCGATCGATGGGGATGATAGACTGGGCTTCGACTTATGAAGCGTATTTGGTGGGTGGTGAGTTTCCTCGTTCTCCTAGGAGCTTTCTTCGTTCGAAGAAATGAAGTGTCGGGCCCACTCTTGATTCAGTGGAGGAGCCTGCGGTTTCCGTGACCGCGCCATTGTCTGAGAAACGTTCGAAGCTGGCGGATGGTTGCTAGGAATTTGATTTTTGCGTGGGGCGCTTGAGGGCGCCGTTGAAGGGATCGGAGATGGGGGGGACAAAAAATGGGGACAGATATTATTTCTGTGAGAAAATTGATATCTGCGTGAGTTCGTGAGGATGAGCTGGCTGTGTGCCCTTCTCGGAGTGCGCTATTCCATGCCGCCTCGTAGATCCACCAAGCCAAGCCACGCTTCCAGCCCGGGCGTCTTGAGTTCACGCGCCCCGCGTTCACGTTTCACGCGCAGCCGGTCTCGGTTCCTTTCGAAGACCTCTTCCACCCACGCCTGGCTTCCCAGAGCCACGCTGTCTGTGAAATAGCGCATCCGCACGCGCACCAACTGCGCCACGTTCAACCCACCCTCCTGACGGGCCACCGTTGCCACCGCCTTGGGGTGATGGGTTCCTCGCCGCTTGCGGCTCGACACGTCCTCCAACGCGCTTTCTTCCCCCACGCCATACAG
>JBLHHN010000065.1:0-22072 GCA_047616785.1 Verrucomicrobiales bacterium
GTCAATGATAGGAACCCTGAAGGCGGAGATGGTCCGAGAAGGAGTATTCGAGAACGAAGAAGAGGCCCGCATGGAACTGTTTGCCTACCTTGACTCCTACTATAACACAAAACGAAAACACTCTTCGCTGGGTTATCAAACGCCTAGCGAATTCGAAGAATACACTAACATCTAACTAAGCGAATATTGGTCCAAAAATCCATTGCATCTCATTTGGCATCATCAAAGCAGTCATGGGATTTCGAGGGTTCATGCTACGAGAGCTGGAAAAAGTGAGAGGAGAATGGAGCCTTGTTTGCTTGAGCTACAATCTGAAACGGCTACACCAACTGAAGAAGGCCTCCTGAAGAGGCGAAGAGGGCCTATCGCAGCTTCGCAAGCTTGATCTGAGGGGCACGACCGAAGCCAAATAGGAAATCGATCCCCCTCGAAGAGAAATCTTTGCCCATCTGCGCCACCTGGGAACCGCCGCGGCTGCACTTTCAAAATCAGCTTAATTTTCGCCCTATTCCTAGGTCCGACAGACTCCTAGGCCCACAGCGCCCGTCGAACTCAAGGCTAACTTGCACCCCCATTGTCTGGCAGCTAATCTCGTCAACGACATACCCGTCGAAATCATATAAGGCTTTGATATTTAAGACTTTCACAAGCCGATTTCGGTGGGTTTGTAACCTCTTATGCTAGAATTTCATCCAGCCAATCTGGCGGAGAGCCATTTTTCTCACCGCCAGAAATATTCTTTTCCTTATCCGGATCGCTCTCTTTTTATCCATAATTCATTGTCGATCAACAAGTTACAATGCATAGCGCTTATCTTACGCGAATAATTCAGGCTAGATTCCTCTTGGATCCCTTGGAGAATGCGAAACTTCACCGCATAGAATCCTACGGATTCAGACGTGTTGAAGGTGTCGCTTACGTTTGGCTAAGAAGCGCCTACAAAAGGCTTCGCCACGGCCATCACGATTGGCTATCCTTCGCGGATGAGACCAAGAATGACCATCATCATGGCCCTGCTGAGCACCATCGCCTGGGCTGAAGAACATGACATCATCGAGTGGGAAAAGCGTCACCTTGACGGCACGTTCTATTCCGAAGGCGCGTGCTTCGGCGATATCAACCAGGACAAGCATATCGATATCGTTTCCGGGCCGTTCGTCTGGTTAGGCCCAGCCTTTGAACAGAAGCTCGAGATCTACAAGCCGGAGGTAGTCGATCCAAATGGCTACTCGCACAATTTCTTCAGCTTCACGCACGACTTCAATGGTGATGGCTGGCTGGATGTGCTGGTCCTTGGTTTTCCAGGGCGCGATTCGCGTTGGTTTGAGAATCCGAAGGGGGCGGCTGGCCAATGGCCGGTGCATGAAGCCATGGCGCAGACGGAGAATGAATCGCCCACCTTCCTAGACCTCACGGGCGATGGGAAGCCGGAGATCGTGTGTCAGGTGAATGGTGTGTTAGGCTATGCTTCACCGAATTCTGACAAGCCTACTGAGCCCTTTGTGTGGCATCCCATTTCTCCAGAAGGCGCGGTCGGCGGGAAATTCACCCATGGCCTGGGTGTCGGTGACGTAAATGGCGATGGTCGATTGGACATGCTTGAGAAAGAACGTTGGTGGGAACAACCGGCCTCTTTGGAAGGTGATCCGAAATGGACAAGCCATCGATTTGCTGTCGCCTCACCTGGTGGCGCACAGATGTATGCCTATGATTTCGATGGCGATGGGGACAATGATATCCTGACATCTCTCGCCGCGCATGGCTACGGCCTGGTCTGGCATGAACAGACCAAAAAGAACGGAAAAATCGCACTCACGCAGCACTTAATCATGGGAGAGAAGCCTTTGGAGAATAAGTATGGCCTATCATTCAGCCAGATGCACGGCATTGCCCTGGAAGACATCGATGGCGACGGCGTGAAGGACATTGTCACAGGAAAACGTTACTGGGCACATGGCGGGAAAGATCCTGGCGGCAAGGATCCTGCCGTCCTCTACTGGTTTCGCACGGTACGCGGCAAGGATGGCGTGGATTTCGTGCCCTATCAGATCGATAATGATTCTGGCGTGGGCACGGAAGTCGAGGTGGGCGATGTAAACGGCGACGGATTGTTAGACATCGTAGTCGGCAATAAGAAAGGGACCTTTGTTCACCTACAGAAACGCAAGAAAGTCGACAAACAAGCTTGGCAGAATGCCCACCCGATGAAGGCCTTCCTTGATGGCATCGTTCCGATGAAGGACTACGCGGCCGGACGACCTGCGAAGGAAGCGGCAGCCGCCATGACCCTACCGGAAGGCTTTTCAGCCACGCTCCTCGCCGCAGAACCTAAGCTGACTCAGCCAGTGACGTTCTGCTTCGATGAGCGCGGCCGCATTTGGGTGGCGGAAGCGCACAACTATCCCTTTCGTGGCAAAGAAGGCCAGGGCAAGGATCGCATTCTCATCTTCGAAGATGCCGACGCCAATGGCACGTATGAGACGCGCAAAGTCTTTGCTGAAGGTCTGAATTTGGTCAGTGGGATGGAGGTTGGTTTCGGAGGCGTTTGGGTCGGCGCTGCTCCGGAGTTTCTCTTCATCCCTGATCGCAATGGAGACGATGTTCCTGACAGTGCCCCAGAGGTCTTGTTGGATGGCTGGGGATTGGAAGACACTCACGAAGTGCTCAACTCGTTCAGTTGGGGACCCGATGGTTGGTTGTACGGCCTACACGGCGTGTTCACTTACTCAAATGTCGGCAAGCCGGGCACGCCGAAAGAGGATCGGACGTTTCTCACCTGCGCGGTTTGGCGTTATCATCCGGTGAGACACAACTTCGAAGTCTTCTCCACGGGCACGTCCAATCCGTGGGGTCTCGACTTCGATCAGTATGGGCAGGCGTTCATTAGTGCCTGTGTGATTCCCCATCTCTGGCACATGGTGCAAGGCGCTTACTACGAACGTCAGGGTGGTCAACACACGCGCAAGCATCTGTATGAATTGATCGGCACCACCGCTCGGCATCGACACTATGGAGGGAGTGTCTCAGAGCACGCGCATTGGGGCGTCACGCCCACGGCGGACATCATTACCGGAGACACCTTTTCAATGGGCGGCGGCCACGCCCATTGCGGCCTAACCATTTACCGAGGAGACAACTTTCCTGAACCCTATCGCAATGGGCTTCTCATGTTCAATCTGCATGGCCATCGGATCAACTGGGACCATGCAGAGCGTCAAGGTTCCGGCTACTATGGTGATCGTCGGCCAGACATTCTCTTTACGAACGATCACTGGTTCGTGGGTACGCACCTGGACTACGGCCCTGATGGGGCCTTGTACTTTACCGACTGGCATGATGACACGACCTGTCATCGTCAAAGCGATCTCGAATGGGATCGAACCAATGGGCGTCTGTTCCGCGTGCACTATGGCGAGCATCAACCGGTGAAAGTGGATCTGGGCGAAGCCACAGATCTGGAATTGGCCAGCTATCAAACGCACCGCAACGAATGGTATGCCAAGACCGCCCGACGCCTACTCCAGGAGCGCGCTGTCGGTGGTGCCATTGATAGAAATGCAGTGGATGCCCTTTGGACACTGGTAGGCGGTGCCAATGTCCATGATGATGTTCCCATCAAACTGCGTGCTCTATGGACATTGCATGGCATCGGAGCCGCCAGGGAACTCTTACCCGGAATTGCCACCAAAGGTGACTCCGAATATGTCCGCGCCTGGGCGATTCGTTTGTTAGGCGAACAACCTAACGAGATCACCACAGACTTTGCGGGATTAGCGAAAGCCGAGACCTCGCCGTTCGTGCGCCGTCACTTCGCTTCCTTGTTGCAGCGACTCACGCCCGCACAAGCCTGGCCGATTGCCGAAGCCTTGGCCGGGCACGGCGAGGATGCGGACGACGAACTTCTGCCCAAACTTCTTTGGTACGGATTGGAACCCTTAGTTGCAAAAGACCCCGCACGCGGCTTTGCCCTCGCCAAAGCCACACCGATTGCCAAACTTCGGCAGTTCATCTTTCGTCGCATCGCCGCCATTCCCGGCGGTTACGAAACAGCTCTATCACAGATCGAAGACCCAGCAACCGCTGAAGTGGTCGTAACCGCTTTAGCCGCACAGCTGAAGGATGAGGCCAAGGTACCGATGCCAAGTTCGTGGCCGAAGGTCTACGACTTGCTCAAAGACAAAGCCAAACCAGAGATCAGAACGCACTTGCTCACCCTGGCTGGAAAATTTGGCGATACCCGTTTGCTCCCAGAGTTTCGGCAATTGCTCAATGATGTGAAACAGTCTGAGAGCCTGCGCCAAACAGCCTTGCAAACCCTTCTCACAGCGCGCGATCCTAAACTCGTGCCGATCCTTCACCAACTCGTCAACGGCCCCGAGAACCCGCTTCGCGAACAGGCCATCCCCGCGCTCGCCACTCTTCAGACGAAAGACACCGCTGGCATTCTGATAGAGGCCTATGCCCGTCTTTCAAGCCCAGAGAAGGCCAGTGTCATCACCACTCTTACGGGCAGGCAAGCTTCCGCTCAGGCGCTCTTAGAAGCCATCGGTGCCAACAGAATCCCGCGCAATGACTTGAGCGTGGTGGCCGCGCGACAGGTGTTGCAATTCAGAGACCCCTCACTCAAAGCGCTGTTGGAGAAGCACTGGGGATCCTTTGCTCCCACGAGTAACGACAAACAAGCACTCATGACCCAATGGCGTGAACGCCTAACTCCAGAGCATTTGGCCCAAGCCAATCTCAGTCACGGTCGGCAACTATTCAATCAAACCTGTCACGCCTGCCACGCCTTGTTCGGTCAAGGAACCAGTCTGGGTCCCGACATCACCGGCGCTAATCGAAGTGACTTGAACTATTTATTAGAAAACATTCTCGCCCCTAACAACATGGTGCCGCTAGACTATCAACTGGTGGTCTTCACCTTGAAGGACAACTCTGTGGTCTCTGGCATGATCCGCAAAGAAGGCGAAACGGCCTTCACCGTTGCTCTCCCAGGAGGCACGGAAACAACCGTCGCCAAAGCCGAGATCGCCACCCGAGAAACCCTCACTCAGTCACTGATGCCGGAAGGTATCCTCGATGCCATGAGCACCACCGACGCCCGCGATCTCATCGCCTACTTGCAGAGTGACAAGCAGGTGCGCCTCGCCCAGCCCGGGGAGATCCTCTTCGAGGGCGAACACATGAAAGTCCTGAAAAAAACTGGCAATACCTCCTCTCAAGCGATGAACTCCTATACCGCCGACCAATGGAGCGGCGACGCGCAGCTCTGGTGGACCGGCGCCCGACCTGGCGATACGTTGGTGTTGGACTTCGAGGCTCCCCAAGAAGGCACTTACACACTCGCCACCGTGTTTACCAAAGCAGTTGATTATGGCAAAGTCAGGGTGTCGCTCGATAGCGAGACCAACTTCATCTTAGAAGAAGTCGACCTCTACGACACACGTGTGAACACGACCGGCGAATTGACTCTCGGACAGCATGCGCTGACGGCGGGCAAGCATCGCCTCATCATCAATGTCCTTGGCAAACACCCCAAGGCAGCATCCGGCTACATGTTCGGCATCGATTACCTGCTGTTGGTTCTGAACGACAGAGAATGAACGCGGACCTGCCAGTCCTCAGAGCAGAAACGGCGACGACTGGCTACGATAGACGAAATCAGCATGACGGGCACAACAAGGCGCGCTACCAATGCAAGGCATGCCGCCCGTCATCCAATTGAAACAAGCCGTCTTCGGTCAAGAAGATCATCCCGTGGTCGGGCCTCTCGATCTGGTGATTCATCCGGGTGACAAGGTGCTCTTGGAAGGACCTTCGGGTTGTGGCAAGACAAGTGTCCTCCGTGGGATCTTGGGGTTTCTTCGGCGACTCACGGGTTCCTACGACATCCACGGCGAACCCGCAAGACATCGGGCCATTTTGAGATTCCGTCAGGAAACCAGCTACATCACCCAAGAACTCATGGTCGGCAGTGGCCCCGTGCATGCGTGGCTTGCGGGGCAAAGCGTATCTTTTCACGAAACCGATCTCACACGTTTCCAACTTTCGTCATCGATCTTGGAGCAAGCGCTAGACGAACTCTCACGCGGTGAACGGCAGCGCCTCGCCATCATCGTCGCTCTGGCGAGAAAACCTTCAATCTTTCTGTTAGACGAGATCACCTCGGCCCTGAATGACGATCTGCGAGCATTGGTGGTGGCACATTTCTCCAGTCTTGATAGCACAGTGATCTCGGTGTCTCACGATGATGCGTGGAGAAAGAACGGCGCCTTTCACTCCTATCCCCTACCCGCATGAGCGGAGCACCAGACATCTCTTGGCTGGCACTCGCGTCGTGCTTCCTGCTCCTCCTCATCCCACTGACCGTTGCCACCCGCTTGGGTCTTGGACTCTCGCGCGATCTCATGATCGCCGTTGTTCGCATGACGGTTCAGCTCGTACTCGCGGGACTCTACCTTGGCTATCTCTTTCAATGGGATCTCCCTTGGTTGAATGTCACTTGGTTAGTAATGATGATCCTAGCCGCCTCAGCCTCTGTGCTCCATAACAGTGCGCTCAACTGGTGCACGTTCATCGGCCCGGCTTTTCTAGCCCTTGCCATCGCCACCCTCAGCATCGTCCTCTATCTCAATGCTTTCGTCGTGCGCTTGGACGATCTCTTCCAAGCGCGCTACTTGATCGTACTCAGCGGCATGTTGTTAGGAAATTGTCTCTCGGCCAACATCATCGCGGCGAGCCGTTTCTACAAGGCCATCGACCAGAACCGCAGCACCTACGAATGGCGCTTGGGCAACGGAGCTTCGCAGAAACAGGCCCTTCGCCCCTTCCTCCGCGAAAGCTTGATCGCCGCGCTGCGCCCCGGCATCGCATCGATGATGACGATAGGACTCGTATCCCTTCCTGGCATGATGACAGGCCAAATGTTAGGAGGAAGTGATCCCAGCGTGGCGATCAAATACCAGATCGCAATCATGATCGCCATCTTCACCTGCACCACCGTGAGCATCACACTCTTCTTTCTCTTCACCTCACGAGTGTGCTTTGATCCCCTCGGGAATCTACGGACAAACGCAATGTTCAAGAAATCAGCATAAGTTCAGTTTCTCGGAAATGAATGAAGACGAATTGAAGCTGTTGGTGGTTGAGGATCTCGATCCTCCAAGTAGAATCGAACAATAACCCAGCTCGCAATACCTCCTAAGGGATGATCGAACAGATACTCATAACTCAATGGCGCGGACGCTCCCGCTCAACCAAGTTCCCTCTCTCTTTTTACCGTGAACTTTCATCCAAGGCACTGGATTCCGAGTTCTTGCTTGCACAGGATGTGGCGAGCCATGGCTTGGAGAGCTTTCCGAGCGATAGCCATTTAATTCACAGCTTGGGCCTAGCGCTCCTCCAACTCAGGAACTGGGAACAGGCCCTTACCGTTATTGAAGAAGGCATTCAATGCAATCGTGAGGACGCACGACTCCAAGGTTTGATGGGGAGGTTTTGGAAGGAGAGATGGATCGAGATCAGAAATAAAAAGGGCCTTTCCTCACAGAAACGGAGCTTTCTCGCAAAGTCCGCCCGCCACTATGAGAAAGGACTGAAATTGAATGGCGATTACTGGTTCGCCATCAATTGCGCTGCCGTTGCAACCTTTGCTGATCAAGAGGACAGAGCGGCTAAATATGCGTCTCTTGCCGCAAACGGAGCGCGCCAAGAATCGAAGCAAGCAGAGCAGCCGTCCTATTGGTCCCTCGCAACTCAGGCGGAAGCCGCCGCGATGCAAGGAAATGTCGGATCGGCAAGGCGATTCTACAAGAAAGCGGATGCCGCCCTGTCCTCAAAACTGAATATCCGAGACAGATGGTCGACGAAGCGACAGGCGATCTTAATCGCGGAGTGCCTTGAGCAGAATCCCTCCATTTATGATCGCTGTTTCACCTTTCCTTCCGCCGTTGTCTTCTCCGGACACATGCCGGATGGAGCAGGTCGCCACTTTCCAAGATTCCCTAAACGCTGCGAGAAAGACGTCGCAGAGGCAATCCGTCAATACCTCGAGAAAGTAAACGCAGGTATCGGCTTTAGTTCCGCTGCAGCTGGCTCTGATATTCTCTTTCTCGAAGCCATGATCGAACGCGGAGCTGAATTCGAGATCACACTTCCCTGGTGCATCGAAGATTTCAGAAAGACGAGTGTTAGCCAATTCGGGAGAACGTGGGAAAAACGTTTTGATGTGGTTCTTTCAAAGGCACGCCAAGTTCGCATCCTCTCGGAGAATTACTCAGGCGCCAATATGACTGCCTACGACTTCTGCAATCGCGTCATGATAGGGCTCGCGATGCTGCATGCGCGTTCCTTTGATCTCACTTTAAGATCGTATGCTGTTTGGGACGGTGAACCGGGAAGTATTGGTGGAACTGGCTCATTCGCCATGCAATGCCAGAAACGAGAATCCAGTTCCTTTGACTACTTCGCCATAAGGGATCTCAACAGCTCTCGGAAATCAGGCACTTCCGCTCTGGCGAGGTGGGTGAGTCCCGTTCATGAGGCTGATGCGTCGGACGACTTAACTGTGAAGGCCGTGTTCTTTGCGGATATCGTTGGTTATAGCAAGCTTCGCGAAACCGATATTCCGAAATACCTTTCTACATTCGTCGAAGAAATCTCCCGAATCATATCTCTTCCGGGCTTGCATCCCGAAGTGGTCAATACTTGGGGAGATGCTTTCTACTTTGTCTTTGATTCTGCAATCAGCGCGGCCAGAACAGCTCAGAAGATGCTCGAACGAGTAGCTGAAATCGATTGGAAAGCTTTGGGATTCGGAGTGCAGTTTCAAATTCGCATTGGCATGCACGCTGGCCCGGTCTTGAGGGCGTTTGATCCCGTGACGCGGCAAATTAGTTATACGGGTTCGCATGTGACACGCGCTGCAAGAATTGAACCGATCACAAAACCTGGCACGGCTTATGTTACTGAAGAATTCGTTGCCGTTGCCATGGCGGAAGGTCCTGATGCCCTTGAATTCGAATATCGCTGCTTAGGCACCATACCTCTGGCGAAAGGTTACGGACAAAGCCGAATTTATCAATTAAGCCGCCCAGAAGGTTGAACGGCCTTCAAGTCCAGCTCTCTGTAAATTCGTAATCGCTCTTCCCCGGTTAACCAATTTCCAATCACTGTAAAAGGCGCCCAGTACTTTGGATGCTTCCAAGCAGGATCCTTCATGACCTGAAGTTGCGCACTTTGCAGAGCCTGCGCTTTTGAGAGTCCGGTCTGCTTAGGAAGGAATCTTTGGTAGAATGTCCTCACCAAGGCACCAGTCGCTTGGTCGTCCACTGCCCACAAACTTGCCACCACGCTGTGGGCACCAGACTTTACGGCAATGCCGGCGAGACCAAGCGCCGCACGATCATTACCGACCGCAGTTTCGCAGGCGCTCAATACGAGCAAATCGAGCGGGCGTTCACGGAAAGCGAGCTGGCGTACACTTCTTTCCAAGTCTGAAAGTCCTATGCGGTCTTCGTGAGTCAGCACAAAGGTGTCTTCCAGATCATTAGAAAAGTTCGCGTGCGACGCCAAGTGGACGAGATCAAAGTTTGAGCGAAACGAGGCCGCAAACGAACGGCTCGTGAAATCTTCATTCAAGAGCGACTTCGAGCTGTGTTTCTGGAACTGGTTTCCCAGATCCGCGATCTCGGCGGACACGCCCGGCAGGGCAGCAAAGCCTTGCACTGATTCTGACAGGCCCGCAAGAAGCGGTCGCCCTGAGCCAACTTGCTGACCACTGTCATCCATGAGGAGCAGGTCAGGAACCGTGGCAAGGGAGAAACGTTCGATCAAGAAACGCTTCCCATCGTGGAGCACGCCGATAGGGATTGAGCGTAGCTTGCCATCAGGAACAACTACCAGTGTCTCGACCCCGTGCTCCTCTAGCAGGTTCTCAAGCGGTCGGATGAGAACATCATACAATCGCCTGGACGGAGCCATGTGCGTCGTGTCTCCGCTAGACACCATAGGATCGAGAGCGAGGCGCATTTTTTTGGTTAGAGTTTCGAGGGTAATCCGCTCGATCTCTGCGGTGTGCCAATACATTCGCCCGCCCAACTCGACGAGGATCTCCGTTCTACTCTCCATGGGTATGAAGTACAAGACTGCCGTTGGAGTTGTCGAAAGCCTGGCTACGTCTCCCACGCTGCGCCTAGGAAGAGCGTCTGACGTGAGACCCTTCGCCTGGCGGTATGTCGTGATACTACTGTCATGAAAGTAATCCTCAAGCAAGGCCGCCTTGAACAGCTCAATGCTCTCCCTCGCCTGCCGCAAGCTTGATTCCCACTCCGCACTGTCAGACGAATGACGGCGGGCTTCAGCAAACGCGAAGTCTGCTAGTTCAACGTAAAATGGGCCAATTTCTTCACGGAAACTCGAACCAGGTCCGCGCTGGCGGTATCCAATGACGGTGTCTTGACGAATCTCGGCCAAGAGCTCGCCGGCACGATGATAGGATTCTAAGGAGCTCTGTAATTGGCCTTTCGCTTTGAGCACCCGTCCAATCTGCCAGGTCCAGCGAAAGGCAAGGTCACGTGAACGCAATGGCTCATCCTGTGCCAATTGGAGGGCGCGCCGACTCAATGCTAGGGCTTGATCGTTTCGCCCTTGAGAATGATAGAGCTTGCCAAGGAATCCCAGGGCATGCGACGTCGCTAAGGGATCTTCAGATCGACGCGCAGTTTCCAAGGCGGCTTTAGAGTTCTGATAAGAAGCCTTTACCCTACCTTGCTTCAGAGAAAGCTGCCCTACACTAACAAGCATTTGTGCCTTCGTATGGGAATCAGGCAAACGACTCATCTGTGCCTCTGCTCGTTCCAATTCTGCGCGATCGCCCGTCGTCCGAGCACGGTTCAAAAGAATACGGCTCAACAATTCCAGGTCAACGGAACGCTTGGCAATCCCGGCGGCTCGGTCAAAACAGGCGATGCCCATTCCATTGCTTTCCCTAGCAGAGAATGAAATCCCCAAGTCATTCAAAGCCGACGCTTCAAGCGCCTCATCCCCATTCTGCTGAGCGGCAGCCCAAGCGGCTAAGAGGTGATGTTCTGACTTCCTGCCTTCACGCCCGAATCCAGGAACCGCTAGCCATGCGCCTAACACTCGCCTTACATCCAATGCCCGCTTGGTACGGAACTGCACCTCCGCTATCTCCGCGGCCTCGGCAAGCGTCTTGAGTCCTTCCGCCATACCTTGGGATCGCTCCGCGCTACGTTTCTCTTCTGCGAGCATGGCGAATTGTGCTGCGGCAAGCTTGAGGCGACGGAAGAATTCACCACGTGCGACGATCCGCATCATCTTGAGATCTCGCCCAGCTAACCGTTTGGCTGCGGGTCCTTTGAACAGGTCGCCCCAATTTCCCCCTTGCCGCGTATTCGACAAAAGCAGTGCTTCGGGTTCCTTGTCAATAACGTTAGAGGCATCCATTCGATCCACCTCAGCCTGGCATAGCTGAGCCAAGTCATTCTTCTTTCGCTCCGAGAGCACCGATGCAAGACTAGCATACAACTTTCTGATTTCCCTATCGTATGGAACCGTCTTTCGATCTTTTCCTAGCTCAAACTCAATGATCTCGCTCGCGTCCAGGAAGTTTCTCGTTTGCGCCAGCTGAAGGGCATCTTGAAGCATCCTCCTGGTTTTCAGACTTGGGGAATCGTCCACCTTGCTCCTGAGAATCTGAGGTCTCGCCTTGAAATACTCGTTCGCTGCCGACCACTCCTCCAATGTGGGTGGGGCAGGAAACTCGGGGGGGCGCAGCTTTTGAAGAAGCCCGTCCAGTTGAGCTTGGGCCCACGCCAATTCGGAGGACGCGTCACCTTGCCTTGGAGGATCTGCCAATGACCGGTCATCATTGCCTACCCCGGCCCGAACGCCGCGAATCTGGACTTGCAGATAGGAATCGTTGAGTTTTCCCGCGAGCTGTTCTGCTTCATCCAAAGTGTGGAAAGCCAGCGCTGGATTTCCCATGCTCTGGTATGCCATCGCCATGTTGACCAAGATGGCGACCTCGACCTGCTCGAGCTTCGCTTTATGAGCGATCTCCCGCGCCTGCTTCCACAAGTCGATGCAAACAGGAAAGTTACCACGCTGATAGGACGCAATCCCACGCTGATGCATTTCAGCGACAGCCTCCTTCTGAGCATACCCAACTCCCACCATCCCAATGGAAATGAAAAGGATAAGCACCTTGATTGGGAATGATTTCATCAATTCAAATCGATCTTAACGGCTGCATTTATCCATGTCGACAAGAACAGGGTAACAGGACTAGGGTCGCTCATCCACGTGTCGCGTTATTCTGCCAATTTATTCTTAATCTCTCTGTTAGCGTTCGTTGTGGTTTCTTGCTCCATGACCGTGACTTTCGCGCAGGATCAGCCATTCGTTCTCCCGGATCTGAGCGATCTAGGGCTCAACGAAGATGGATCGTCCATAAAGGAGCGGGACGACAACGAACCGAAGGAGCAGGACTTTGCTGATCCAGGTTTTCAAGGCCGACGTCCACTGGAAGGATTTCGCCAATCCTGGTCTACGTCCCAGTCGGAGCAACCTTCGATCAGGATTCCTGAGGGGTCGTCGATTACCATGATTGATGGTGGGCCGCTGAAGACCTACCTAGATGAATTTCGGTTCGAAGGAAACACGGAAGAAGTCATTGCCGATGCCGAGTTGGGCGAGATCGTGAAAGAATTCACCGCCCGCGAGATCACGACTGAAGACCTCGAAAGTGCTCGGCTCGCAGTCAACAAGCGCTACATCGACAAAGGCTACATCAACTCCGGCGCACTGATTCCGGATCAGTCGATCAACAACGGTACGGTCACATTGAATATCGTTGAAGGAGCTCTAACAGACATTCGCATGCACGGAAACCGCTGGCTCCGCGACGGCTTTCTTGAACGCAGAATCAGGCTTGGCGATGGAAAGCCGCTTAGCATCCACGATTTGCAAGAGCCACTCCTCTTGCTGCATCGCAACCCGAACATCCAAAGACTGGCTGCGGAACTGAAACCGGATGGCAAGCCAGGTGAAAGTTATCTCCAGGTCGAGGTCACTGAAAACATGCCGATCCGAGCCGGTATCGAATTCAGCAACAGCCGACCTCCCAGCGTCGGCGAAGAACAGATTGAGACTTGGTTCAGCCACACCAGTCTCACCGGCAATAGTGATCATCTGGAAGTTAGGTACGGACTTCTTGATCACGGCTTCGATGACCTTGAACACCATGGTTTTGAAAACTTCGCGGCATCGTACACGCTGCCAATCACGGCCCACGACACAACAATCTACGCCGGGTATCAGAGAAACAGTTATAGTGTCCTTGAGGAACCCTTTCAGGATCTGGATATCGATGGGAAATCTAGCAGTTTACGCATGGGGATCAGGCATCCATGGCGCGGGTTCCCTCAGAACGGCGAATTTGAGCATGAATTTGCTCTTGGCCTCTACGCTGATCGGCAAGAGAGCGAAACGTCGCTTCTGGGAATTCCTTTCACGGTCAATGCAGGAGCGGTCAATGGCGAAACCGAGACCACCGTCATCAGACTGACACAGGAATGGACCAGTCGCAGTAGCAAACAGGTACTAGCATTGCGCTCAACCGAGAGCTTCGGCATCGATGCCTTTGGAACCACTGACGATGGGACTGAAAGGGATGGCACGTTCTTCAGCTGGCTCGGCCAAGCCCAATATGTGCGCAAACTGGGCGATACCGACGCCCAGATGATCCTGCGTGGCACCATGCAGTGGAGCAATGACCCTTTGCCTTCGCTCGAGCAATTCAGTGTCGGGGGAATGAACACCGTTAGGGGATACCGTGAGAACCAATTGGTTCGGGATATAGGTTATCTTGGCACCCTCGAATTCAGGGTGCCTGTGATTCCCAGCAATAACCGTGGCTCGCTTCTAACAATTGCACCTTTCGTAGATGTCGGGGGCGGATGGAATCATCAACTCAAAGGAGGATTCAACCAATCTCACGACCATGAAACCGTCGTGAGCGCAGGAATCGGCCTTCTCATTCAGCCGACCGATTACATTCATGCCGAACTCTACTGGGGCCATGCCTTCACCGACTTTGAGAATCAGGACGACAGCTTACAGAACAACGGCATTCACTTCCGGATATCCGTGGCGAAGTTTTGAATCACTCTCCCAAGGGCAAATCCCAAAGTTTCAAACTGGGAAGGTAGCTGCCCGGATCGATTGGAATGCCCCCACTTCCGCCGTTGGGGACAAAGGTGCTATGATCTTCAGGGACTTTGCTAGGATCAAGATCTTCCACTTCTTCCGTTTCTGATAACAATCTCTCATCGAGCCTTGGCAGGCTTTCGCTGAGATCGAAAACCGAGTCGATTCTGATCTTGCCATCGACTCCAAATTCAGAGGAGGCACTGACCTGTCTCTCGATGTTATTGGCGAGAAGGTAATCCGTTTCGACGTCGATGTTGCCGCCAGCTCCTTTCACGGCTTGTGCCGTGATGGTGCTGGCATTTCGTAGGGCAAGAATCCGGCCATCCATGGCGACGTTCCCGCCACGACCTGTGGCTTCGCGTTCTCCTTGAACCCCTGCCTGCGCAGTGATCGTGCTTTCACTCACGAGGACGTCTCGGTTTGCGTGGATACGAAGGTCGCCAGCATCGGCTTCCGCTGAGGCAACCGTTAGGCGACTGTAGCCGTCCAAACGAATGTCAGAATAGGCCTCTACTAACAGGCTACCAGCTTCACCTTGCCCATGGCTTTCCACCCCAATGACGCCACCATCTTCGAGCCGAAGATCTCCGCTCGTCGTGATAACATGAATGGTCCCTGATCTTCCTGCCGTCCCAGTTCTGGTTCCGGCATAGATGGCCGAATTACCAATGACACTTCCTCCCTGCTGGTCCGGCGGATCAGGCGGCGAGGCCCCTTTTACCAGCATCGTATTTGCAGTAACCGTGATGTCACCTCCGTTCCCGGTAGAAGCTTGGCCATTTCGAGAATCAAAGACACCCGTAGAAATGAGTCCTCCATTGAGGATACTCAAGGTTCCGGTGTTCACCGCAACGAAACCGGCATTGCCATTCCCTGAAGTGTCGGAGCCAATCCCGGTGAACCGCTCGGCACCTCCCTTATCGATGAAGATGGAACCTTGGCTTTGATCAAAGCTTATACTGACATTACCAGCAACGCCAACGCCGCCGAAACTACTGGTATCGATCTGTCCGCCGTTGAAGATCTGCAATGCGCCTCCTTGTCTCAGAGAAACATTGATATCTCCGCCCCGTCCCGCATTTGGAATCTCAAGGTTCTCGGTAAAGGCCGTGATGCCAGTCGAGAACATGAAGTTGTTCCCACTCTGGTCTCGCCCATCGATCGAGAGATCAGACGCCCGGAAAAATATCGCTCCACCATTTCCGTCACCAGCGGTACTGGAGTCAATAAGGCCTCCATTTCTCAACCATGCTTGCCCTTCAATACTGATGTCAATATTACCGCCCTGTCCTCCCCCTTCTGGGGCGAAGGTTTTCGCAAGGATCCCTGTGGCCAAGGGTGTGACTTCCTCTCCGATCACCGTGGTGAGCCCACCTCCATCGATCAGTAATCCTCCCGCTTTCACATGGATGTCACCTCCCTTACCACTCCCCTGCGTGAGCGCACTGATCTCGGCTCGATTCGATAATACAAGTTCATCAGCTGCCTCCACACTCACAGAACCAAGCTGTCCAGACGATTGCTCCGATGACCTCGCGATGATCGAACCGCGATCATCAAGGAGGATATCGCCTCCAGCTTGAACGCTAAGGTCTCCTCCGCCTCCGCTTCCATTCACCTCAGAGCTGATCCGAGCTCGGCTTGATAGATCTATGTTTCCGTCGGCAACAACCTGAACGTTCCCGAGTGTTCCAGAGGATCCTTCAGAAGACTCCACGCCAATCATTGTATTTCTGCCTTCCAAACGAATATCTCCGCGAACATTGACCGTCACATCCGCTCCAGATTCACTGCCAGTCACGTTGGCTTGAATGAGACTTGGATTATTGCCGCTCGTCCCCAATCCTGTGAGCATCAAGTCTCCTTCTGCTGTCACCGTCAGAGTTGATCCTGATCCCTCAAGCATGATCTGAGCGACTGTTAAGTTCATATCGCCGCCTGCGCGAACGGCGATGTCACCAGACTTGCTTCTGATGGTGCTAGCGGGGCGCATACTCATGTCGCCAGCGATGTCGATATCCATGCTCGGACTTCCTTCGCCCGTGCTGATATCAAAGTTTTCCATCTGCAATTCGCCTGCACGGATCACGACGCGACCATTCGTGCTAATACTTCCCTTATCACTGGCACGGGGACTTGCGCCCTCAAGTGTCACACGACCACCAGCATTCAAAGTGATGTCTCCAGAGTCGATCTCAAGCCCCGCCGTTCCTCCTCGAACTAGAATATCTCCGCCCACGAGCGTCACGGAACCTTGAGCGCTCAGCAACGTGGTTACCTCGATTGGTGCCGCTATGCGATCGCCCGAAAAACCGAAGGCCTCAGGTGCATCGAAAGTAAGGAGCGATAAATCGCCTCGCTGAGAGACTGAAAACTCACCGCTTTCACCCAACTTGATGGAATCTACAGTCGTCGCTACAAACAGCCCATTCACCTCAAGCGTTGCGCCCTCGCCAAAGAGAACGCCATTGGGATTCATGAGGTAGAGATCGGACTGGGCTCTCAGTATCCCTTGGATTTCTGATCTGTTAGGCCCCGTGACCCGAGCAAGGATTCGACTGACGCCCAATGATTCCGCGAAGCTTGCCACTTCTCCCACGTTCACGGAGAACGAATCAAAGCTGTGGAACAAGTTCTGCCCATTTCTAAAGCCGTCAGAAATCACGATACCATTGCTGGGCCCGGAAACGCGTGTTCCCAAAGAGCCATCAGCGACAATCTGTGCTTGGGCGATTGCTGCTGAAGTAAGTAACCAGAATAACAAACACGCTGTGTTCTCGAGTCTCATTCGGAGTTTAATTCCTGATCACCCGGTACCAGGTCTCCTTGCCCGCATTCGGATTATTGTCCGTGAACCTGCCAGTTTCGAGGCCATCAACGAGGGTGGTCCAATTCTTGAGATCTGTTGAGCGGGCCACTCCGTAGGCTTTTCCATTCTGCACCCTCCAGGTCAATGTGGTTATCTTCGTAGTCCGGTCCACTTCGACAGATTCAATTTCGAAATCAGCAATGAGATCAGGGCCCTGATACTGAACACTCACATCAGCAATCTGACCTTCCTTGATCTGTAGTCCTCCCCACTGAGTCATGTCAGACTGACCGTCTTCCAATTCGCGATTCTCGAGCACGCTACAGGTTCCGTCGGCATTCACATTGATAATGTCATAAGTGGATCCGTTCATGATCCCTAGGATCTGGTCTCCATCAGGCTTGTCGAAACGGATTTCGAAACGCTCGTCCGATGGCAGAATCACCTCTGTAATCGCCGTCTCTCCTATGATAGGCAAGCCTGCATCCAGGTATGGCTGACCATCTTGGTAGAGTTGCCACCCAAATGACTCACTGGGCGCTCCGTCGATTCGAACTCTGAGTTTGCCTTCATTCTTATCCAGATCTGAGGCAGGACCATAGGTAACGCCCCATCCTTGGCCACGGAGCCACGATCCTTCATCAATAATGCGTTCGTTGTCCACATAACCATATGGATGTGGATAATAGGCCGAGACAGCGGTGATCACCACATCCCTGGAGTGCCCCCCTCCGGTGCAAAGCTCGTTTGTATTCGCTCTCCCTCGATCATTTGTACACCCGTCGAAACCATCCACAGCGAGAGTTGGATTTGCGAGTGGTGAAAACGGGTTACGGAAGACGGTAAGTTTCATTCCTGCGGCCTCGTCTGGTGTGACGAAGTGGAGGGGAGAGCCAGCGCTCACCGTAGCGTTCTCGATGATCCGCCTCCGAAGCGGGTTATTGACCAGCCTAGACTCGTCTGGAAAGTCAGGGTAATTGATCGATTCACTTTTTAGAGCATTAAGTTCATTCCCAGGAAAGAGTTCGTTCTCTGCCTTATCGACAATCATTTCCCCATTTGCATCGAAGATCCGGACATGGGCGGCACCACCGACACTGCCGACAATGACTAAGGTGCTGCCCTGATCTGGAAGCGGTCCAATCGAAGCCACAGATCTGAATTGAAGATCATAGGAAAGGAAGGATGTCGCTCCTATACGGGCCCATCCGCTTCCGTCTTGGGTATGAACGGTTGCCGGCTCGTGGAGAGACGGGAAAAGATCATAGGAGAGCATGTAGGGAATATCATACCTGTTTGTCGCCTGCCTCTTAATGCTCTTTATCAGAAAGTAATGGATGCGATCATCAAATCCGGGATTGGGCATCAGGACATCATGAACAATATAATGCCGTGGCGGGTCTTCATCCGAACGAAAGAAGTCCGTGTTGGTTCTCATGTTCTGATGGATCAATCCGTTGGTGCCCGCGTCATCCGGTGCAATGATCGCGGTCTCACGAAGAGCGACTGCTGGTGGAAGGTCTGGCACAGAAAGAACATTGAGCTTCAGCCCATTTGTTTGACCACTATCACTGGTCGCTGAAATCTTGTAATTCTCATTCGCGATCGCTCGGAAGATCACCGCACTGCGATCCGGCGTTGGGTGTTGTCCTTGATAGGGTGGCGGAAACGCGTCGTCATTCTCGGCAACGAGCAGATCCGAATTATTTCTAACAGTGATCCGTGTACCGGTTTCGCTTCTGAATGTGTTGAACTCCACATAGCCGTTCACCGGGGCCTTCCAAGTCCACTGCAACTCCGATCCCACCTGAGTAGAGTCACTTAGCCCAGCAGCCAGGTCAACTGGTTCTGGAGTGAGCCTATCGACAACCTTAAACGGGATCGGATCAGCCAATTGGTCATAACCATTGTCCTCCAAGAACACCAAGGCGTAATCGCCAGCTGGTACCGTGAGAGTCAACGCTATCGAGCCACTTGAGCCGCTTGTGTATAACCAATCTGTGTAAGTGTTTGCGTTCACTGGACCGGGATTCTTGAAAACGCCGAACCAATCGAATACATTGCCCGGTGAATTCGTCCAGGTCACTTGGATCACGTCGCCTACCGTGTAGGTATTCTTGTCGATCGTGAAGTCAGCGGCTTCAACTGTTACGACTCTTTGGAATACTACGAGTAGTAAGATGGAACAGAATATCTTTGATCTCATTGATCAGACAGTAATGCCGCAGGCCGATTTTTCGAGCGTTATTGTCGACTGGCTGAGAGCTCTGGAAACACTACTGGATACTGGTGCTCTATGCCAATGTAGGTGCGCCATTCTTCTTCGGTAAGATTCCGGTTGACGATCCGTTTGGCTGACTGCCGCCATGATTCATCGTCAAGTTTCCAAAGTCGCATCTTGCCACGATTCTCAAGGCTGACGGATGCCAGCCTCGTTCCGGTTTCATTCCAAGCCAAGTGCATGATCCTTTTCTCATGCCCTTTTAGGATGAAATGGGGATCACTGATTCTTTCGGATTCGGTATCCCAAATGCGAATCAATCCGCTTCCGCATCCAGAAGCCAATAGGTTTCCTTGATTGTTCCACAGTATTGGTCCGACCGTCCGCTCTTCCAGGAGACGTAGAATGTGCAAAGGCTTGCCGCCTTTGTTGGCCTCCCAAATGTGTATTTTACCCTCCTGGATTACCGCCGCGAGTTGATGATTCTTGGGATTCCAAGCTAGCGACAAACTAGGCGTTTCTACTGCCACTTCCACAGTATGAATGGCTTCGCCTCCTTTGTTCGCATTCCAAATCCGAATCTTGCCGTCTGCGCCAAGCGAGGCCAGTTTGGTATCCTTACCGTTCCAAGCGACTGCCTTGACTTGATCATGGACAAGTTTGTGGAGCAGGCTGCCGTCATCTTCTGGATTCCAAATGCACACCGTTCCATCTCGACTCACTGAGGCCAGCTGGTTTCCAGATCGATTCCATTCGATGGCTGTGACAGGACCCGTGTGCCCTTCTAGAGTGCGCAGCAACTCGCCACTCTCAACACTCCAAATCTGAATTCCATGTGCATCGTCTCCAGTGCTAGTCGAGGCAAGAAAGCTCCATTGTTTGTTGGCGCTCGCTAAGGCAACATCATCGGAGATCCCCACTTGAGTGAGATGCGAATCGGCATCGCCGTTCTCGACCTGCCACATTCGTAATTTCCCTCCTGCCTCGGCTGAGGTGAATCGCACTCTTTCTCCAGTCAAAGACAGTGATTGGACAGGCCATTGCAGATCCTCGAGCTGGTCATTCAAAACCACCTCTACCGGTTCGCCACGGCGACTAGGATCCCAGATTCGAAGTGTCCGATCACTGCTCACTGATGCCAGCCGAGTGAGCGCAGTATTCCACTTGAGCATCGTAATTGGTCCCTCATGCCCAATGAGAACTCTTTCTAGTTCGTCATCATTCCAAATCCGTATCTCGCCGACCTTGTCCGCAGAAGCGAGACGCCCAACTCCATCCATTTCCTTCCAGGAAAGACGCCACACCTCATCTAGATGTCCTTCAAGGACCTTTGCTAGCTGCACAGTATTGTTCGAAAGATCCCAAATCCTAACTTTGCCATCATCGGAAGCAGAAGCAATCCGGTTGCCAAGGCCCATCCATGCGACTGCGTTGATCGGGATGTTTCCCTGATCTAGAATGCTTATCGCTTCTCCATCTTCCACCGCATTCCAGATTCGAATCTTGCCGTTGTGATCAGCAGAAACCAAGCGATCACTCTCTTTGCTCCAGTCAACGGTAGTGGCAATACTAGTGTGACCCGTGAATGTGAACAAGAGCGCTCCACTTTCGGCGTCCCAGATCCGCACGCCGAAATCTTCGCTGGCCGTGGCTAAATGAGTTCCTTCGTTATTCCACGCGAGGCTACGGACAATCGTCAAATGGCCATCTCTATCATTGTGCTCAAGAACTCGGAGCGGATTGCCACCTTCCACCGCATCCCAGATCATGACATTGCCATCCCAACCTGCGGATGCCAAACGGGTGCGCTCTGGATTCCAGACCACTTCTTCCACTTTGCCGGTGTGGCCTTGAAGGACATGAGTGCGCTTGCCGAGCTCTTCGGGATGCTCAGGATTCCAATTCCAGATCTCTACGGCCCAATCCATTTCTGAAGAAGCTGACGCTGACCAGACTCGGTCATTCTTTTCATCCCAAGTGACACCCACAACCTCTCCTTCGTGATGGAAGGTCCCCCAGAGATAGGGAGCGCTTGTCACGGCTTCGTAGTAGGCAGACTCAACCTCTTCGTTGATCTTGCTTAGTTTATAGTTATGGTAGGCTGCTGCGCGCAGCAGCAGGGAAGTTCCGTGCTCCCTTGTCGTGGACTTCAACTTTGCACTAGTGAGGAGCTGATGAGAAAAGCTTAAACGCGCCTGGTGCTCTGCTTTCTGCATCATATAGAGGAAGACTAAAGCCACGGAACCAATCGTCAGCATGAGCAATTGAGTGCGCCGAAGTTGATTACGCCTCCGCGCATCTTCTGCCTCTCGCTCTCGCCTCTCTTTCTCTATGCGCGCACGCTCTCGTCGGGCGTCTCGACTTTTCTGAACCACCGAAGTGAGCACATCGTGAGTGAGTTCAAGGTGCGGGATTCCAAGACGATCTTCTTTGCGAAGCAAGCGGCGATCGACCAGGTGAGCGAGTTCGTGAGCCGCCAAACCGGAGACGATAGCGTCTTCAAGGGCGACGGTGCTGCGGAATCCTGACACTGTCACCAGTCGGTCCTCAACAAAGATGCGGACCAATTCCTCAAGCCCATCGAAGCTACGTTCATAAAAGTCTTTTAGAATATCGTCTTGCGACCTCTTGACCTCTTCGGAGAAGATCTTTGGCTCGCCGTTATTCAGCCTACGAGCGTTCAGTTCACGACATACAAGACTCAGGAGCGCTGGTTCGATCTGGAGTGACTTGAAACCTGTTTCTTCGTCGTCATCATCGGAAACGAAACGGACGATTTCACGAGCAACGACCTCATCTACGAGATGCGC
>JBLHHN010000066.1:0-22020 GCA_047616785.1 Verrucomicrobiales bacterium
GGGCCACGATGATTCCGACACGTCCTCTTGGAACCACGGGTCTACGGATGACCGAGCTGAGCTTCGGGGCGGCACCGTTAGGCGAGCTGTTCACGAGGCTCGAGGAAGCTGAGGCACAGGCGGTGCTTAAAGCGGCTTGGGATGGAGGGATGCGTTATTTCGATACCGCTCCATTTTACGGGCATGGCAAGAGTGAGCATCGAGTGGGGACATTTTTAAGACAACAACCGCGGGAAGACTTTGTCATTTCGACCAAGATCGGGAGGTTGCTCGTGCCGACGCCTGACTTGGCCACGTTTGATCCTGGGCCTTGGTCAGGGGCTTTGCTGTTTGATATTGTGTTCGACTATTCTTACGAAGGCATCATGCGTTCTTGGGAGGATAGCTTGCAACGGCTGGGATTGAATCGCATTGATTTGTTAGTGATCCACGATTTGGACACGATGTTTCATACGCCTGAGGAAGTGGAGAATCACACGCGCCAATTGGTCGTTGGTGGAGGCATAAGGGCGTTGGAAGAACTTCGCGAGAGTGGACGGATTGCGGGTTTCGGTGTTGGCGTCAACTACCGCGAGACGATTCATCGGGTCCTAGCATTCGTGCGGCCGGATTTCTTTCTGATCGCCATGCCTTACACGTTGCTGGATCAAGACGTGCTTGATGATGAATTTCCGCGTTGCGCCGAGTTGGGCATCAGTCTGGTGATTGGCGCGGTCTTTGCCTCTGGCATTCTCATCACGGGGCCCACGCTGGACAGCAAGTACGGCTATGAGTCGGCACCGCCAGAGATCTTGGAGAAGACGCGCCGAATGGTGGAGATCTGTGAGAAGCATGGGGTGCGACTGTCTGCGGCGGCTTTGCAGTTCCTCTTGGCGCATCCTTTGGTGGCGGCGATCATCCCTGGGGCACTTGCTCCAGAGCATGTGCAGCATCATCTGGAGCAGTGTGAAGCCGTCATTCCCTCAGCATTCTGGAGCGATCTGAAAGCGCGTGGCTTGCTCCATCCGGGGGCTCCTGTGCCGGTGGATGAAAGCGCATGAGCGGGTTGACCGAACGGTTCGGCGCTCTACTCTAAGCTTATGATCACAGTGACTGAAGATGCGGCAACAGAATTGAAATCCTTGGTGGGAGACAGCGGGAAGGCGTTGAGACTCCTTGTCCAGAAAGGTGGTTGTGCGGGACATCAGTACGCCATGAAGCTCGATGATCAGGCGGAGGGAGATACGGTGATCACGACTGCCGGGGGGGACGTCATCGTCGATCCCGAAAGTCTAACGTTTCTCGACGGCTCTGAGGTCGACTTTTCGGAGGCTCTGACGGATGCCGGATTCAAGATCAACAATCCACAGGCGGCGCGAAGCTGCGGCTGTGGAACGTCATTTGAACCAGCCGAGGCAGGTTCCACGCCGGCCTACGATTCTTCGCTCGATGGCTCAGTGTGTGGCAGTGAAGAAGAAGCGGCTGGGTCGAACTAACCATTTCTCAAGTGGCACGTCAGGATTTCATTCGAGGGACTCGGTCCAAATCGCCCTATGGCTATGCGCGTGACGGCGTGCCTAATAGAGGTCCAGAGACCAATCTTCTTGCCTGGATTCTGCTGATCCTCCTCTTGTCGGCGATGGCCATCATCTCCTGGCTTTTCCCTGCCTACATCTTTGGAAATCCTCACATACCGTTCAATTACGGGCTCTTGCGTAAGATCGTCAAACTTGATGATCTTGAGACCTTCAGCGCGACGAAACCTCCACAGTGGGAAATGCGGAAAAGGCCCAAGTTCTTTGCCGCACGGAAACTTTTCGATCAGGAATCAGGTCGGCCAGAGGATCAGTTGAAGGTGATCAATGATCTTCAAAAGCGACTCTACGTGCAGAATTTTAAAAACGGTGATATGTTAGGCTATATCACGGGTAGTTTTGAAGTTCTGGAGAGTCGCGTGCTTGGGAAGGACGATATTTTTCCAGGGCTCGCCTTAAGGGCTCGGTCCAAAGATTTTCCTAACTTGATCCTCGATTATCTCCTCCCCATTCTTGGCGAATTCACCAATCCCTACAAGCCAGGCCATGGCCTGAGAATCAAGGAAGGTGGAGATCTCGCTGTCATTCTTCATTTGGCCCGTTTGTCTCGGGATCGACTCTCGGCCACTGCGATCTCGCTGACATACGCGGATCGCGCTTTTCAAGATGGCGAACGCTTGGATGTGGCGGTCCCGAAGGAATTGAATCTTAGAGCGAAGTGGCCGGTCTTTCCAGATGACGCCGAGACGCCAGCTTCCGCAGAAGAATAGAGCTACAAGTTTTCCCTCTTGATGTGCGCCCACTTCAACTCAGCGGGTGGTGCCCAATGTTCCATCTTTTCTAACAATCCTTCAGGAGAAGGGTCATCCAAGAAGCGGTTTCGATCCTCTTGGCGGACCAAGCCATCCGAATACATGCGGTCTGTGTAGGCGAGCAGTCCATCATAGAATCCGTTCACATTGAGCGTACCACATGGACCGTTGTGCAGACCTAATTGGCTCCATGCGAGGACTTCGCCAAGCTCTTCCAAGGTGCCAAAGCCGCCTGGCATGGCGATGAATGCTTCTGCTAGATCGATCATCTTCTGCTTACGTTCGTGCATGGTTTCGACCACGATCAGTTCGGTCAAGCTCTCATGACCTAACTCATGCTCATGCAGAAAACGTGGGATCACTCCGATGGCTTTCCCTCCATGCGAGAGCACGGCGTCGGCAATGGTGCCCATCAAGCCCACGCTTCCACCTCCATAGATGAGATCGATCTTTCGCTCGGCCATGATCTGGCCTAACTTCTTTGCGGCTTCGACAAAAGCGTTGTCGTTGCCAAGGCTCGATCCACAGTAGACGGCGATGCTTTTCATAATGAAGTTTGAAATTCGAAACTAACGCTTGTCATAGAGAGGCAAGGGGAAGTCGGGCTCCGGGCGGCGTGTGCGCACATAGAAGGATTCGAGCTTGGTTACGATGCTAGGATGTTCGCGGGCGAGATCCTTGCTCTCGCCGCGATCATTCTCTAAATCATACAGCTCCCAGGCTTCGGGCTCCTTCGTGCGGACGCCGCGTCGCACGGCTTTCCATTGGCCGTCGCGGATGGCGATTTGCCCTTGATACCCGGCGAATTCCCAGATCATAGGCTCGGATCTAGGTGGACTGGTCTCCCCTTGGAGGATCTTGGTCAGATTCATGCCGTCGAGAGAAAGTCCGCTGGGAATGCTGGCTTCTGCGATGCTTGTGAGAGTGGGGAACCAATCGGGAAAGTAGGTGGGGTCGTCACAGTGGGTGTTCGGCTTGACATTGCCGGGCCATTTCACCACGCAGGGGACGCGCATGCCGCCTTCGTAGACGCTGCCTTTCCATCCACGTAGGTCAGCGGTGGAATTGAAGAACGGCGCGTCCACACCACCGATGTGAAAATTGGGGTCTTTGCCAGGATGCGTGGTGCCGTTGTCCGACGCGAAGACGACAAGCGTATCATCTGTTAAGCCGTGTTCTTCCAGTTTCGCCAAGACTTGACCCACATGATCATCCAGGTCCGAGATCATGGCGGCATAGGCAGCGCGTGGACGAGGGTGGGGGAGGTAACTGTTCTGGCCACGGTATGGGCCCTTCTCTTCATCCCAATCGGCCGGGTACTGATCGATCCATTCTTGTGGTGATTGGATCGAGACGTGGGGCTCGACGAATGGGAGATAGAGAAAGAAAGGATTCTCATGATGGAGATCTAGGAATGATAGAGCTTCTTTTAGGATCATGTCAGGAGCGTAGTTGCGTAAATGATAGTCGTCAGCGATCACCTTGCCTTCGGGTTTCCGTTGATGACCCACGACGAGGCCTTGATTGATGGCCACCTCGCGCTCATCGGAATCTAGGAAATGGGGATAGTAACTGTGGGCATTGCGTTGGCAATTGTAGCCATAGTAGCGATCAAATCCTTGTTTCATTGGAGATCCTGATGTGTTCGAAGGGCCCAGCCCCCATTTTCCGAAAGCGCCCGTGGTGTAGCCAGCTCCCTTCAAGACTTCTGCCAAGGTCACCGCCTCATCGGTGATGGGCCATTGCCCTGGAAAGACCCTGCCATTGCCTGAATCCTTATTTCCTCGGATCTCCGCGTGGGCCAAATGCTGCCCCGTTAGAAGGACGCAACGTGCCGGAGCGCAGACAGGTGCGCCGGTGTAGTGTTGAGTGAAACGAATGCCTTCACTTGCCAAACGGTCAATGTTAGGAGTTTTGATCTTCTCTTGACCGTAGCATCCGAGTTCGCCATAGCCTAAATCGTCGGCTAGGATAAATACGATATTGGTTTTGGCGTCTGCTAGGATGCTGAGTCCGGTGAGGAAGGCGAAGATGAATAGAAATGCGTGGTGCATGGAGGTGTTTCTACGCGATCTCTCGTTATGGGTCCAATGTGATTCGTGTTTTCCCTTTGCGCTGGAAGAAGAGGTCTCCTAAGATGGCCTTTAAGACACATCCCCGCAATCTGAATGCAGTTCTCCCCCGGCATCTTCCTTCGTCTTTTCCTGCTCATGGTGCTTTCGACAAGTGCATGGTCTCAAGAGAAAGGAGCCTTGGCCCATGGGGGGGCCAAGCCCTTTGAGATCGTCTTTGAGCCGGTCGCAGGGCGTTTTTTCCGGCTGGTGAGTGATGAGGCTGCAGGAAACGATCGCTACGCCAATGTGGCTGATTTACAATTGCTCCAGGCTGCGGATGGGCAGCCTATTTCAAGAGAATTGTGGTCTGTGTTTGAATCAAGCAATGGCTTCGGTGTTGATTCGGAGAGTTCTTTGTATGCGATCGATGAGGACCTGGCCACCGCATGGAAATCCCATGGCGAGCCGCCTCATCATATCGATATCGATCTGCATCAGACGATTATTCTGGCTGGATTTCGTTATTTGCCCAACTTGGAAACGGATGGGGCGATTCATAAGTTCTCGGTGTTTGTGAGTGACGATGGTGTTCAATGGGGAAATCCAGTCATGCGCGGCACCTTGGTGCCGAAGGCCGATGGGCTTGCTGATGAAACTCGAATGGGTGCGCCAGACCCGATTGATTTGGTTAGACAGGAGTTCACTTCATCTGGGATGGTCTATGGCCCCGTCGCGATTGATGTCGATCATCGGAATCGAGTCTATGTTGCGGAGACGTATCGCTACGATGGCAGGGGCGTGATCGATAATCGTGGAAAGACGCGACGTGAAGAGGATGATTTGCAGACAAACAGCTTGGAGGAGAGGCGGGGCTTTCTGAATGCGTGGTTGGCTGATGGCGAACTCCAGACAGAGATCAGTGCCGAACGGAATGACTTCAAGTCGGATGGCTCTGACTTATTCACCAAATACTCGGAGAAAGTCGCTCTGCTAGAAGATCGTGATGGGGACGGGCGAGCGGATCATCGCAAGATCGTGGCCGAAGGTTTCAATGACATGTTAGCGGGCGCAGGAGCTGGTGTTCTAGTGCGAGGAAACGACATCTACTTTGCTTGCATTCCTTCGATCTGGCGCTTGACCGATACGGATGGAGATGATGTGGCCAATGAACGTGAAGAAATATCTCGTGGTTATGGGATTCGGACAGGCTGGTTCGGGCATGATCTTCATGGGCTGACTTGGGGGCCTGATGGGCGACTTTATTTCTCGATGGCAGATCGGGGCTTCGACGTGAGGACGAAGGAAGGGAATGTGTATCATGGTACTAACACAGGAGCCGTCTTTCGATGTTGGCCAGATGGCAGTGATCTGGAGATGGTCGCCAAAGGCATGCGCAATCCGCAGGAACTTGCTTTCGATGACTTGGGGTATCTCTTTACTGGGGACAACAACTGCGATGCGGGGGATCGGGCGCGTTTGGTGTATGTGGTCGATGGGGGAGATTCTGGATGGCGTGTTTCCGTGCAGAGCTTGGCCGATCGTGGGCCTTGGTTAGGCGAAGCGATGTGGGAACTTCCTCGCGAGGAGGAAGGCCTGCAGCCAGCGTGGATCGTGCCACCACTAGCCCATCTCAATAGCGGGCCCTCAGGCATGGCGCACTATCCGGGGACCGGTTTGCCAGAGAGCTATCGTGATTATTTCTTTCTTTGTGACTACCGTGGTGGGCGTGGGAGCATTCAGTCGTTCCGGGTCAAGCCGAAGGGGGCAAGCTTCTCCTTGTCTGGGCATCACACCTTTCATGATGGCCCCACCGTTTCCGATGTTGCCTTTGGTTATGATGGGAAAGTGTATGCGTCAGAATGGGGACCAGGTTGGGGGATAAGCGAGCATGCGTCCATCTATACCCTAACGACTGCGGATCCGAAGATCGCCGAGGTGCGGGACGTTCAGACCTGGTTCGGGCACGGCTTTAAGGACTTTGATAATGAGCAACTGGGCGACAAGTTGGGGCATGGTGATCAGCGCGTGCGCTATGAGGCTCAGCGCGTGCTTGCCGATCGCAAGGCGAAAGCGGTGTTTGTCAGTGTCCTGGCAGAATCTTCAAATCTCCAACTGGCGCGTTTGCATGCGGTGTGGGGCTTGGGGCAGCTGGCTCGGCAAGACCCATCTGTGATGGAATCTTTGGTTCCGTATTTCAATGACGCCGATCCGGAAGTGCGTGGGCGGGTGTTAGAATTGTGCGGGCATCAGAAGTTTATGGAAGCGAGCGGAGCGGCCATGGAGGCGCTTGGAGCGGTGAATCATCCTCGATTGCGGTTTCACGCGGCTTATGCCGTGGGCAAGTTACGACCTGACGGTGCACAAGAGAGCCTGATGCAATTGGTGCAGTCGAATCATGATGCGGATCCCTACCTGCGCCATGCGGCTGTCATGGGGCTCACCTATGGCAACAACTTAGAGAGCTGGTTTGAAAAGGCTCTGAATTCGGAATCCGAAGCGGTGCGCCTTGCCGCAGTGCTCGTTCTGCGACGTCTCGATGAACCAAGGGTGAGCCAGTTCCTGGGTGATGCCTCAATGGTGGTCGCTACGGAAGCGGCACGTGCAATCTACGATCGTGAGATCACAGGTGGCATCCAAGCGTTGGCGGAGAGTGTGGGAATGGAAGGTGCGACTGTTCCTTATGTGCGCCGATCCATTCATGCGAACTTTCAGTTAGGCTCGGCCGAGGCCGCTGATCGACTGTGCCAAGTGGCTCGCGCGGACACACATCCCAAAGAGATACGGCAGTCGGTCATGGAACTGCTTCTCGCTTGGGACACCCCGCCCAATCGCGAAGGCGTCTGGGGACGTTGGCGGCCTTTGAAACGATCCGTTGCAGGGTTGGCTAAGAGTGCTGTTAGGACGCATTTGCAGGATCTGCTAGAGTTGGAAGACCGGGATCTGCAAGGTTTGGCTCAGCGATTGGATGCTCTCTATGGTAGGGAAAAGACGCCGCCACAGCTCGCGCACATGGCGTCCAATCCGAATACGACGGAATCTCTTCGCATCGATGCATTGTTAGCTTTAGAGAAGATTCGAGCAGAGAATGCAAATCTCTATCAACAGGCTTGTGAGCAAGCATTGGCGGCTCCGAACTCCGCCGCACTTCGTGCGGCTGCCGTGCAGTCTTGGGCTCGAGTGCACGGCGATGAGGCTGTTGATTTGGTGGAGCAAGTCGTCCAAACCGGGGCCACGTCTTTAGAGAAGCAGGCTGCCGTTCGTGCGGCCAGTACCTTCAGTCCTTTACTGGGCAAGCGTTTGGTAAGCCAATGGATGACGGCGCTCGTGGGGGGAAAACTTGATCCTCAGATTCAGTTGGACGTCTTTGATGCGGCCGAGAGCAGTGGCGATGCGGATTTGCTGCAGCAGACCCAGGCGTATCGCGAGCAAGCTGGAGCCGATGGCATTTATGGACTCTCATTGTACGGTGGTGATACTAGCAATGGTCAAATTCTCTACGAAACGAATCTCGCGGCGCAGTGCGTCCGTTGCCATTCACTTCGTGGTAAGGGAGGCGACGTTGGGCCTCCACTCGATGGGCTCGCTGGGCGTCATGAGCCGCAGGACATTCTTCAATCGGTCATCAATCCTCAAGCGGAGGTCGCACTCGGCTATGGGATTCAAACGGTAACCTTGCGTACGGGCGATCTTGTCACCGGAACGCTGGTTTCGCAGAACAAGGAAATGGTGATCATCAGTCAGGACGGCGAGATTCGTGAGATCCCTGTTTCAGAGATCGCTGAGCGATCCCAACCCGTAAGTGGCATGCCACCTGCCGGATTGGTTCTAAAGCCACGCGAGCTTCGTGATCTGTTAGCGTTCTTGCAGACCTTGGATTAGGCTAGGGGCTGTCACTTCAGCGGCTGGCGGTGTGTGCTCCATTCGCATGCGTAGTTGGATTCTTGTCTAAGAATCGGTCTGCGATGATTTGCTTGCGCGTTGAACGCGCGTTTGGTGGACTGGTGCATGGCGAGTTTGGCACCCTTGGTGAGTTTCATTGTATACATGATCGGCGTGGGCTTACTTGCCTGGTGGTCCGCCCGGATTCGGACGTCTGAGTCCTTTGTTAGTGAGTACTTCTTGGGTGGTCGGTCGTTGGGTGTCTGGGCTCTAGCGCTCACATTTGCGGCAACGGCGGCCTCTGGCGGCACCTTTGTGGGATTTCCGGCACTGGTGTATTTGCATGGATGGGTTCTCGCTTTGTGGATTGCGGGCTACATGATGGTCCCGATCGTGGGTATGGGTTTGTTAGGTAAACGACTGAATGAAGTCTCCCAGCGATCGGGCGCGCTGACCCTGCCTGAAGTGATGACAAAGCGTCTGGATAGTCCCGCAGTGGGGGGCGTCGCCACGGTGCTCATTGTGTTCTTCATGTTCTGTTACCTTGTGGCGCAGTTCAAAGCAGGGAGTAAGATTCTTTCCACGCTCCTTTGGGATGTGCCGATGTTTCAACAAGTGGTGGCGTGGGTGCATGCGGTGAAAGGGCCAATCCCATGGATTGCTGGGGCCGAGGCGGACTATCTGTTGTGTCTCACGGTTTTTGCGGTGGTCGTGATTGCCTACGTGGTCTATGGCGGGTTCCGCGCGGTGGTGTGGACGGATGTGATGCAGGGGATTATCATGGTGTTAGGTGTGGCGCTCATGCTGGTCCTTGTCTTGCAACAAACGGGTGGGCTGACTGCGGCGAACGAGCGATTGGCAACGATGACGCCGCCGAATCATGGGACGGCGACTTTGGAGAGAGAAGGAACCGAGAGGGTAACCTTGGCGAAGGGTGCCTGGATCGAGACTTCCACTGAAGGAGTTCTTTGTCTCGCAGAACCGTGTGTGTTTGTCGTAGGCGAGCAGAAGAGTGCGGTCGTTGAAGTGTTAGAAATCACGACGCCATGGGAGATCGAAAGGCAGCGTCTGGAAGCGATCGCCTTGTATATGGCGACGATGGTTGAGGTCCGACCCTACGCGCATGGGGCGAATCAAGCTGGGGTCTTTCTAACGGCCCCGGGTCCAGACGAGACTTCCGATGTTGGCTACCTGACATTGACACTGGCCTTCAGTTTCTTTGTCTTTTGGGCGTTCGGCACGGCGGGACAACCTGGAAACATGGTGCGTCTGATGGCTTTCAAACACGCGAAGACTCTTCGTTATGCGATCGTGACTGTCTCGATCTACTTCTCGATCATCTATTTCACCTTGGTCGTGATCTTCTGCTGCGGGCGGACGTTGCTCTCGGGAATGGAGATTGATCTCGATCGGACGATGCCGGAATTGGCCACAGTTCTGACGGCTGGGGCGGGCGTGCCGTGGTTGGCGGGACTGCTCTTGGCGGCACCCTTTGCCGCCGTCATGTCGAGCGTGGATAGTTTTCTGCTAGTGGCGTCTTCGTCGTTGGTGCGTGATGTTTACCAGCGCTTCATTCGGCCAGACGCTTCTGAAGTGAAGGTGAAGCGTTTGAGCTACCTGACCACGGCTTCGATTGGTGCGGCTGCTTTCTTGGCGTCGCTACGCCCGCCAGACAAGCTACAAGATGTCATCGTGTTCGCCAGTGGTGGCGTTGGGGCGGCGTTTCTAGTGCCCATGGTGGTGACGCTCTATTGGCGACGAGCCAATGGAGCCGGGATCATTGCTGGGATGATTGGTGGGACCGTGACCCACCTCATACTGCATGCCACCGGCGCCAAACCCTTGGGACTCAATCCGTTCGTGTGGGATCAGTTAGGGGCGGCCCTGTCTCTGTTCATCGTGACGTATCTTACATTGCCCCCAAAGGAAGCCTTGGTGGCCAGGTTTTTCTCCAAACAATCCGTTGAATGACCTGTGCCTAAGCTGTAGGGCGCTAGATCAATGATCGATCAGACTATCATCGTATACATCCTCCTGGGTGTCGTGATCCTGGCCTTCTTCCGCGAATGGGCGCCGCCTGATGTCGTCGCGTTGAGTGCCATGATGGTTGTGTGGGCCACTGGAGTTCTCTCAACGGATGATATGCTCGCGGTCTTCAGCAATCCGGCTCCTATCACGGTGGCGGCGATGTTCGTGCTCAGCGCGGGTCTGGAACGCACGGGGTGCATCGACATCATTGGCGATGTGTTTGCCAAAGTGGCGGGAACGACGGAGACTCGCGTCCTCATTGTGATGATGGTGTTAGCAGCAGTCCTTTCTGCTTTCATTAATAACACTCCCATTGTGGTCGTCTTTCTGCCCGTGGTCGTGGCGTTGTCTCGTCGCAGCGATCTCAAGGCGTCTCGGCTTCTGATTCCGCTATCCTTTGCATCGATCTTGGGCGGGACTTGTACCCTGACAGGAACATCCACGAATTTGATCATCGATGGTGCTGCGCAAGACGTCTTTGGTTCTCGCGGTGAGGCTTATCAGCCATTCACCATGTTCGAGGTTTCCAAGTTAGGGCTGATCTACGCTGCGATTGGCTTTGTATATATGCTGACTTTGGGACGCAAGCTTTTGCCCACGCGTGAATCTTTGCAAGCCGAGGTGGCTGAGAAGAAGAAACGTCATTTCCTGACACAGGTCTTGGTGGAGGATGAATCTCCTTTGGTCGGGAAAACGTTGGTTGAGACCTTGATAAAAGAATTCCCGGAAGCGCGGATTCTGGAGGTGCGCCGTGGTGGTTCGGTTCTTTCTCTTCCGCTAGACAAGCTTGTCATTGAGTCGCGAGATCGAATTCGGCTCACCGTTCACGGTGGGAGCTTCGAGGATTTTAAGAAGACGGGTGGATTGCAGTTCCCTGCTCAGAGACATCTGCATGTGTCAGAGATGGAGACTCAGCAGCTCCAATTCATGGAAGGCGTCATCGGTCCGCAGTCTTCTTTGGTGGGGAAGACCTTGCGTGAGCTACGCTTTCGCCAGCGCTATGGGGTGCTCATCATGGCGGTGCACCGGAAAGGCGTTGATCTACGGAAGCGAATGGAGCAAGTCCGGCTCAAGGTAGGGGACACGGTTCTGTTAGAAGGATCCGTAGATGGCATGAATCGCTTGGGTGAAGCCCATGACTTCCTCATCATGGATCAGCCGCCCAAGCGTGACGTGAAATTGCCGTCCAAACGCTGGATTGCGACTGGAATCGTCGTGGCATTCATCATCGGGGCCTCGGTAGGAGGATTACCCATTTCAGGTCTGGCGATGTTGGCGGCAGTGGCGATGTTGGCCACGCGCTGCCTTGAGCCGAAGGAGGCCTATGGCTCGGTGCAGTGGACGATCATCTTCATGATCTTCGGAATGCTCGCGCTGGGCAAGGCGATGGAAAGTTCGGGTGGAGCTAAACAGATCGCTGATCTCATCGAGTCTGGCTTTGGCAATGCCAGTCCGATCATCATTCTCGGGGTGGTGTATTTGCTAAGCTCGACTATGACTGAGCTGATCAGCAACAACGCAGTGGCCGCTCTGATCACGCCCATTGTCATTGGCATCGCCGCGAACATTGGGATGGATGCGCGCCCGTTCATTGTTGCTGTCATGTTTGGGTGCAGCGCCAGTTTCGCCACACCGATAGGATATCAAACCAACACCTACGTCTACGGTGCGGGTGGCTATCGCTTTTCCGACTTCCCGAAAGTAGGTGTGCCGTTGAATCTGATCCTATGGATCACGGCGACTTTGGTGATCCCATTGTTGTGGGATGCAGGTCTGACCTACAGCCAGTGGTGGACTGGGAAGTGACTCGGCTCAGTGGAACTCACTGAACGATAAACTGAGTTCTTGCTCAAGCTTTGTAATCTTCTTGCGCTCTCTTGGATCGATCAAGCTGATGGAATTGCCTTTCTTACCAGCTCTAGCGGTTCTACCACTCCGGTGGGTGTAATACTCCGTCTGATCGGGAATCTGATGATGAATGACAAAGGAAAGGTCTTCGATATCGATCCCGCGTGCCGCGACATCGGTGGCGATGAGGCATTGGAAACGCTCTTTCTTGAAGGCACGCATGATCCTATCGCGGTCTTTCTGTATGAGATCGCCTTGCAAGACATCCACGGCTAAGCCGAGGTTAGTCAATTGCTGCCCGAGTGTGATCGCCCCTGCTTTGGTGCGGCAGAAGATGAGGCCACGTTCGTCTCTCCGACGTTTGAGGAAGCGGGCGATGAATTCCGTTTTCTCATCTCGTGGGCAGATGGCGTATTTGTGAGAGATGTCCCGATTGACGACGTGTGCACGGTCGATCTTGAGAAAGTGGGGGCGACCAGACATGCAATCTTTGGTGAGGAGATCGACGGATTCAGGGAAAGTGGCGGAGAATAGCCAGGTGCTGCGTCTCTTGCTCGTGAGTTCGAAGATCTGTGAGAGCTCTTTCTTAAAACCCATGCTGAGCATCTCATCGGCTTCATCGAGGATGAGATATTTGATGGCATCAAGGGAGAGCGCTTTGCGGCGCATCATGTCTAACAAGCGCCCAGGAGTGGCGACAATGATGTGGGTGGGGCGTTGCAAAGCGGCGGCTTGGCGATCGATGTTGTCGCCGCCTGCCAGCACTTCGATGAAGATCTTCTTCGAGTATTTGATGTACCGGAAGAGGTGTTTGCCGATCTGTTTGGCCAACTCACGCGTGGGGGCGATGATGAGCCCTTGAATCTCCTTGGTCTTTGGATCGATCTTGGTAAGCAAAGGCAAGCCGAAGGCGGCGGTTTTACCGGTACCTGTCTGTGCCTGGGCGATGAGATCACCTCCGTTGGTCATGAGGAAAGGAATCGCCTCCTCCTGGACCTTGGTCGGTTGGTGGATCTTCAATTCCTCGAGACCTCGGATGAGGTCATCGGGAACTCCAAGTTGCTTGAAAGGCTGCATGATAGCCACTTCTATCATGCCAATCGCTAGCGATTGCCAGGACTACCTTTCCGGATCAATCGTAGGCGAGATTCGGCGAAAGCCATTTCTCAATGTAGTCTAACGTTTCGCCCTTCCGTTGGGCGTAGGCTTCGATCTGATCTTTGCCAACTTTTCCCACCGCGAAGTAGCGAGATTCTGGGTGAGCGAAATAGAGACCGCTGACGCTGGCGCCGGGGTGCATGGCGCAAGATTCAGTTAGCTTGATGCCGCTGACGTTGGTAGCGTCTAACAATTCGAAGAGGGTGATCTTCTCGGTGTGATCGGGGCTGGCTGGGTAGCCGCCCGCAGGCCGGATCCCGCGGTAGCGTTCGCGGATGAAGTCATCCGTGGAAAGGCCTTCGGTTTTGCCAAAGCCCCATTCGTCACGCACGCGCTTGTGCATGTACTCGGCGAAGGCTTCTGCTAGACGATCGGCAAGGGCTTTGGCCATGATGCTATTGTAGTCGTCTAACGCATCTTGAAAGACCTTCGCATACTCGTCGGCACCTTGGCCGGCGGTGACGGCGAAGCCTCCGATGTAGTCGATTCGGCCGCTGTCTTTCGGCGCGATGAAATCGGCGAGCGAGTAGTTTGGCTTGTCCTTCTTGATCATCTGCTGACGCAGCGTGTGGAAAGTCGTCAGAACCTTGCTGCGATCGGTGTCGGCATAGACTTCGATGTCGTCTCCGACGCTATTGGCTGGAAAGAATCCGTAGACGCCTCGTGCGGTGAAGGCTTTCTCTTCAATGATCTTGCCTAACAATTCCTGGGCTTCGGCAAAGAGTTTTTTACACTCTTCGCCAACATACTCGTCTTCAAAGATGGCAGGGTAACGACCGCGCATCTCCCAGGTGTGGAAGAAGGGGGACCAATCGATGAATGGTACGAGTTCGGTCAATGGGAGGTCTTCAATGACACGGGTGCCTGTGAATTCAGGCGTGGCGATCTCTTGGGTGCTCCAGTTACACTGGAAGCCCTTGCTCATGGCGTCTTTGTAAGGCAGGAGCTTCTTGGCATCGCCACGATTGGCGTGTTTCTCGCGGAGCACTTCGTAATCGGCTAGATTCTGCTTCATGAAAGCCGGCTTGCCATTCTCACTGAGCAAGGTCGAGACCACGCCGACGGAGCGCGAAGCGTCTAACACGTGCACGACATGATCGTAGTGTTGGGCGATCTTGATCGCAGTGTGGGCCTTGCTGGTGGTCGCCCCGCCGATGAGGAGAGGAATGTCGAAGCCCTGCCGCTTCATTTCTTTGCTGTTGTAGATCATCTCATCTAGCGACGGTGTGATGAGGCCACTGAGGCCGATGATATCAGCTTTCTCTTCGACAGCGCGTTTGAGAATAGCATCGCAGCTGACCATCACTCCGAGATCGATGACTTCGTAGTTGTTGCAGGCTAACACCACACCGACAATGTTCTTGCCGATGTCATGCACATCGCCTTTGACGGTGGCCATGATGATCTTTCCTTGCGCTTTCGCATTGGGGGTGGCGGCGCGTTCCTCGTCCATGAAGGGCGTGAGGTAGGCGACGGCTTTCTTCATGACGCGGGCGCTCTTGACGACCTGTGGGAGAAACATTTTCCCCTCACCAAAGAGATCGCCGACGATCTTCATGCCATCCATGAGAGGCCCTTCAATCACTGAGATAGGGCGACCTAACTTGGCTCGCGCTTCTTCGGTGTCTTCGTCGATGAAATCGGTGATGCCTCTGAGCAGCGCGTAGGCGAGCCGTTCTTCGCAGGGTTTCTCGCGCCAGGTGAGGTCCTGTTCTTGTTTCTTGCCACCTTTGCCTCGGAATTGTTCGGCATAGTCGACCAGCGCTTCCGTGGCTTCGGGATTGCGGTTTAGGAGGACGTCTTCCACTTTCACCAAGAGTTCCTTAGGGATCTCTTCGTAAACTTCTAGCATGCCCGCATTGACGATGCCCATGTCCATGCCTGCCTGGATGGCGTGATAGAGGAACGCCGAATGCATGGCTTCACGCACGGGATTGTTTCCGCGGAAACTGAAGGAAATGTTGCTCACTCCGCCACTGACTTTGGCATAAGGGAGGTTCTGTTTGATCCAACGTGTGGCGTCAATGAAGTCGACAGCGTAATTGTTATGCTCTTCGATGCCGGTGGCAACAGTGAGGATATTGGGATCAAAGATGATGTCAGCGGGATTGAACCCGACTTCATCGACCAGAATGCGATAGGCCCTCTCACAGATGCGTTTCTTGTCTTCGAGCGTCGCGGCTTGGCCTTGCTCATCGAACGCCATGACGACAGTGGCTGCTCCGTAGCGCATGATCTGACGAGCGCACTCTTTGAATTTCTCTTCACCTTCCTTGAGGCTGATCGAGTTGACAATGGACTTGCCTTGCATGCACTTGAGGCCTGTCTCGATGACGGACCACTTGGAAGAGTCGACCATCACTGGTACTTTAGCGATCTCGGGCTCGGCGTTGATGAGATTGAGGTAACGCGTCATCATGGCCTCGGAATCGATGAGGCCTTCGTCCATGTTGATGTCGATGACGTTGGCCCCATTCTGCACCTGTTGTTCGGCAACGTTGACCGCGGTTTCCAAGTCGTCATTCTTGATCAGTTTGGCGAAACGCGGGGAGCCCGTGATGTTGGTGCGCTCGCCAACCATGGTGAAGTTGGAAGCGGCATTGAGCGTGAAGGCTTCGTGGCCGCTCAAGTGCATCTCGGGCACGTGTGTGGGGATCTGGCGGGGCTCCATCTCCAGCACGGCATCGGCGATGAGCTTGATCGTGGCAGGGGTGGTGCCGCAGCAACCACCGACGATGTTCAGCAGACCCGCTTTGGTGAGGCTGCTTACAGCGTCTAGCGTTTGTTCAGGCGTTTCGGAGAAACCGGTATCACTGAGAGGGTCAGGGAGGCCTGCGTTAGGATGACAGCTCGTGTTGCAATCGGCGAGTTTGCTCATTTCTTCCACTAACGGTCGCAAATCGATGGCGCCGAGGCCGCAATTCATGCCGACGCTGAGGGGCTTGGCATGCGCGATCGAATGCCAGAATGCTTCGACGGTTTGCCCGGTGAGGGTGCGGCTCGATTTGTCTGCAAAGGTCACGGAGATCATCACCGGCCAACGCTTGCCCTTGGCTTCGAAGACGCGCTCGAGGGCCATGATGGCGGCCTTCGCATTGAGCGTGTCGAAGATGGTTTCTACTAACAAGATATCGACGCCACCTTCGATCAATGATTCGACTTGCCATTGGTAGGCGGCGACCAACTGATCAAAGGTCACGGTGCGGAAACCAGGGTCATTGACGTCTGGCGAGATGGAACAGGTGACTGGCAATGGCCCCAGGGAGGCAGCGACGAATCGTGGTTTCTTGTCTTGATAGGGCTCTGCCGCGCGTTTCGTGCAAGCGACAGCTTCGATATTCAACTCGCGGACGAGTGCGTTGAGCTTCTCATCCTCGAGCGCTTGCTGGAAGAACTCGGGCGTCTTGCGCTCAGGATCAGGGAGGAAGAAATCGGCCTGAGAAATCGTGGTCGCATTGAAGGTGTTGGCGGTGACAATGTCAGAACCAGCCTCGTAGTAGCCGCGATGGATTTCCTCAATGATATCCGGGCGCGTGAGGGTGAGGATGTCCGCGTTGTTCTTGAGATCCTTGTTGTGATCAGCAAAGCGCTCGGCTCGGACATCATTCTCCGAAAGGCCGTAGCGGTAAATCATGGTGCCCATGGCGCCGTCGAGCATGAGGATGCGCTCCTTCAGGAGAGCGTTCAGGTGGTCGAAAGGATCAGTCATTTCACCGCATGATGAGCGGAAAACGGGTGCTTTCAAGCCCTTATATCAAGATATCATGATATGTTGATGGGTAGGCCTTGAGGCCGAGGCGCATTGGTTCCTCTGTGCGCTGAATGCTGTGGATGAGCTCTACCGCTGATTCTCTATAACAGGATGCGGCTGCAGCAGTCCTGGCGCGGCCTTGTCTGGGTCCGGTGCCAAGAAGATGAGGTAAACGAGGAGAGCGAGAATCCCAAGGATGCAGATAAGATTGACCGTCAGCTTGAGATTGCGGGCGAACTTGGCTTGAGACTTCTGGTTTTTGAGGATCCGATCCACCGCGCTGACGCGTTCACGGGACGCTCGGGCCCTTGCGTAAGACCGCCGTGGCGCGAAATTACCAGCGCGACGTGATGAATTGGGCAGGTTCCTGGGGCTTTGTTTTGGCGCCATGATAGTCAACAGGGTCTTTCTCCTATACGGAATCCATCTTGGACAGAAGCTCAAGCACAATTGCCCTCAACATTGCGATTGCCCCGTTAGGCAGCGGAGCCTATGAGTCCTCCCCAAACGAAATGGTGCTATGAATAAGAAATTTGCCGAATACGCGCATCCTGAGGTGTTGGTCGACAACGCCTGGATCAACGCCCACTTTGAAGATCCGAATGTACGGATCGTCGAGAGTAATGAAGACATCCTTCTCTATGACATGGGGCATATTCCGGGCGCGGTGCACATCGATTGGCGTCGAGATCTCCAGCACCAAACCATCCGTGACTACATTAGGGAAGAGGCGTTCGCCGAACTCTGCCGTGCGCATGGGATTACTGAAGACACGACGGTAGTGGTCTACGGCGACAAATCGAATTGGTGGGCCTGCTATGCTTTCTGGGTCTTCTCGCTCTTTGGGCATCGGAATTTGAAGGTATTGGATGGTGGCCGTGATCACTGGGTCTCTGAGGGTGGTGTAATGACGAAGGAGGTGCCTTCCTTCGCCGCTTGTGACTATCCGATCCCTCCGAAACGACGGGACGACGAGATCCGGGCTTTCTTTGCCGATACTCTTAAGCATGCTGAAGCGGGTCTGCCATTGGTCGATGTGCGTTCGCCGGGAGAATTTAGTGGCGTGGTCACGCACATGCCAGATTATCCTCAGGAAGGCGTGTTGCGCGGTGGACACATTCCTGGAGCACAGAGCTGTCCTTGGAAGACGGCGGCTAATGATGATGACACATTCAAGTCACATGAAGAACTGACAAAGATCTACGAAGGTGATCTCGGACTGAAGAAAGAAGATTCCGTGGTGGCCTACTGCCGGATAGGAGAACGCTCCAGCCATACATGGTTTGTTCTGACCTATTTGTTAGGTTTTTTCGATGTCCGCAATTATGATGGAAGCTGGACAGAATGGGGCAACATGGTCGGCGTACCGGTGGAGAGATCTGCAGAATAACTAACAAACGATTGTGAGTGCTTTTCCTGCCAAACTGGAGGAGATCCTGGAACTTTTCGAAGGACTTCCTGAGACTGAACGCCGAGAGATGCTGATCAGCTTTGCTGAGAATGCGCATCAACATGAGCCTGCGGACGGTCAGGCGTTCGATATCGAGGATGTGCGGAAGGATGATGAGTGCACCGATGAGGTGGGTGTTTATTTGAATGTGAATGAGGTCGGGGAAGCTCGCTTCAAAGTGAGGCTTGGGGCCAAGGTTCAGACACTGACACGTGCCATGACCTCTGTTCTCTGCCGAGGCCTGGAAGGAAGCACACCCGAGGCGGTCCAAGAGGTGCCTCAGGACTTTGTGCCGCGCATTGTCGGTTCGGAGTTGGTTCGGCTTCGTAGCCAGACCGTGTACTATGTGCTGACGCGCATGAAGGGTGCTTGCGCCGTGTATTTGAAGCGGTCGAAGCAAGCCTAGCCTGCGATGGACACACCAAAGATCCCGCCAACAATGGCAGCAATGAAACCTGCGACGAAGTAGACGACTAATCCTGGAAGCGGGTTGTCCTCTTCAGTTTTATTTCTAATAGACAAGATCCCGATGGCGTGAACCACGACAAAGGCAATGGCAGCCACGCTCATGCTCCAGGTGAATAGGCCGAGTTGCTTTGCGGCATAGGCATTGGTGCCTGGCACGATGCCCTGGCTCGTTGCCTCCCGCGAAGTCAATCGTTCCGCGAGCTCGACACTCAAATAACCAGCGGCACCCAGGGCGCCGAGAAGTGCCGTGATGTAGAGGGTGGACGCTAACAGAGGTCTCACGAAATGTCTTGGTTAGGCAGCCAACCAGGCTTGATCTCGAAGTCTGACACTTGAATGTAAGGAAGCCAGGCAAGCGCGAAGCGCTGTACTTTGATATCTTTCTTGTAGGCCTTGATACGGATCTTGTCTAACGGAATGGTCAGTGGATCGAGAGCTTGGCGAATCTCTTCCATTTCAGACTGCAGCTCGGCCTCAAGTGCTTCCAAATCTTCCCTGTAGTCTTCCACGCGGTCCTCAGCCACTCCGGCATCGCGAGACTCCTTTCGGCTTCTCGACATTCCCCGAGCGGCAGTGGCACCTTTGGAGATGGAACCCATGCTGATGCGTTTGCGACCCAAGACAGCGGATAGAATGGCGGATCCCATCGAGATCCAAGAGCCCATCTTGGCGCTCTTGGCCTGCTCTTCTTCACGTTCCAGCGCGCGTTCCGCCGTTTGAACTTTGCGTTCTTTCGTCTCCAATCTGCTGGCGTAATTAGAGCGTAATTTCTCCAGTTGCTCATCGCGAACTTCACGCGCCGTTTGCTGTAGGCGGATTCGGAAATCTGCCTCAGACTCTTCGATCTTGGAATAGGCTTTTAATTCACTCGCTTCGAAGATCTCCAGAATGTTGTTGGTGTAGATCCAATCTGCGAGAGACTGCTTCTGCTCCGTGTAGTATTTGGAATCCTGCGCGAAGTCCGGAAGGTGAGCGCGAGTGGCACCGGCTACAGCTTCGCTATCGACACTGCGCCAGACCTTCTCGAATCGTGTGGCGGCGTCAAAGTCTAGTCTAGTCGATTCTGAGATGGGGGTGATGAATGTTGAGGTCCGATTGCCGTGGATGTCGTACTTGTTGTTGCTGATCGATACCTCGACCGTGGCAAGGGTGGCAGGACGATAGACCACTTTGCGATCACCTGGCATCTGAGAGAGAGAGAGGTAGACCTCGTCAATGTTTTTTGACAATTGATAGATGATCTGTGCTTCCTCTGCGGGTGCCTCGGCCGCGATAGCGGCCACGCTGACTGCGGAGTCGACAGGCAGCGCCTCTTTGATAGGATCCATCAATTGCTTGATCTGCCGTCGACTCAGGGGGCCACGTAAGTAGGACATGACCCAGCGGACATGGAAAATGACAGGCCCATCTTCGTGGACGTTATTGAGCAGAAAGACGCGACTTCCAAGACCCGCGAGAATCTCTTCCATACGATTTCGGTCAAAATTGCCGCCTTGGGAGGCGGCGGCTCCCTCAAGACCATCGAGCACACGAGCCTTGTCACGAGCCGTTTGCAAGCGACCTAGAAACCAGCTGCCGATGTTGGAGAGCGCTTTGTAGTCCAGGTCCACGGGATTCTGCGTCGCTAGCAAACAGCCTAAACCGAACGCACGTGCCTGCTTGAGCATGGTGAGGAGAGGTTTCTTCGATGGCGGATTCTGCACGGGCGGCAGATAGCCGTAGATCTCATCCATGTAGAGGATCGCTCGAAGGCTTGAAGTGCCGGACTGGGTACGCATCCAGCTTAGCATCTGATTCAAGAGCATCGAGACGAAGAACATGCGCTCGCTATCGCCGAGATGCGCGATGGAGAAGATGGAAATCTGTGGCTTGCCCGTCTCGTCATGCATGAGCCGTTTCACATCGAGCGGCACGCCTTGTGTCCAACTTTGGAATCCTGGAGAGGCTAGCAGATTATTCAATTGCATGGCGAGAGCGAAGCGCTTCTTCTCATCCATGAAAGAGTCTAGCGGAACCACGCCGATACTTTTAAATGGAGGCTTCTGCACGCGCTCGATGAGCTTGGGTAACGTGAGATCTTCTTCCTCTCGCCAGGCATGAAGAAAGATCTGAGAGAAAAGAATGTGTTCCTGGCTTTGCATGGGATCCGCTTCGATTCCCATGAGTCCTAACACACTGGTGACTGTGTTCTCCACGCGATCACCTAAGAGTTCCGGTTCATCCAGGATCTCAAAGGGGGGCGCATCAAAAGAACTCAGGATCGACACAGGAATGCCTGAATTGCTGCCAGGCGTGTAGACATTGATCCCGACCTTTTCTTGGAACTGCTTGACGCGTTCTCCGGTTTGTCCCCACTCGCCGAGCCCCTTTTTCCAAAGATCTGCTTGCCCTTGAGCAAATTCGTCGGGTGTCTTTCCTTTCTTCTTAGCATCGTCTTCGTTGACCCACGGCCGGAAATCACTCCCTTTGAACTCAGGAAAGCTGAGCATCAGGTTGGGAATGTCCCCTTTGGGGTCGATGATGATGGCAGGAATCGAATCCATGGCCGCCTCTTCAAGCATGGCGAGGCAGAGACCCGTCTTGCCACTTCCCGTCATGCCAAGGACCACGCCGTGCGTGACGAGATCTTTGGAGTCATAGAGCAGGAGATCGTCCTGCAATGACTTGGTTTGAAGATCGTACTCGCGTCCCAGATAAAAGGAACCAAGTTTTTCGTAAGTATTAGGAGGAATAGACATCAGTTAGACCGTGGTGTTTCCACGGTAAGCATGCCTCTCTCTGTTGAAATGTGAAGCAGATTTCCCGCCTTCCCGGGGAAGAAATTTACTCGAAGCTCACTATCCAAGCGATAAAAAGGATCAGCACGGCGAAGGAGAAGATAATCTCCAGCTTGGGAATCAAACGAACGAGCAGTGATTCGGTGGGGCCGCTCTTTTCCGGCCCTCCGTCAGGTTCAGAACACCGGACCTGGGGCAGGTTTATTCGGATACCGATTTGAAAATCAATTGAAGATTTGTGTCAGGATATTCTGTCTCGGTCGTGTTGAGTTCAGCGCATA
>JBLHHN010000067.1:0-21832 GCA_047616785.1 Verrucomicrobiales bacterium
TCCGCCCTGATGTCCTGCCCTCCGAGATGGTGGTGTCGGAAGCGTTGAAGAATACGCTTGCTGAATTTCTGCATCGTAGCGTCATAGCGGCTCCATTCCGAAAATTCATCCTCGACAGAATAGACTTTACACGGGCTGACGGAGAGCGCTTCGCCGCTTGAATCCCCGAGATAGAACTACTCACTCTCCAGTGTTGTTAGGTGCGCTAATCAATTACCACATAGTGAACGACTTTCTTGGTCGCGCTGTCAAAGGTGGTGGCCACTTGGATCCATTGGCCACTTAAGTTGGGAGTCCAGAAGGATGGAGAATAACAGATGTGCTTGTCAGGATTTCCGGGTCCTTTGCGATCATGGGCTTTCACTGAAAAGAAAAGCCGCCGGTCATTCATGATCTGCCAGTGAGGTTCGTGCAATTCATGGCCATCAGTTAGGAAAAGCGAGTTGTACCATCGATCCAGACTATCGATCTTGGTCCAACAATAGAAGGTGAGTGACTCATAGGTGCCAGGCACATCCAATCGAATCCGGCTGCCCGTGGGGGAGAAATCGAGGGCAGCGTGAGAATGCTCCCAACGATCGGCAACAGGCAATGCTCTGACAATCGTGCCGTCATGTCGGTGGGCACTGGTGTCGGTGAGCTGGCGGGTCCAATCGCCAGCTTGAGTCATGGGAAAGTAGGAAATGACACGAGGATCGTCATGCAATCTCTGCGCCTGCGAGAGCCATGCTTGCCGACGATCTTGACGTAGTTCTGCGAGGCTTTGTTCCACTTCGGCGATGCGGGCAAACTGCGTGGAATCGAAGGAAAGCGGCGTGCCATAGCCATCGGCACTCCATCGGATGGCTTGACCGCTGATGAGCGTCTGCATGACTTGATCGTTAGGATGCCATTCGATTTCTCCATCAAGGATGTGGATGTCGGCATGGTCATCTTGCACATCGATGGCAAACTCAGTGCCAAGATCGACGACCTCGCCATTGGCCTTTCGCAGGCGGAATCCATGGGCGGGTGATGGGACGAGAGCGCGGACTTTGCCCTCACCGACATGCATTTCCATGGCAGAAACGATCTCAAATTGCGCTGCGCCTTCGATGATCACGGTGACGCCACTGAAGAGTTCTAATTGAACCGTGCCTGACTCTAATGTGAGGACGCCTTGCGGGATAAGATCGCCACGGGAGAGGTTCCACGTGGCCTCGGTTTGATCCGCGATCACGGCGAATCCACGGGCGATGGATTCCACAGACTCCTGAGTGATGGAAATCGCAGGCTGAGGCCCGGAAAACCACGCGCATCCAACGGCTGCTCTTAACACAGCAATGGCTGCGGCGATGCGCATGGGCCAAAGCCATTCGGGGCGTTTCTGAGTGGGAAACGCGATCGTCGGTGATACGCCTTCTTCAGAAGGTCAGTTCAAGTGCGGTATGCAATTGCAACCGATCATAATTGAGGGCGCGAGCAGAAGGGTCTGCTTCGAGGAGCGCTTCCAGACGCTGGAAATCTTCCTCCGAGATCGCATCGTCTAGCACAGCATCAATGAGCGCCTCCGTGGTCATGCGTTGCCCTCTTTGGAGATTTCTATTTCAATGTACTTGGCCAAGGCGGTGCGAATGCGATGCAGAGTGCCCTTTGGGCTACTCGCGCTGCGTTGGATCTGCTCCGCGTATTCCTTGAGCGGGTTGCGATGAAAGTATCGGTGTTGCACGAGTTCGCGGTCCTCGCCCCGCAGTTTGGTTAGGTAATGTCGTAAAGCTGCCTGCCGATCCTCCAGATGGGTGGCGTGTTCTGGCAGTTCCTCGGCGATGAGGTCCTCCAATGTATCACTGAACACCAAGCGCTTGTCTTCACGCGTTTGGCGTTTGCGAAAGTTGAGCACTTCGTAGCGCGCGATGCTAAAGACCCAAGCTTTGAAATGAGATCCAGGCGTGAAGTCCGAGCGCTTCTTCCAGATGGTGCTGTTCGCCTGTTGCGTGGCATCTGCTGCTGAGGGATTGCAGGGCATCAAAGAATGAAGGTAGAGACGCAGAGCCGATTGGTGGCTCGTGAGAAGAGCGCCAAAGGAAGCGTCGTGGTCTGTTTCGGGGGGAATCCATCGTCGGTTGCCTGCAAATGTCCCCAGGGTAGGAAAGGTTAACCGAGAAATAATGAATTAATCGAGAAACTTGCCGGGATTGAGGATGCCTTTGGGGTCGAGCGCTTGTTTCATGGTGCGATGGACGTCCATCGCCACTGGGGACACCGCTTGGGAGAACCACGGCTTCTTGGCGAGGCCGATGCCGTGCTCGCCTGAGACGACGCCGCCCCAGGAGAGGACTTGGGTGAAGAGGCGATCGAGGGCGTCTTTGACCCGCTCGTGATTGGCGGCATCCTCTTTCGGGACCATGATGTTCACATGGATATTGCCATCGCCAGCGTGCCCAAAGGAGGCGATCTTGAATCCGGTCTCGGTTTGGAGCTCTTCTGAAAAACGAGCCAGATCGACCAGGCGCCCTCGCGGAACGACGATGTCTTCATTCAGCTTCTCTAATCCCGTCGCGCGTAAACTGTAAGAGAAAGCGCGTCGGATCTCCCAGATACGTTCGCAATCTTCTTCTGTGAGGGCGCTGTCCAGGGTGATGACATTGAGTTTGCCTAACATACGTTTCAATTGCTCGCATTCCGATCGGACGCTCTCTTCTTGGCCATCGATCTCGAGTAACAGATGCGCATTGCCATCGGGGATCATTTCCTTGCCCACATGATCGCGTGCGGCTTGAAGCGTGAACTTATCGCTGATCTCAAGCGCTGATGGAAGGTGGCCTGCGCCGAGGATGCGCTGCACTGCGTTCGCGGCATCCGGGAAATTTGGAAAAGAACAGGAAAGCATCGCTCGTGCTGGCGGATTCGGAAGCAAGCGGAGCGTGATCTCGGTGACGACGCCTAGCATGCCCTCGGAACCGACAAAGAGTCCCACGAGGTCGAAGCCGGTCTTGTTCTTGTGACAGCGGCTGCCGCAGTTCAACACGCGACCATCGGCAAGCACCACCTCGAGCCCCAAGACGTAGTGACGGGTCACGCCATACTTGAGGCACCGAGGACCGCCAGCATTGGTAGCCACGTTTCCGCCAATCGAGCATTCTTTTAAACTCGCAGGATCGGGTGGGTAGAAGAGTCCGATTCCTCGAGCGGCGGCTTGGAGGTCACCCGTGATCACGCCAGGCTCGACCACGGCGACACCGTCTTCACGATGGATTTCTTTGATCGTGGTCATCTTGGCCAACGAGAGAACAATCCCGCCTCGGATAGGAACACAGCCACCAACATAGCCAACCCCGCCTCCGCGGGCAGTCACTGGCAGGTCGTGTTCATGAGCAAAGCGCAATGAGGTCTCGACATCTGAGCGTGATCTGGCGATAACGACACAGTTTGGAAGATAGGAGGCATGCCACCGATCTTGCGAATGATCTTCTTTGGATGTACTGTCTGTGAGAACCAGGCCTGCTGGCAATAGGCTTTGTAGCCGATCGATCCACGGTGCGCTCTTTGTGATTATCATATTTTTAAAGCGGTTAAGATATTAATATAACAAAGAGATCCTACTCTTTTGAAAATCTTAACTTTCATGCTCGACATCGAGGAACCTTACTTATTACCTGCGCATTGTGTACGTCGTTGAATTGACAGATGTCCGCAAGGACTCGGGGTTTACATTTCCTGAGAAGTTAGTGGATCAGAACTCTCCCACAGGGAAGCATTATGATGCTTTGCTTCGTGGATTAACGCACAAATTGAACAACCTCCTGGCCGTGATTCAGGGGTTCTCAAGCTTAGTGCTGATGCAGGAGGGATTGGACGAGATGTCGAAGGAGAATCTGCAGCACATGAAAGAGGCTGCAGGGACAGCTTCCAGCCTTGGTGAGCGCATTCTTCCAGCCGGAGGTTGTTCTCGAGTCGACGTCGGTGAGGTGATTTTGAAAGATGCAGTACCTCTACTTGTCACCCGGTTGCGGGCTCAGGTAGAGAGGGCGAATATCCCTTTTTATACGCATTTGGGCCAAGACTTGCCGGTGATCTCAGCGGATCAAGACAAGCTACGTATTATCTTGGACGAACTGGTGAAGAATGCGGTCGATGCTGCAGGCCCTCGTGGGGATGTGACGCTCGACATCTTTCCTCCTGGTCAGGTGCCTGGCAGTGCTTCGAATAGAGTTGATTTCTTCGTGCGCAACACAGGTTCCGAGATTCCCCAAGACAAATTGTTTGAGGTGTTTAAACCTTTCTACACGACGAAGAACGGCACCCACTTGGGGATCGGTTTGACCACGGCGAATGTGTTGGCGGGTCAAATGGGAATGGACCTTGGAGTGCAGAGCGAAGGAGGCACGACGACCTTCTGGCTTAGTGCCAATCTCGCTTGATAGTCTGGATCCACTGATATTCGAGGAGATCCTGCCTGGAGACTCTGAGAATTCGCTGTAATTTATTCTTCTCGGTCAGCCGGTTTCTAATCCTTTGGAAGTCAACGGGATGATGCGTTTCGACCGTGGTTGCCGTGGTTGGTGTGGTTGGAACGACGCTTCCGTTTGCGCTTTCTTTCCCATCGAGTAAATTCCATAAACTTGCCTCGCTCCTGCGAGCGAAAAACAGCTACGTTTATGGTCATAGGAAAAACCTCCCTACGTCTTCTCCTTCCCTTTCTTCTGGCTGCCGCTTTGTCGGCGTCTGCGATTGCCAATGATAGGGCAGCGAGCCAGAAGATCGATGAATTGGTCAGCCAGAATTACCGAAAGCACGGGATCAAGCCGAACCCGCCAGCCAGCGATGGCGTCTTTCTTCGCCGGGCTTATCTCGATGTCATCGGTCGAATCCCCACTTTTCAGGAGGCGCAGCAATTTCTAAGTGCGGAGTCTCCAGCCAAGCGCGGCCAGCTGGTACAGCACCTTTTCAACTCGGAGGGATATGTGAGTCATTGGTACAATTACTGGGCTGATATTCTGCGAGTGAAATCTCGTATGGATGGTGGCGCGGATGGTGCCGGTGCCGCCTATGCGGATTGGGTGAAGGTGACTTTAAGGAAGAACACCTCCTACCGCGATCTCGTGAAGGAGCTCGTGACGGCCGAGGGCTATGTTTGGGACAATGGTGCGGTGGGTTACTACATGCGCGATGCGGGCATGCCGCTCGACAACATGTCGAACACCACCCAGATCTTTTTAGGAACACAGTTAGTCTGCGCACAGTGCCACAACCATCCTTTTGATAAGTGGAAGCAGAAGGACTACTACGAGATGGCTGCTTACACCTTTGGTGTGGAGACGAGGGTGAACCCCGAGAAAGTCGTGCGAGTGGATGAGAAACTGAGCAAGATGGAAAAGCGTGCGGAACGTCGGGATAAGGACAAGGAACTGAACCGTCATGTTCGCTCTGCCTTGCGTGATTTGCTTCAGCCACTGAGCTACCGCGTGCAGCATGACGAGGAGAAGATGCTTCGGTTGCCGGATGACTATCAGTATGACGATGCTAAGCCGAGTGATGAGGTGGCTCCCAGCACAATCTTTGGTAAGCGTGTCTCTGGGCGCAGCAATCAGAAGCTCGAATCCTACGCCGAGTGGCTCACGGGCGAAGAGAATCCTCGTTTTACCAAGGTAGTGGTCAATCGCTTGTGGAAACAAGTGATGGGCGTCGGTCTTGTCGAGCCGGTCGATGATTTCAGAGACGGAACCGAGGCAAGCAATCCCGCCTTGTTCGCTTACTTGGAGACTAAGATGGTTGATGTAGACTATGATCTGCGTCGTTTCTTGGGTATCCTCTATAACACAAAGACATATCAACGTGAGTCGACTTTCGGTGATGTGAATCTCGACGAATATCACTTTCCTGGGCCTGTGTTACGTCGTATGACAGCAGAACAGATCTGGGATTCATTGTTGGCGGCAACGATCCCTGCCGTGGACGAAAGAAAAGGTGAGAGTAGTTATCTTAAAGGTTACGAAGCCATGAAGGTGCGCGCTGAGGGCTTGGAAGGCATGAAGAAGCAGCCTCAGAAGATTCTCAAGACAGCTGAGGCGATCGCGAAAGTTGAGTATGCTCAAGAGACCGAGACGAAAGGTCTCCGCAAACGAATCGCCGCCGCCCGTGAGTCTGACAACAGTGCTCTTGCCAAGGACTTGAACGCCGAGATGAAAGCGGCGTTCAAGCTGCGCGATGAGAAAGTGAAAGAGATTCAGGATGCTTTCGAGAGCGAATTTCTCACGGCCTCATCCAAGGATCGTTCGATGATGATGGAAATGGACGGGATGAAGAAGGGCGTGGAGATCGATGACCGTCCAGATTCACGTTGGAAGGGTTTCGATAAGAATTATGTCAGAGCTTCTGAGTTACGATCGCCGGCTCCTGCGACGCATTTCTTAAGGCGGTTTGGTCAGTCGGATCGTGAAACGATCTCAGCTGCTGAGTCCGAAGCTTCCGTGGCTCAGGTGCTTAGTTTGCTCAATGGTAAGGTCTACGACCATCTGGTGAGTGGAAAGAGCCAACTCATGAAGGGCATTGCTCAGCTTTATGGCATTGATGAGAAGCAAGACTTCATCTTCATGAGCCTGCTCACACGTGAGCCCACGGAGCGTGAACGCGATCTCATGGCACAGCAATTTGCCTCGGCAAAGAAGCCTGAAGATGCCTGCAAGGCGATCATCTGGTCCTTACTCAATACGAAAGAACTCCTGTTCGCTCAGTAAGCTATTTTTCACAAACTCCTTAGCCCTAACGTCACTATCATGAAGTCGATCATCAATCGTTCGGATGAATTCAATCGCCGGAATTTTCTCTCACACACAGCCAAATCTTTTCTGGGAGTGAGTCTTTTGCCGACTTTGGCCCCGACGAGCCTCTTCGCGCAGTCGAGCAATCCAAATGCCAAGGCGAATAAGGTGATCTATCTCTACATGTCTGGTGGCATGAGTCACATGGACACGTTCGATCCTAAGCCTGGGACGGAGCAGCAAGGGCCCGTGTCGGCGATCAAGACGAGCGCTGATGACGTGATGATCAGTGAGTACTTGCCTAACTTAGCGCGCCACATGGACAAGGCGGCGATTGTTCGCTCCCTCACATCGACCCAAGGCGCGCATGAGCAGGGGAACTATTTCATGCATTCCAGTTACACACCACGTGGGACGATTCAGCATCCAGGGCTCGGAGCTTGGTTGCATCGCTTGGATGGGCGCACCAATACGACGTTGCCAGCCAGTGTTCGCATTGGTGGTGGCAGCCGAGGGGCGGGGGCTGGTTTTCTCGAGTCGAAGTTTGCACCGCTAGTCATCAATAATCCGAATGACGGCTTGAATAACAGTAAGCGTCGCAAGGAAATGTCTGAGAAAGAATTCGATGATCGGCTTCTGTTAGCCAATGCATTCGATGAAGATTTCCACCGCCGCTACAATCACAAGAAGGTGCGTGCCTACACCGACATGTATGAGGATGCTATTCGCTTGATGAGGAGTGAGGACATCAAGGCCTTTGATTTGAACAGGGAATCCAAGGAGATCCGTGAGGAGTATGGCCAGAATTCCTTCGGGCAGGGGTGTTTGTTAGCGCGTCGGCTAGTTGAGAATGATGTGAGGTTCGTTGAGGTGACTTTGGGGGGCTGGGACACACATGATAACAACTTTGATTCTGTTTCTCAACGGGCTGCCACTTTGGATCAAGGCATGGCTGCGTTGTTGCGTGACTTGGAACGCCGCGGTTTGCTCGATGAAACGCTGGTCGTGCTCGCCACGGAGTTTGGGCGGACGCCGAAGATCAATCAGAACGATGGACGAGATCATTTCCCCAAAGCCTTCAGTGGTGTCCTCGCTGGTGGCGGCATCAAGGGTGGTCAAGCCTACGGCATGACCGACGAGACTTCTTCGAATGTGATGGAGAATCGCGTGGGTGTGCCAGATTTCAATGCCACCATTGCCTATGCGCTTGGTCTCCCTCTCGATGAAGTTGTTTATTCGCCCTCCAAGCGCCCGTTTACCGTGGCGCACAAAGGACGCCCGATCATGGATTTGATCGCTTAACAAACGCTTTAGAACGTTGATGCTTGTGATTACCCCCGTGCTGGCGGCGGCAGAACCCTTGTCAAGCGATGCCGCCGCATTGATGGATGCCTGCCTGTATCTCCCATTGGGGGTGCTGCTATCTGTGCTCGTGGTGGAGATGTTCTCCGGCGACCGTAAAGGCGTCGACGTGGACAAGACGGTCGTGGTGCTGTTAGTGACAGGAAGCGTCCTATTCTTTATTAGTGGATTTCTAACGTTCTCCCAGTCATCGAAGCTCGGGCAACAGATTGCTGTCCGGTCGGCTGGAGTTGGAGTCTTGCTTGGCATTGTCTGCGCCATCGCCGCGATGTTGAAGCAGCAGTGCTATTTGCAGAAACTGCTAGCGATGGCTCGCGGTCGAACTCAGCGCGGAGTGCCACAGGGTGGGAATCTCTGGCCGACTTTCTATTTCATCATCCTCCTCGGCGTTGTCGCGGGGGCGACTGGAGTGGCATGGTTGCGTCCAGATCAGCGAGCGCTGGCAGGGTCATCGCTGGCCACTGCGGTACCGAGTGAGGCGAAGACGGCATCGGGTCTGGACAGTGAGGGAGAGGATCGCGCTCCTGCGCTGGCACTGAATAAAGAGACGAAGGTGGCCAAGCCCATACCCACGCGGAAGGTTGAAGATCCCCAGGCGGACCCGATGGACGGCATGGGAGATGTGGCTATGGTAGAGGCTGGCCCTGACCCAGTATCAGAGTTAGAGCTGGAAATAGAAGCGGAATCAGTGGAGCCCGCGCCAGTGGAAGAAGAAGCCATGCAAGTCATGGCTCAAAATATCGATCCGGTAGCCTTGAGAACCTTCAAAGGAAGCATCGTTCCTATGCTCAAGGATCGTTGTGTGAGCTGTCATGGCGAGGACAAACAGAAGGGTGGGCTGCGTTTGGATTCACCTTCGTGGATTCGTGAGGGTGGAAACAGTGGTCCGGTGGTCATCGCATTCCAACCGGAGAAAAGTTACCTCTACACGTCCACCATCTTGCCAGCCGATGACCCTGACATCATGCCAGCGAAAGGCAAGCCTCTGACGTCGGCGCAGACAAGCGCGATCCGGCGATGGATCAAAGGTGGTGCTCCCATGGGTGACGGCAAGGATGAAGCTGCGGCTACGGTAGTGGCTGGAAATGGCAATGATAGTGGGGGTGGGGGAGGAGAATTATCTGGAAGTGTGGCGGAAACATTGAAGGCCGCGCACATTCAGTTCAAGCCCGTGGCAGATGGTTTGTTCGAGATCGATTGTAGCCTGACCCGCAACTATCCTGAGACAAAGCTGAATCTAGCGATACTCGGGCCGATTGCTAGTAAGGTCCATACGTTGGATCTCTCCAAGACCAAGGTGAGCGATGCGGATCTCGCGCCACTGGCAAAGATGTTAAACCTTACGCGCTTGCTTCTCAGTCGTACCACGGTAGGTGATGAAGCGATGACGTATGTGTCAGGATTGGCCAAGTTAGAGGTTCTCAATCTCTATGGCACCAATGTCACGGACGAAGGGCTTGAGCAGCTACGTGGACTTTCCCAGCTGAAGAAGCTCTATTTGTGGAACTCCAAAGCGACTGCGAAAGGTGGGAATACGCTGAAGCGCAAGATCCCGGATCTTGAGGTCAATGTGGGTCAGTGAAGACGGACCATGTCTTTCACTAACTGAGTCCAAAGAAAAGACCAGGCTACGCCAAGTGTAGCGGCACATGCCCTTGCCGGATTCTTTGAGCACGCCAAGGGATAGATTGTGATCTACCAGGCGACGTTGATCTCGCTGCAAGAGTTCGAGAAATTCCTCGGGCGCTTGATGGGTGATCTCATCAAGCGAGTTCAGATGGCGCTCAAGAAATTCGTGATGTGATTGAATGATCCCTTCGAATGAGGAGGAAGTGCGATCCCAGTGGAGCAGCTGTTCGGGGCTAAGCTTCAGGCTGGCGGAAAAGGGGTAGTTCCACGTGGTATAGACTTTTCCGTCTTGGGCACGCGTCATGACTTTCACATAGGCATGCGTGAACATTTCATCCCGGCTGAGACAAACCGTCGCTTGGGTCTTTGTTTCAAAGTTGTAGAAAAGCCGAAGAAAGTGCTCGGTCCCTTGCCATTCGTAGCCCCAATCATCCACGAGTTCGAATGGGCTGATCTCTTGGATCTTCTTCGTCACTGTCTCGAGAAATGAAAAGTCCTCCTTGAGTGGAATTCGCCGACGGAGGGGCTTATCGATCGGCAATTCCATGCGGCGCACGCGGGTTAGCAATTCGACCCAAGGCAAGCAGAATCAGAGAAGCATGCTGGCGGCGCCGACGATCCAGCTGCCAGTCAGCCCCAGGAAAAGGATACAAGTGGCTCCCATGAAGGCCAATAACCCAACTTTACGGACGGCCACCGCCTGAAAGGTACGGCATGCGTATCCAAAGAGAACGATTTCAAGAATCAGAAGAAACTTTGAGAGCATTGGGGCGAATAGACAGCATAATTTATTATAAATTATGCTGAATTATGAAGGGAGCAGGATAGGTGTGAATTTCCGACGATTGATCAAGAGGTTTCGTCGTACTAATATTTAGGCTCTTCCGTCTCTGCTGCTGCGGCAGGTTCTCCGTCAAAGACGCTCTCAGTGGCTGAGGCCCCCACCAGAAAGGGGTCATCCAATTTCTCCCCTCCGAGAATCCGCTGATAATCGCTGAGTAGCGTCCCGAGTGCACTCTTGCTCATGCTGCTGGGAGTTTCTGCGAAAGATTGCCCGGCCTCCTCGTAGGGATGATAGAAGCCAATCGGCTGTTCCTCGCCCTCGGCCCCGCGCAGATGGAAGCTGCATAGATCAAGGAATCCATCCCCGTCAGCGTCGCGAAAACTGATGAGCAGAGGCGAGCAAGGGGGGCTTTCTGCGAAAGCCTTGTCCTGAAACCGCCAGAATCGGGCTCCCGTGCCGTTCTCGGGGCTATTCACAAGAAAGAGATCGATGACCGACCCGCAATCCGGCCAAGGCCCATTGGCTGCCGCGATCAGGGCCACTCTGGGCTGATCGAGCGCGATCCATTTCAAGGAGACGTATTGGCTGTCCAAGAGCGCCAAATGGTCGCCAGCCATAGGAGGATGTTGGAAAAGGGGCTTTCCTAGGCCATCGACAGCGCCAAAGACGGTGAGCATGTGGTTGTCTGTCGTGGCGCCGCTACGATAGTGATAGAACCAGATCACCTCGCGTTTCGGGCTGCGAAAGTCCCACTGAGGCAAGCATTGAGAGGAGAAATCAATCTGTTGGACCTTGACTTGCCGCTGTCGTAGAAGATCGAGGCGGCCACTGTTCAGGCTCTGCTCATCACGGAGAAATTCGTTCACCGCTTCTGGGACAGGCCTGTTTCCGGGCGGTTCTCGCAAGACATCGGGCAAGATCTCCTGGCTCGTGGGCGGGGCGTATGCGGCCACTGGCGGGGCCAATTGAGGATTCTTCGTGGTGGCGTCTCCCCCAATGGCTTTCAAGAGGGCCAATGTCCCGATAATGAGGAGGCCCCCACAGCTGAAAGCAAGCCAGAAACGCGGCCAGGACCAGCGCCGTTTCGTCTGGGCCTTTCGGATTGCCTTCGAAGTCTGTAGAAACTCAAATTCCACGCCTCTTATTGCGATCCGTCACGCCAGAGATCAAGCCTGACTACTTTTAACTTTCACCACACGTGGATCCCTTCTAAATACCCGCCATGCGCATTCTCTCAGGCATCCAGCCCAGCGGGGCCCTTCATATCGGGAACTACTTTGGAATGATGGAGCCTTCCATTCGTCTCCAAGATGAGGGCGAGGCCTATTATTTCATCGCCGATTATCACGCTCTCACGACGATCCAGGATGGCGAAACGCTTCGTCAGAACGTGCAGGAAGCCGCTGTGGATTTCCTCGCTTGCGGCCTGGACCCTGCCAAAGCGACCTTCTTTCGTCACTCCGCTGTCCCTGAGGTCACGGAGCTGTCCTGGCTTCTCAGCACCGTCACTCCCATGGGGTTACTGGAACGTTGTCACTCTTACAAAGACAAAGTGGCCAAGGGACTCTCCGCTTCGCATGGGCTCTTTGCCTACCCGGTGCTCATGGCGGCGGACATTCTTATCTATGATAGTGATGTGGTTCCTGTCGGCACGGACCAGAAACAGCACGTCGAAGTCACTCGAGACATCGCCATTAAGATCAATGAGATCTTCGGTGAAGGCTTGCTCAAATTGCCGGAACCTCGCATTCGCGAATCCATGGCGAAAGTGCCAGGCTTGGATGGGCAGAAGATGAGCAAGAGCTACGGAAATACGCTTGATATCTTTGGGCCTGAAAAGGCGCAGCGAAAGAAAGTCATGCGGATCCTCACAGATTCCGCAGAGGTCGATGCTCCCAAGGATCCCAATGCCTCGCTCATCTACCAGCTTTACCAACTCTTTTCCAACGAAGCCGATCAAGCGTCCATGGCTCAAGACTTCCGGCAGGGTGGTGTTGGCTATGGGGACTTTAAGAAGCGTCTCTGGGAAGCCTATTGGGAGTACTACGCACCCATGCGCACCCGGCGAGAGGAGCTCTTGCAGAATCGTGATTATGTGAATGAGGTCCTCACGAAGGGGGCTGAGAGGGCGCGCGAGCTAGCCACCACGGTTCTCGGTCGGGTACGACATGCCATGGGGCTTTAGCGCAATTATGAAGGCTATCCTAGTTACGGGAGCCGCTGGCTTCATCGGTGCAGCCGTTACCCAGACTCTTCTGGATCAAGGATGTCGTGTCTACGGGATTGATAACCTGAATGACTACTATGACATTCGGCTCAAGCTGCACCGCTTGGATCAGTTGCGTCAGCACGAGAACTTTCAGTTTGATGCTGTGGATATCGAGAGCGCCGATGCGACCAAGCGTTACCTTGAGAGAAACGATGTGGAGGTGGTCTATCACTTGGCCGCGCGCGCTGGCGTGCGCTATAGCATTGACTACCCTTACGTTTATCAAACTTCGAATGTCATTGGGACGTTGAATATTTTGGAAGCCATGCGTTATCATGGCCCTAGCAAAGCGGTGCTTTCTTCGAGTTCCTCCCTCTATGCGGGTCAAGAAGGGCCGTTTACGGAAGACATGATCGTCGATCAACCTCTCTCGCCATACGCCGCTTCTAAGAAATCCATGGAGGTGCTCGCCTATTCCTATCATCATCTTCACAATCTCGATCTTTCAATCTTACGTTATTTCACCGTCTATGGCCCAGCAGGGCGCCCAGACATGAGTCCCTTTCGCTTTACCAAATGGATCGCTGAGGGACAACCAATCCAAATTTATGGAGATGGTCATCAGAGCCGTGACTTCACATTCGTTGGCGACGTCGTGGCTGGGACCATCGCGGCGGCCAGGCCACTAGGCTATGAAATCATCAACATTGGAGGGGGCAATCGACCGACGACATTGCTGGACATGATCAAGATTCTTGAGGAACAGTTAGGACGCGCAGCGGTGACCGAGTTTTTCCCCGTCTCTTCAGGAGACATGCGTCACACCTCGAGTGACATCTCCAAAGCCAGGACCTTGCTGGATTGGGAGCCTAAGGTCGGCATCGAGCAAGGCCTTCAAGAGACGGTGCAGTGGTATCAAGAGAATGCCGATTGGCTCTGCGACTTGTCCGTGTAGGATTTATGCCGATCTTAATTCTCAGTAAGCTGGTAGGGCGAATTCTAGCGTGGCTGCCAGAAGGAATCGTCGAAACCTTCACACGCGTGATTGGCTGGGGGATTTATCATTTGCCCATCAAGCGTATTCGGGAAATGAAATCGAATTTGCATCATGCCTTTCCCGACCGGGACGCCGCTTGGCGCGCTCGGGTAGGGAAGGCAACGTCTGCTCGATTGGTGGAGATGGCTACGTTTGCCCTGGCTTCGCCCTTCCTATCCAAGCGATGGTTCGAAGGGCATTTGAGTATTAAGGATGATGTGAGAGATCGCTTGATTGCGGCGAATTCTTGTGGTGGAGGCGTGATGGTTATGCCTCATGTCACTCTATTCGAGATGGGGGGAGCCGCGCCTGCCGTCTTACCCGAAACTGCCGGTCAAGCCGTGGTCTACCGTCCTCTGCGGCAGGAAGCGTTGGATCAATGGGTGCGGCAAACCCGTGAGCGCTGGGGGATGCGCCTCCTCTCACGGAAGGACGGTTTCCGCAAGATGATGGAGGTGGTGCGAAAGGGCGGGCTTCTCACCTTGCTCTTTGACCAGAACGCGGGGAAACGCGGGTCTCGCTTGTTCTTCTTTGGGCGTCTCGCTTCAGCCACGCATCTTCCTGGGCTGATGGTGAAGAAATTTGACGTGGCTGCCTATTTCCTGCTGCCGCGGCGAACAGGGTTCTGGAGGATAGAGCTAGAATTTGATAGGCTACCAGAACCGGAGACGCCGGGAGATCTGGTTTTGACCTCGCATGAGCGTTTGCAACGTTATCTGTCAGGATCAGAGGAGCAGGCGGCAGATTGGTTGTGGTTTCACAATCGCTGGTCGACGCAGACGAGTGCTAGAAATCGATTCTTTCTTCGAGAAGAAGACAGTCTGTTAGGAAAAGACGTTTCCGATTGGCCGAGACGGAACCGCTTGTGGATCCGCATGCCCAACTGGCTCGGGGATGTGGTCATGGCACTGCCACTCATTCGGGCGGTGCGTGAGGGGCGCCCGGATGCGGAGCTCACCTTATTCGCTCAGGCCTCCATGCGTCCGCTGTTGGAGCATGTGGGCGTGGCTGATCGGATCGTTGATCTGCCGGGCAAGGACGTGTCGGCTTTGAGTTATTTCTGGACATTTGTTCGGATGCGCGGGAGCCACCCGGACAGTGTGCTTTGCCTAACTAATTCGTTCCGAGGCGACTTTGAAGCTTTCCTTTGCGGATGCCCACAACGGATGGGGATGCTGCGTCCTGGGAAACGTCGGCCACTCCTGACAAACGCATGGGAAGTGCCTCCGACCGTGGATGAAACGCAGTGTCATCAGTTGGAGGTTTGGGAGCAGATGCTCCGCAGCTTCGGTCTACGTGTGCCACTGGGAAAAGCTTCGCTGGGTGAGCGCGGAGAAGGTGGGAAGGGGATTGGACTCATTTGTGGGACTGAAAATATGCCTGAGAAACGCTGGCCCATCGAGCATTGGCGAGTTCTTATTAAGCGTTTGTTAGCAAATTCGGATCAATCGATTCTCCTCTATGGAACGAAGCGAGATCGAGAGATCACCATTCAGGTGGCGAAAGGCTTCGATCCTGAGCGGGTGAAGAATCTCGCAGGTGAAACGAACCTCGCGGACTACCTCGATCATTTGCAGGCCTGTCATTCTGTCATCTGCAATGACACTGGTGGGATGCATCTCGCCAATATGCTAGGCGTGCCCGTCTATGCGATCTTCGGCCCCACCAATCCGATCCGCACCGGGCCTGTCTTCGATGCGCCCGTGCATGTCCTCCAGCCACGAGGCTGTCCGGCCACCGGCGGAGCCGATATCGGCGAAGTGACCGTGGAGCAGGTTTGGAAAGAGTGGGATCACTCGCGGACGATGCGATAGAAGCCCTCAGGCGCTTCTGGGTCCTCTTCGAGAATCCCTGGAGTCGCGCTCGCTGGTCGCGTTTGCCAAGGTCCCGTGAGATCGGTGCTGAACTCGACTCTATCTGTCTTTCCAACCTCAGGTAGCCATTCCAATCGAATGGTCCCATCCGATTGGCGGGATATTTCAACGGTAAATTTCGCCGCCGTCGGAGCGGAGCCAAGCACGCCCGGAGTGGGCGGCCCACTCGCCCAGACTTCAGATCCGTCGAGTGGTGCGATGAGACTATCACCCTCGCCATCCGCAGCCTTGGGCCACGGTTTCTTATCATTGTAACGAAACATGTGCAGCGTTTCAGTGCCCTTCTTCAGAAGCAACCATTCGCCTGCGTTGCTCAAGGCACCGCCAGTCCACTCGCCAGCGACCGGTAAGCCCTTGCCATGTGTCGTTTCGAAAACCGCCTGATCGCGCACGATCAAGAGCGTGGCTCCAGCGGCGATTTCAAGTTCGCCAAAGTCAAAGCGGATCCCCTGATTGCCCACGCGCTCGAAATACACATCGTGTAGATGCACGGTTTGATTGCTAGGATTGTGCAACTCGATGTACTCGGAGAGCGGCTCTGTCTCTGGATGATACATGATTTCACTCACGACGACGTTCTCTGAGTTTGCGTCGGTGCTACCTACATAGAAGAACGCCTCGTTCAGGGCACTCCACTGGCCTTCGTCGAAGGTGCGGCCACGAATGAACACGCTCGCATTGATCGTGACGCCGTTCTCGTAGGCCATCGCACCCGGTGCGATCTCGTCGCCCGTGAGCCGAGGGTCGCTCCCATCCGTGGTGTAGTAGAACGTGCCACCCTGCGGACTGAAGATCGTGCCAGCTTGCATGGTGAGGTTGAAGCCGGCGCTCACAGTGCCCCCATGCTGGCTGAACTCAGGTGCGGCGGTATCTGGATAGAGCCCATTCGCCTTCAGCTCTTTGAGGAGAAACGCTGTTCGCGTGGGGAAATACTCTTCCAATAGACGGGTCCGCTCGGCTTCCCACTCGAGGTCTCGCGTAAAGGGGCGCGTAGCACGCCGGAAATCACCCCACCGCGCGGATTCCCCGATGATGGCTGTTTCAATCTCTTCGGTTCGGACTTCCCAGATGGCCGCCGCGCGCTCTGGTGTCATCACACCGCCATTGAAGAAATGCTGATGCACGTGATCACCGTAGCGAAGCAGAAACTCAGGGTTCTCGCGCAATTTCGTATAGACGCGCACCAAGGTGTTAGGATCATCCACGTTGATGTTCCGTTTCACATTGATCTCAAACATGCTGGCTTCCATGTCCCAGGGCATGCCGATCCAAGTGGTGGTGACGTCACCACGTTTCTTGCGGATGGCACGCATGTTATTAGAGTTGAAGACCTCTGGCCCATCGCGACTGCCCATGTACTGATGCATGAGCATGTAATCGATGAGGTTGTCCAAGTTGATGTGCTCTTGAATGGCGGCGTACTTTTCTGCCGTTTCTAGACCCGAATTTGCCAAGTCTTGCATGGCATTCCAATCATCAAACGTCCCATTGAGAATGGATGTCGTGACCGTCCGGCGATTGATCACGTCGTAGTCTTCCTCCAGGCCGCCGAAATGTGAGACTCCGAAAGCGGTGCGAGGGTACTCCACGGGATTGTAGAGTCCCCAATAGAGGCCGTTGATAAACAGATGCACATAGGTTGCCTCACCAGAGGTGTGGCCCATCGCTTTCATCAAGTCTCGTGCATAGGAGTCTCGGATGTACTGTGATTGCTCCCGCTCCGTGCCGGCACTGTTGCCGATCTGTGAGGACCGCGTCCAGCCGTGCGCATTCTGACCGCGCAAGATGAGGTTGTCAAACGAGTCGACCGGTGTGTTAGGGAAGAGTCGGTAGTTCAAGCGTGGGTTCCCATACTCGCCGCGGAACTCCACGCGGAAGCCGTGCTTGGGCTGACCATTCGCATTCCGTGACCCATTGCCATGGATCCGGATGCCGGCATTGGCTTGAGCGCCTGTCGTTCCGTCCGGGTGAATGAATTCAAGAGAGACCTCGCGCTCCCAGGCGCGTCCGTCATTCAGAGGATTCGCGTAGATGCCATCCTTGCTGCTGAAGAAATCATCGGGATCGACGACCAGTGATAGTGTGCGGATCGTTTCGAATCCCTCGACAATCGCTTCGCTGTAGGCTGGATCGTCCACCACGCGTGGATCCATCTCATAGTCCGGCGTCCGAGCCCCCCATTTCTCCGGGGCACCTTCGGGCTGCTCGGACTGTTTCAAGATATCTGCTAGAAAGAGATAAGAATGTGTGTCCGTGTTAGAAGGCTCGCATCCGTCCAGAAACGCTTTGGCGCGAAGTACCGTGGTCCGATCAATGGAAATAGGACCTTCATAGAGCGTGCCGATCGGCCCGGTGAAGATACTTCCGAGACCCGGTTTCTCGCCATTCGTCGTGTAGTAAATGTCCGCACCCTCCGTCTCCGTACTGATTTCGACGAGGATAGGCTCTTCATAGTAGCCGCGATCCACGCTGAATTTCGTGTCCGCGACCACTTCGGCTGAACTCGTGAGCGGAATGGCAAGGATCAGTGTGAGAAATAGAGGGGCCGCGAGAGGGTTCATTCTGGCTAGTCTCCACACATGCTAAACAGAAGCTATGAGAAATCTCTTTGCGAAACGAGTGGCGTGCGGCTTCAAGGAGTCTCAGTGGCCATCACGCTCGTTCCGCTGTCTTGCTACCGTCTTAGCTCTGCTAAGGCTTGAGCTTCTGAGACTGAAAGTTTATCCTCAAGGGAAGCGTAAGCCCTCGGTTCTATTCCAATGCCGTTGGGCTTCCGCTAGATCTCCGATTTGCTCACAGATCTTTCCTGCTTGTTTGGAACACGCCGCGGAGAGGATACGCCATGGATAGGTGGCTGAGCCTTCATCGTTTCCTACCGCAACCCGTTGTGCTTCACTTACCTCAGCGGCCTTCGTGATCCGTGTGAGGGCCACGGCAGGAGATTGCGCTCCTCGGACTTCAGCGAATGCCAAACTCGTTAGGATCCACTCTTCTATCAAAGCCGCGTTGGTTGGGTTTTCTTGGAAAAGTGCTTCGAGATCCTGCCGCCCTTTTTCCAAGGCGGATAATTGTGCGGGTTCAAGCTTCCCGAGTTCTGCGGAAGCGAGAACGTGAAACCGCCTGAAAGAGGCAAGTCGGGTGAGGTGTCTGACATTGACAGAGTCCTCGGCAACGGCTTTGGCAAGAAGGTTCATGGCTTCATTGATAGTCACGCGTGCCGATTCATAGTCGTTGGTGGCAAGATTGAGTTCGACCGATGAACGCAGCACCAACACCATGCCCGTCACGTAAAGGGCATTCGTCGCATCAGATGTGAGCAGATCGGTCATCTCTTGGACACCTTTTCGATCTGGCCCATCCGCGTGAGTAATCGGCAATGGTTGGCTTTGGCCACTGCCTTTCCGAAGCGGACGATGCCCCATTTAGGCTTCTTTCCGAGGATCTTCTCACGCAAGGTCACCGCGTCTTGGAAGGAAGCGCTGGCGGATTCGTAGTCTTCCTGAGATTCCGATAGACTTCCAATGTTGTTACGGAAGTTTGCCAGGTTGTTGATGAAATTCACATCGTTCGAATGTAGTGATAGGATTTCATCGTAGATCGGCAAGGCTTTGCGGAAGGTGGCCTCAGCCTCTTCGAGTTGATTGCTCTCTCGTAGCATGACGACGAGACTATCATAAATGCTGGCGAGATAAGAAAGCTGGTCCGTTCCTCCACTTGTTTCGACATAGCGTTCCCTTATAAAGTCACCGCTTCACGCATTCTTGATTGAGCCTCTTTGGTGTGACCGCGCGATCGTTGGATCAAGGCGCTCCGGTGTCTAGTAAGGCTTTGGAGAAAAAGGGTCTGTGTGCTCTCTCGAGTCGATTCTGGCAAGCTCACGAGGTAAGCGTCGACTTTGGTAATGACTTGTTCTAGCATATCCAGATTACCGGCGGATTTAAGCTCGTTGTAGACCTCGCGTATGGTGAAATCAATCAGATCCTCCGCCTGCGATCGGGCCTGTAGGGCCTCTGCTTCGGATGTTTGTGCCCTTGTGAGGGAGGCGATGGCGGATTTCTCTGAGCGGCGAGATTGGGCAAAGGCGATCACGGAGATCGCGATGATCACGCCGAGGCCAGGCACGGCCCAACGCCACAAGCGATTGCTCCGTATCCATTTCTTAGCTTCTGCGAGTGGACCGCTTTCGTAGGCGCTGACCACACGTTTGTCGAGGAACGCCTGCAAGTCATCGGCCAGCGCCAGACTGCTTTGGAACCGATATTCACGGCGTCGTGCCATGGCTTTCTCACAGATGGCCACGAGTTCGGTAGGTGATTTGGGCTGCACGCTCAGCAGGGGAGGCGGTGGGCCCTGACTGAGTTCATCACCGGCCTGGCCACGAACAAAGCGTTAGAGAGGCTTTTCGCTGAAGACATCGCGCAAGCCAAAGAGCGCTACGAGTGGCGTAAGAACTATGACAAAGAGACGAAAGAGATCACCGTTTACGCCGACGACTTCTACGCGGCTGGCACCTGGAGCAAAGGGCGACGCGTGATCGCACGCATCATCGCGGGGCCACAGGGTGTGGATGTGCGCTATGTGGTGACGTCCTATGAAAAGGCCGGAGCGAAGTATCTTTACGTTGTCGTCTACTGTGGACGTGGCGAAGCCGAACTGTTCATCAAGGAATGCAAGCATAGGTTGGGCAGCGATACGAACCCTCTCAGAAAGCGACGGCCAACCAGTTCCGGCTGCTTCTGCACGCGGTGACCTACGCGATCCAGCATCGCTTCCGGAGCACCGTGTTGAAAGGAACGCAGTGGGAGCGGATGACCTTCGCGGAGATCCGACTACGGCTCTTCAAGGTCGCTGGGCGAGTTCAAGTCATGAAGACGAAGGTGCGCCTCCATTTGGCTACGGCACTGGAAGCATCGCACCGAGTGATCTGGGAACGCTGCGTTCAGCCCGCTTTGGAGTGAGAAGCGGACCAGACTGAGCCTTCCAGTCGTTTAAAAATGGAGGTGAGTGTCCCTCGGTGTGCCCTGATGGCTCGCCCATCGCTCTTTTTCAGGGCCAAGTGGCCTTCTTAGCCGCATTTTTGGCCCCGGCGCAATGACTAACACGATCACTATTATTTAAACGGCTCTGACACCCCTCACGCTATCCTAGGTGAATAGGACAGGTTAGAGAAGAGACCAACAGCAGCCGTTGTTGTGTGTCAATCAAAGACATGATCGAGCGATTGAACGAGCACCAACAGGGGTGGGGGAATTACTTTCGAGTAGGGCAACCACGCCAGACGTATCGAGCGCTGAATCACTTCACGCGGAATCGACTGATCAAGCACTTGAAACGACGAAGCCAGCGAGTGTATAAGCGACCCGAAAGGAAAAGTTGGTACACACATCTGCGGGAGATAGGATTGGTCAATCTGTAAGACCCGAAGGGAAACGATATGGAAACGATATGGAAACGATATGGAAACGATATGGAAACGATATGGAAACGATATGGAAACGATATGGAAACGATATGGAAACGATATGGAAACGATATGGAAACGATATCGATGGCCGAGCGATGAATGTTGCAGGAGAGCTGTCAACTGGAAACCTGTATACTTGGTTCGATGAGGGGCGAGGCGGGCAGGACTACGAGCTTGTCCCCTCGTCTACTCTACCAATGATGCAACTGGTGAGCGTCGCCGTTCCGGCCTCAATCACTAGACCTCCGGTGCCACTAGTGCCGGTATTCTGCGTGACGGTGGCATGCCGAAGGTTGAGCACTCCGGAGTTTACATAAATGCCACCTCCCTATACAGCGGTGTTCCCCTCGACGGTGCAGTTCGTCATCGTAAGTTCGTTCGTTGAGCCGAGGCTGGCGATCGTTCCTCCTCCTCCAAAAGAAGCATTGTTCCCTGTCAACGTACAGGCGATGACCTACAGTTTACCGTTGTTTATAATAGCCCCACCGTTGCCAGTGGTGCTCGTGCGCCGTCAAGCAGCACAACCCCGCTGGGTGGGAGACCCAGCACAACACAAACCATGAAGAAAGTTGATAACTCAAGCGTAACTGCGTCGCCAAGAGGCGGAGTGGGAAGCAACGTGAAGAGAATCCAATCGACCGCAACGCAAGTGAACACGATACGGCGTTCACGGTTGACGAGCCTGCGAGTGAAGGGCGAAGTCAAACCTGAGATAGGAATCTTGGGGGCAACAC
>JBLHHN010000068.1:0-21828 GCA_047616785.1 Verrucomicrobiales bacterium
AGAGGAAGGTCCGGCTCCTGGAGAATGCGGGACGAAGAAGACTAACGATATTCCACCAAGCTAACCAAAGATCCATAGAAACAATTTTTAAGTTTCGATAAAGTCAGCATACGCAAGCTAATGATTAAATCACAAATCCACCAATGAGAGAAAAGAATCGAGAAACTTTTGGAAAAGTTAGTTAAAGTCGGCCCAATGCGACCAGGCAGCATCAGCAAGGAATACCGAGATCGCGAGAATGAGAAAGGAGTCTACTATCAGCTAAGTTACACGCACAAGATGAGGAGTCGCACGGAGCATGTCTGGCCCGAACATCTAAAGGAACTGCGTGCCGAGAATGCTGAATACAAGAAGTTCAAACAATTAACAGGCGAGCTGATAGATCTCAGCATCGAGTTGTCGAAAGGGAAGATTGCCCAACTACGAAATCAGTCAGCCGACTCATGAGAACTTCCCACTCACGAGTAAGGAAGAGTATTTAGTTGATTAGTTCGGTCGGCAGATTCGATGTGATTGTGGATATCCGGTTGGATCATTGAGCGAACAGTGAAGGTGATCTCCCGCTGGCATGAGATGCCAACGATTCAAGGGCTGACTGAGGTTCTAGCAGAGTATCAGGGAAACCCTTAGGCTGGCTGCTTGCGGGGCCCCCAAATCCTTCGATTCTGAGCTTGCTCATGGGCGTCTCCGCGCTTCCGTTGGGGGCCCGTATGGCGGTTTCACGGGTCTTCGCTTCCCCATGACCCTGGTCCCTGTTCCCCTTCGATTGAGCCTCATTGCTGGCTTGATTTGCCTGTTTGTGGGGAATGTCCCTGCTCAGGTGCCTAATTTTCCCGAGCTGACGCCTAGGCCTGCCCCGATCCCTTGGGTGCCTGAGGGGAAAGCGGTGGCCAATGATTTGCAAAGATCGGTCTCGGGGATGGATCAGTCGATGAAGTACGACAGCATCGAGCCTCTCGTGGAGCGAACCGTCCGGCTCCATTCCAACGATTGGCGAGTTCTCTTCCAGGCTTCAAGAATCTATGCGGAATTGGAGCGGTCAGGTTATTGGATCGAAGGGCGTTATCGGCGAGGAGACATGGGCAATAGCCCTCCGAAAGGAGCGCGCAGGGTGCATTCGCACAAGCGCGATCACGTCAGGGCGCTGCAGCTTCTGGATCGGGCCATTCGGTTGGCGAGCACCGATTCTTCCATGATCGATAAGGCAGACTTCTATTGGGAAGCGGCTCAAATCATGGCGGGAGAGAAGGGCTATCTTCTTATGTACGATCTGACCGATCTTTCTAAGCTGCCCACTTTGGAGTTCCAAGAACCTCGGCTGCTTAATCGCGAGCCTGTTCCGATGGGTGAAAATGGTCAGCCTCAGTTCTTTGAATTGCCCATCACTTGGGATGCGGCGAGGAACGATGGAGAACGTCTCCTATGGCTCCTGGCGCGGGCGCGAAGTTTGAAGTCAGAATACGAGGCTGAGGCGGAATTCATCCATGCCAAGCACTTGCTCAAAGGCTACTTTGGCGTGCAGACCGTCACCGAGAGCCCCAACTATGATCCCACGGCAAGGGTTTATGATGATAGCAGCGAAACCACAAAAGCCATCCTCGACTCCGTGGATCAGCTGCCCAAGACTCAATCGATCGCGGTCCTTGATGGGGGAGTCCAGCGAATCGAGCTTCCGGAAGAGCATAACTTCATTGAGAGGCTGGAACGGATCTCGCGTGATGTGCGTTACCGTTCACACGCTACCTTAGCGTTGGAAGAGCTAGCCGAGATCTATGAGAACCGGCGTCAGTACGATCGGGCGGCCCATTTCTGGAAACTGCTCGTCCAGCTTTCTGGAGGTTCTTCGGTGAAAGACAATGGTAGTGACGAAGATGATGTGGTCAGTAAGAGTTGGGAGGAAGAGCGACTCTATCAGATTGTCAATAGCTGGGGGAGATTCGAAGATGTCCACCCCGTTCAAGTGGGTGAGCCACTCAACTTGGCGTATTGGTATCGGAATGGTCGGCAAGCCAACTTCACGGCTCATCGTGTGGATGTGACAGCGCTGGTGGCGGATCTGCGAGCCTATTTGCGAAGCGATCCTTTTCCCATCGACCCTAGCCGAATCAGTGTTTCTAAGCTCGGCTTGAACATAGTCCGTGAAGGTGGGGATCGATACTTGAAAGAGAAGGTGAGTGAATGGTCCCAAGTGTTGAATCCATCTGAAAAACACTGGGATCAGCGGGTGGAAGTGCCGGTGCCCATTGATAAACCAGGCGCCTACCTCGTGGAGGCGAAGATCGATGGAGGACACCGTTCCAGCGTGTTGGTCTGGATCAATGACATGACCATTCTGCGTCGACCTCTTGAAGACGGGCTCTTCTACTACGTGGCCGATAAGAAGAATGGAACGCCGGTGGGATGGGCCAAATTTACCTTCGTTGGGTATCGGTTATCACTGGTCAATCAACAAGCAGAACCGGAGCTGGATGTGCATGGCGCGGAGATTCCAGAAGCCCTTCGTCGGCAGTACCATGTGTTGACCAAGGAGATCACGAAATGGGCGGATGCGAAAGGACAGTTGATCTTGGATGATGCGATGTTAGAGCCCGATTATCGTTGGTTCCTTCTTACCACAGCTCCCGGTGATCGCGTGTCAGTGTTAGGGTTTTCTGATCTCAAGCCCACCGGGACGACGCCGCACCAGGAATTTGTGGGACTTCGCCATTACACGATCACGGATAAATCAGCCTATTTGCCGGGTCAGGACTGCCAGTTCAAGGGGTGGTTGCGCGAGAAGCAAACAACAGGAGGCTCAGCCTATGCGGTGCCTGCATCCACGCCGGTGAGGGTGTTGTTGTTGAATCGGCGGGATGAAGAGATTGCCGATTTGGCGACGGCCACGGATGCGCAAGGCAGCTACACGGGCGCGTTCACGTTGCCTGCGGATCTGATTCCGGGAACGTATCGGTTGGTCACACGTTGTCACACGACTGAAGGGCAGGTTGAATTCTTCGTTGAGCCTAACAAACCTGCGCCTGCGCGATTGCTCATTGAGAATCCTGTGCGTCAACTGCTGCGTGGGGAGACGTGGCGATTGACTGTGCGCGCCGAAGACGCTGAGGGGAAATGGTTAGCGTATGCGCCGCTGAAATACCGTGTGGTGCGTCGTCGTCACCAGCCGACTTGGAAGCGCGATGAAGAGCACGCCTGGTTGTATGGGAAAGGCTATGATGTGGGGACACCATCTTATAGGTGGTTTCCCGGTTGGAAGTACTGGGGCTGGGATTGGAATGCTCAGGAGCCTGGAGAGGATATCGTCGTGTCGGAAGGCCTGGCGATGACGAGCAGCGACGGGGCGGCTTCGTTGGTCGTTCCTACGGATTCCATGCGCGATGATCTACGCGTAGAAGAGGACTATCGCATCGAAGTTGGTTTGGAAAAGGAGCCTAGCATGGAGCCTATCACTGCGACCGTGACGGTGAGTGAACGGTCTTACAGGGTTTATGCGAAGTTGGATCAGTCTTACTATGAGGTCGGGAGCAGTGCGACCTTCGAAGCTTGGGCGAGGCGGTATGATGGGGCGCCCGTGACGGGTAAGGGTGAATTGATTCTCTATCGGATTCACTATGACGGTTCAGGGAAGCCCATCGAATCTGGTTGGCGCAAGCCATTGGATACGGACAAGAATGGGCATGTTCGCTCGACCTTTCCTGTGATAGAAGCAGGTCAGTATCGTGTGAGTTACACGATGACAGATGCGGAGGGAGACCGGTTTGAAGGAGCGGTCGTCTTCATCGTCACCGATGACAAGTTCACGGGAGAGAAGGACCGTTTCAATTCGCTGGAGATCCTTGCGGATCGTGTGATTTACAAGCCGGGCGACCGTGCGCGTTTGCGATTCAACACAGAGAATCTTGGCCAGACGGTGGCTGTCTTTGTCCGGCCGCGCGATGGTGTTTTTGGCAAGGCCGAGGTACTTCGGTTCGATCAGAAGAGCACTCCTTACGAGGTGTACGTCAAAGAAGAAGATCAGCCGAGCTTCACTGTGGAAGCCATCTTGCTCAACAACGGGGAGTTTGAAGTCCACACGAAAGAGATCTATGTCAGTCCACCCTCGCCAGTCTTGAAAGTCAGCATCACGGCGAAGCGTGCCGATTTCCGTCCTGGTGAAGAGGCAACCTTCGTGGTCACTCTGACGGACGCCCAAGACCAGCCAATCTCTGGTGATGTGACGTTTGCCCTTACAACGATGGATTCTGCACAATGTGATAACGCACTTGCGGCCATGCCCAAAGCCTTCTGGGATCAGAGGAGCCTCTATGAGGCCTCCGTGGAACATGGTTTGAAAACGACGTTTCAAAGTTTCTCCAGCCCACCCGAAGCCTCAATGAGACTGATTGGGATCTTTGGGTCTTTGCGTGTGAGCGAACCATTGGAGTTCGTCGAAGACGTTGGCTTGGAAGATCAAGAGCCGGTCGTGGAAGAGGATCTTATCGCCTTTGCTTCCGCTGGTTCCGATTTGCCTGTGATATGGAGGCCCTCTGTGCTGGTAGATGCCTCAGGGAAAGCGGAAATTTCACTGACACTTCCCGAGATGGATGGCGAGTGGGTGGCGCGTGTCTGGGCGATCAATGGTCAAACACAAGTGGGCGCGGCTTCATTGCCCATCAAGGTGAAACGCGCCTGGTCCGTGGACTTTGGATCGCCGAGTTCTGTGGTTGAAGGGGATCGATTCGATATCTCTGCCAGTGTTCGCAATCGATCCGGTGAACCTGCGAGAGCGGTGCTGAGGTTGAAGGTGTCGGAAGGGATCAGTGTGACCGATGGCGCTCATGACAATGCGGCCGACGTGGCTGCGGAGGAGGTTTACCAAGCGCGATGGGAAGCCCTGGCTCAGCATTCTGGCGAGGATGCGATGCTAGAGCTTCAGTTAGGCGAAGGCGAGACGATGGAAGTCAGGAAACGTTCCATGCACATCCGCGAGCGTCGCGATGAACGAGAGCGATGGTGGAATAGCCTGTTGGAAGGGGAGGGCGAGAGCGCCAAGCGTGATCTCGTGTTCACTTTGCCTTCGGACGTTTCGGTAAATGATAGTAGTCTGACCATCCAAGCATCAAGCGGACTTTTCGAGCAATTGGTGCCAGCCTTTGGCCGAGGTGCCATGACTCAGGCGCTCTCACATGATCATGAGGAGGAGGTGCTTGCCGCAGCAGTGCCCGTGCTCTCCTTTGGTGTATATGCACGGGGATTGGACGAAGAGGCTCGGCAGCAGCTCAGCTCCTCGGCCGTCGCTTGGGTCTTGGAAGATGGTCGGATGGAGAGCTTTGCTCAAAGCGTCCTCGAACGCGTCTGGGCTCAGCAGAAGATTGATGGAGGCTGGGGCCGCTATGGGGCCGCTTCGGAAGCCTTGTCTACGACAGCAGTCCTGGATAGCTTGGCAACCCTGAAGCCATTAGGTATAGCGACGCTTCCTAAGGAACGCGTCAAACTTGCAGCTAAGCGCCTCACACAATTCCAGAACGTGCAAAGGATTCGTTTGGAGGGTGGTGGCAGTGACAAGAAAGCAAGCGCTGACACGCTCGACGCTTACACTTATCTCACCCTCTTGAGGCACGGCACGGACAATGGAGCCATGCGTGGACTTCTCTTTCGTGATTGGAAGAAGCTCACCATTCTAGGGGAAACGATCCTGACACAAGCTTTGCATTTACGAGGAGATACTGAGAAAAGGAACACCATTCGCTTCTTTCTTGGAGAGAAACTGGTGAAGAATGAGAAGACAGGAGCCATCCAACTGAAGCCCGACAACGAGAAATTCTGGTGGACTTGGTATGGAAGCAACGCCGAGGTGCAGGCCCGTTACTTGGACTTTCTTGTCAGGGTGAAGGGAGATGCTCCTGTGACGGCGGCAGCCGCGCAGCAACTCCTGATTACCCGCAAGCGGACCGGTTTCTGGGGGGCCACTCGTGATAGTGGGCAGGCCCTGATCGCGCTTCTTCGCTATGCTAGTCTTAAGAAAGCGGCTCCAAGCAAGGCGAAGGCGCAGACCCTGGCACTGTGGCAAGGTGATCAGAAGATTTTGGAATCGGTGATAGGTCCAGAGTCCAAATGGAATGGGCATACGTTGGTACTCTCTGGAGCCGACTTGGAAAAAGCCGGACGAATCGAGGGTGGCGTCGAGAAACTTCCGTTGCGATTGGTCTACTCTGGAGCGGATCGGTTGAGTGCTCACGGTCATTTGACGGTGGTGCTCAAACCCACCCTGATTGGGGAGAATCGTGGGGATCTCTCCATCCGCCGTCGCTACGTGAGACCTGGTTCTGATCAGGCCATGAGTCCTGGTGATTCTATCGCCATGGGAGAGACGGTGGAGGTTGTCCTGACGGTCAAGTCCAATCGCCCCATGGATCATCTATCCATCGTGGATCATCTCCCGGCAGGCTTTGAGATTGTGGGAGAGCTTCCCAATGGTTGGAGTCATGCTGATGACGAATTGAGTGTCCATTTGCCCGAGCTGGAAGCTGAGACAGAGTTTCGCTACGCCATCAAAGCGACAGCAGGCGGCCTATTTCATGCACTCCCAGCGAGATTGAAAGCGCTCTACTTGGCTCGACTGAAAGCGATCTCGGAAGAAATGGTTTTGTTAGTGAGGTAGGCTGACAAGATCTCGAAGTCGAAGGTCGTAAGCCACGTGTCAAAACCTAGCGTTTCGCTTAAAACCTAAGGTCAACTCTACTGCACCTGCTCAAGCGCGGCGCGAGCGAGCTTGAAGAAATCATCTTCACTCACGGTCCCCGTGGTGCCATCAATGTAGGCTACGGAACGTTGGCCTTGGCCATCGGGTTCCGGAGACGAGAGAATGATAGGATTGCCGGCTGCGCTGACATTCAGGCCAGCGAAGTAGACCAAGGGAGCAGATCCACCACCGGCCTTATTCCAGTTCAGCGCCGTCTTGGACTCACCCGCAGACAGATACTTGGGCGTCAAATCTGCTGGGGTATCCGGAAAGTTCCCATTGTTGGCAGCGGCATAGAGACGTAGGGCGGCGATGGTTTGCTCTATCCCGGCCATGTCTCTGTCCCCGACTTCTTCGACGTCTCCTGGTGCTGCGGCTTGATTGAACTGAACAGGAGGAGCCTGTTGCGCTCCACGTATACCACCAGCAGCCATGGCACCCATCATGATCGGCACGAGAGGTGCGGTCATGAGACTGGATTTGAAGGAGTGCGCGCTGTTGGCGATGGTGTGGATGCCGTTGTCTTTCTTGATCGTGACTCCGGCGATGGCCTCAAGGCTGCTGAGGGCCATGTCGACAAACTTGGCGGCACCTTCAGGGGCGCCTTCTTTGGCCATGATGTCTTTCACGACTCCGCTGACGACTCCTTTCACCCTTGGTGAGATGTAGCTGAACGCATTGCCCTCAGTCGGGAGTCCTTTGGTTAGTTCTTGGAAGATGGCATCGGTCGAGATCTTAGCACCCACACCGTCCTGACACGCCTCTAGGAATTCTGGGCGTGATGCTAACACGAGGCGATCGGCTTTGGCGTCATGATAGAGCACCGGCTGAAAGAATGAGAACGGCAAGACCTCGGGAAGCTGCACACTGATCTTGGTAAAGCCGTCACCCTCTTCAATCTGGAAAGGGCCAACCGGTGGTAGCATGGGCTTGAACTTTTCGAAAACCCATCCAAGGCCTTGTAGGTCTAACATGAAATCAACGGCGGGCAGCGTGACCGGCTTATTCCCTGCAGGGATCGTAACCGTCTTCTCTTTGTCAAAACGCGCGAGGAAGACCACTCGACCATTGGCCTTGTCGAGGATGTCCTCAATGGTCATTCCGATGTTAGGCACCTCTTGTTGCATCATTTGATCAAGAGGAGGGATGCCCATCTCTTGAGGAAGCTGTTTGTAGATGCCGAGAGCGATCTCCTTCAGGGCAGAGAGCCGGAATTCCTGCTCGACAATGATGTCTGTATCGGCTGGCGCAGACTCTAGGGAACTCAGTGGCTTGGCCTTGTCACCGAAAAGGGTGAGGAGTCCTTTCGGGCCTGTGGGAGTATGGATGAACCCTTGATTGCGGTAGCGATCATTCTCGATCGGCATGGAGCTACCTCCGATGGCGGTGATGCTTTGCAGGCCCAGCTCGGAGACGAGGGCTTTGATATTAATGTCAGGCACTTCGTCGCCGGCCTGTTCTCGCACCATTCCGTAGAGCTTCTGGGCACGATCCAAGACGTTGTCCAGATCACCAGCCACATCAATATAACCCAAGAACGTTCCGCCCACATCAAGGTGCTCGGCGACGATATCGAAATGCGCTGATCTGGTCGTTGCCGGGGCACCTGCCTCCCCAACAGGTGCATTCTGGGCAAGGAGAACTCCAGAGAGAGATCCTAGGGCGAATAGATGGATGAGCAGTTTCATGATCACTGCAGGCATCCTACGAGAGCGCCCGTGGAAAGCCAAGCTGGGATTGAATCACCGACTGCTACCCACGAATCTTGTTGAAAGCGGAGACTTCCCGCTGGGCTTCGCGCAACTCGACGCGTTTCTTGACGTCTTGACGCTGATCGTGCTGGGCCTTGCCCTTGGCCGTGGCGATCTCCACCTTCACCATGCGTTTCTTCCAGTAGCAACGTAGAGCGACGATGGTCAGCCCTTGCTGGTCGGTGGCAACTTCAAGTTTGGTGATTTCCTTCCGGTTGAGGAGCAGGCGTCGAGGGCGTTTTCCCATGTGCTGCTCGTGGCTGGCGTGTTCGTAGGGCTGGATGTCGCAGCCGTGCATGATCACATTGCCATTCTCGACTTTGCAGAAGGCATCCCGCAGATTGATCTTGCCCGCCCGGACGGATTTGACCTCGGTACCGCGCAGCATGATGCCTGCCTCGAACTTGTCGAGGATATGAAAGTCCCGCAGTGCCTTGGGATTCTTTGTGATTTGATCACCATCCACAACGGCCTTCTTCTTCTTCTTACTTGAAGCCATCGCCAACAAGGAGAGCCGTCCTTACAAGCACAGTTCAGGGAGCAAATCCCGCGCTAGCCTATTTGGAGACCTCTTCCGCATCCTCCCCTTTGGGAATGACTTTGCCCTCTATAACTTCTAGAAGAGCGATATCAGCCTGACCCATCCGACCTTTCACTTGGACCAAAGGCGGACGCCCTTGATTCAATTGACGCACCCGCTTGGAGATGACGTTGATGAGAAGGGGGATATCAGGAATAACTTTTGCGGCTTGATCAACTAGCTGACTTTTCATAGGAAGTGCCCGGGGCCGAGTCACTGCAGATCCTTCAATGTTGAGCGGAAAGTCGACAACCTTTAAAGGATACATTCACAGTGCTTGCACCTAAATCGTTGGGATAATTGGAGTTGAGGTCAACAATCCAGCAGATTTGGGAATCTGCGCTTACCAGCCTGACCAGCTGTGTCAATAGAAATGTTCTAAAAAATCAGTGGAGGCCGATTTCGAACGATTCCAAATAGGCCTTCGGCTGACCTGGCTTGAAGCGGTTGCCATCGATCAAATGCTCTAGAATAGCGTCTTCGTCCAACCTCATTCGAAGGCTCGGCATGGACACGCCCGACCGTTTCACGGCCTCCACAAATAGCTCTGGCCGAAAGATCTTCTCTGCGATCTGCTGGAATTCTCCATCGCTCATATTCCCTGGGAGTTGTCCCCAACGGGCCATCTGAGAAAGGATCCACAGTGCGCGGACCCGATCAGGTGCAGCACTGGCATTGCGCGCGAAGCTGACCTGATCGCTGGGCACTGAAGGATTTCCTGCGAGAGGCACGCTTCCTGTGAGGATGGCTTGCAAGGTCGCTGAATTTGTCCCCAAAGTTTGTGCTATTTCATCGGATGCCTGCCGCCGATTATCCATGCTAGCGTCTAGCCATTCTCCTGCCTCGATCACCGCAGTCACGGCTCTGAGGAGGGTCTCTTCATTCGCCGTCGTCCAGTCCGCTCGTGCGGCAAGTAAGGAAGAGGGCAGATCTCTCACGATGTCACCAGCATTGATCAGCGTCATCTGGCCTGAGGGCTGATCGACGAATGAACCTGCGTGGCCATGGAAAGGATCGGTCGGTACTTTCGGACTGACCAAGACACGCGCGCCATCCACAAATTGATGGGAGGCCGCGATATCCATGGTCATGGCCGGAGTGATTCCAGCGGCAGCCAACCAATAACAGAGCGCGTAAGTGCTCGCTGCGTGTGCTGACTCGATCTTGAACTGCATGGGCGCGCCTTGTTGGCTTGCCCTCTGTGTGGCCAGCCCTAACGCTTCTGCACGTAGTGGCAGCAGGGCCTGTCCTTTGGCATCGCGGAGCAATTCTGCCTGCATCGCCTCCCAGAGTTCCATGGACACCGAGATGGCGCCATCATTCCGAGAGAGCACCAGTGGGACGATGAAGTCGCTGCCTTTGTTGGGAACGAGAGCGTCGCCAGGATGGAGCATGCCAATCTCGAGATTCCCCCTCGCCAACTCCCGCCTGACGGCCTCGGTTGATTCTAACGGAGTCAAGGTGACCGTTAGCCCATGCTTTTCAAACAGTCCTTGTGATTGTGCCATCACGATAGGCGCGGCACCCGCGTCCTTGACGATACCGATGCGGACCTCCTTCATAGATTTGTCACCCGAGAGAATGCCTCCGATTCCGTCTTCTTTCTTGCAACTGGGGAGGATGGCTCCCAGGCAGATCATGATGAGAAGGGAATGGATTGGAGGTCGCATGTTCGAGATTAGAAGGCTCTTCCGTGCTTTGCAACCGTCTAGCGTGACCGCTACGATGGAGGGATGGGAGCCACATTCCGCCAAGTCGATCTCTACGATCATCCCCACTACTATGATGTGATCTTCGATGATGGCTCGGCCGAGGAGGCCGACTTTCTGGAAGCCGTGCACCGTGAATACGGTCCCTCAAAGGGACGCAAGGGTGTCCTCGAGCCTGCTTGTGGCACGGGGCGACTGATCATCGAAATGGCCAAGCGTGGTTACCCCGCGCATGGATTTGACGCCAGTGCCCCGATGCTCGAATACGCTCGAAAGCGTGCTGGCCAAGAAGGCGTCCAGCTTCGTCTGACAGAGCAGCGAATGGAAGACTTCAAACTTGCCTCGCTCGTCCCACTGGCATTTTCCCTGATCAGCTCTTTCAAATACCTTCTCACGGAAGCCCTGGCGCTTGCCCATTTACGATGTATTTCTGAGGTGCTCGTCGAGGGTGGCGTGTTTGTGCTAGGACTGCATCTCACAGACTACGCACGGGACCATCCCGTGCATGAGCGCTGGGTCGTGGAACGCGATGGTGTGGAAGTCGTCTGCAATACCCGCAGCTGGCCAGCCGATCGCCGTCGTCGCCGCGAACGCGTGCGTAACCGGCTCACCGTGACCGATGCAAAGGACATCAAACGTCACGAATCATCCTGGGAATTTCGAACTTACAGCGCAGCGCAATTGCGTCAGCTCTTAAAGAAAGTACCTGAACTGGAGCGGGTCGCCGCCTTTGATTTTAGTTATGACCTCAATGATCCTCGCGCTCTTGATGACTCCCAAGAGGACATTGCGCTCGTCTTGAGGAAACGAAGTATTTGACAGGCCTCGCACTTCTATGTATAGAGGTGCTATGATTGGAAAGGATCTCGTCGCGGCTTCTTCTAGGCCGCTCCTTCTCGCCATTCTTTCAGAAGGGGAGAGTTACGGCTACGCCATCGTCCAGCGTGTCCGTGAGCTTTCTGGGGAGGAGCTGCAGTGGACGGACGGCATGCTCTATCCGATCCTTCATCGCTTGGAGCGTCAGGGACTGATCGTTTCTGAGTGGCGAAAGGGAGATTTTGGTCGCCGCCGGAAGTATTATCAAATAGTCTCCGACGGTAAGAAAGCCCTCACAGAAGAGCGACGACAGTGGGGTGTCGTCCACCAAACCTTGAACAAACTTTGGAAGGAGCCGGTGCCATGTTCGATTTAGAGGAAGCCATTGCTGAGTGGAGGGAAAGTGCTGCCCCTTACGTGCCGAGCAGTGATCTTGAAGAATTAGAGATCCATCTGCGTGATGGGATCGAAGCTCGTGTGGATGATGGAGCGAAAGTGGATGATGCCTTTGTCCTGGCCACCCATCAGTTAGGCGATGTACGGGATGTCGGCTTGGAGCTCATTCGTGAATCGGGAGAAGTGCCTCCATCCATGCCGCGTGCGCGTCGCGTGCGGTCGCGGTGGCAGACGGCGCTTATGGCGATGGGGTGTTGTGTGTTTCTGCTATTCTTGGTCGAGTGTTTCTGGGTGTATACGGAGGAGACTTATGAGAGCCAAGTGGCCTTCGAGCTGAAGCCACTTCGGTTAGGCTCAAATGTGCCGATCTTTGACAACAAGTCTGCGGTGAGGCCGGATGAGAAAGTGGATGTCACCACGGAGATGGAGATCGTGCGGAGTCGTAAGACGCTGTATGATACCTTGGATACCCTCAAGCTTGATGAGAGATGGCAGGTGACGCGTCCGCGCGCATTGGAGCGTGTTCGAAAAGGAGTGACCCTCAGTCGTTTGGGCGATTCGCAGGTGCTGCAACTTTCTTATACAGGCGAAAAGGCTCAGTTGGTTGCCAACATCGCGAATGGGATTGTGAACTCCTATCGGCAGCGAAAGATCAAACTCTGGTCGAACCGTCACAACAACTGGCTCGATACCTTGCAGAGACAGCTCAAGGACCAGTCGGACAAAGTCGAGGAAGCGCGTTTGCGCATGTTAGATCTAGCCGAGCGCTACCGGATCTCTCCGGAATTGTTTGCCTTACGAACCGAAGCGGAAATGAAGATGTTCGGCGCTACTCAAGATGCGGAGATTTCCTTGGCTCGAGGGGAAGGTGAAGAACTACGGCTTCGGACGGAATTGACAAATCTAAAAGACCTCTATCAGACGACGTTAGACGAGACCATGGATAGTCGTCGAATGTTGGCAGAGTACGAGGAATCCAATTCGGATTACGATCTTCAGACTCAGATGTTGAGGAACATGCAAGAGACCTTCGCCAAGACCCAAGTCATTCTGACGATGCCTTTGACACCGATCGTCTATCATGAGGATGCGGAAGTTGCCATCGAGAAGCGGGTCGTCGATTGGCCCCAACTTTGGGCCAACCTGTTCCGCCATAGCTGGCCAGGGATTCTGCTAGCTGGCGGGCTTGGATGGTGGTTTGGGAATCGGCGGGTCGATCTCCAGCGGCCCCGAGTGATGATTTCACCGATCCCTCTTTCCACGACCAAGGGTGGTAAGAAAGACGCCGACGACGAGATTTCTTGGGCTTAGCCGCGGCAACTTTGCGCTGGCGAACCCACAGCTAAGCGCTCAGAATGGGGGATGAAGCCTGCGGAGCCCCCCTCCAAACGCGCCCCACCATCATCCTCCGTCTGAAAGACGAAGGTGATCACGAGGTGTGGGCGAATTTCGTGGACGTTTACACTCCGGTGATCAGCAGTTTCTGTCTGCGGCGTGGCCTCTCTCCCGCGGACACTTCAGACGTGGTGCAGGAAGTGATGCGCGTCGTTCTCAAGTCGATTAAGACCTTCGACTACGACCCCGCCAAAGGACGGTTTCGGAGTTGGCTCTACAGCGTGGTGCGCACGCGCATCTGCCAGTTCTTTCGCGACAAAGCTCGCCGTCCTGTGGTGGCCAGCGGTGGCACCACGATGATGCAATTCATCGCAGAACATCCGACACCTGAAGAGGAAGAAGATTGGGACGAAGGCTATCGCCAACGAATCTTCGAGTGGGCGAGCGGACGCGTGAAAGGGGACTTCGCGGATAAAACGTGGGACGCCTTCTGGCAGACTGCGGTCGAGCATCGCCCTGTCGAAGACGTCGCCGAAGCCCTGGAGATGAAGCTAGGATCCATCTATGTGGCGAAGTCTCGGATTGTGGCGCGCCTCCGCCGGGAAGTGGAATCCCTGAATGGCGAGTGGGACATTGTCGAGACCGCCGCATGAGTGTCTGTCCTAGCGAACAGGCGCTTCGTGATTCGTTAGAGTTGGGCGAGGAAGCGCATTTGGAAGTTTGTGAGGATTGCCAGAAGTGCCTGGAATCGATAGCTGGCCTTGCGACATTCGAAGCCACGATCAAACCTTCAGGAAAGCCTCAGAAATCCAAGGCTTCAGAGATGCCTGACCTTCCGGATCTGGTCGAGCATTTAAAACGGCATACAGGGGTGGGAGAGCCCTCGGCGCCGCTGCTCACATTGGAAGATCTCCCTTTTCTCGAGCCTACGGACAAAGAGGGTGTGGCCGGGATGTTAGGAGTCTACGAAGTGCTCAGTATCATTGCTCATGGAGGAATGGGGGGCGTTCTCCGTGCACGCGACCTGCGGTTGCATCGTGAAGTTGCGATCAAAGGGCTCTCGCCCGCCATTGCGTCGAGCGAGAAGGCGAGATCGCGCTTCCTTCGAGAAGCGCGCGCCATGGCAGCGCTCGATCATTTGCATATCCTGCCATTGCACCATGTGGAGGGATGGCATGGCCTGCTCTACCTGGTCATGCCCCTCGTCGCGGGCTCTCTGCAAGACAAGCTCAAGCAGGCCGAGGGCAAACCTTTGCCTTTCAAAGAAATGCTCGCTCTCGGAGCGAAGATCGCCCGCGGACTTGCCATGCCCATGCGCATGGGTTGATGCATCTTGATATCAAGCCGCCTAACATCCTTCTGGATGAAGCGGGATCGCGTCTTTGGATCAGTGATTCCGGGCTTGCGCGTGCGGTGCACGACCATTCGGACACCTTGACCAGGACCATCGCGGATAAGCCTCAGTTCATGGCCCCTGAACAATTGGAAGGGGGCTCTATGGACCATCGTGCCGACCTCTTCAGCTTGGGGTGCGTGTTCTATCAGATGTCCACAGGTCAAAGCCCTTTCCTTGGAGACACCCTCTTTTCCATCATGCGTTCAGTGCGTGAGGATCATCCGCCGCTGGCCCACGATCGGGTCAGTGACTTACCTTCTTGGTCTGGAGAGCTGATTCAGCGACTTTTGGAAAAGGATCCTGACAAACGACTATCAGATGCTGCCGCCGTGGCTGATCGGTTAGCGTTGGGATTGGTGGCGAAGGCGGAACCTGCACCAACGATTCTGAGACCGTGGTTGCCTTGGAGCATTGCAGCGGCGCCTCTGCTCTTATGTGTCGGGATCGGTATTATTTGGAAACAGCTGACACAGCCGAATCATCCCTTCGTCATCTACGGAGGCAAGAGTCATGCCATGCTGAAAGAAGCGGTCGAGGCTGCTCCTGCGGGAGCTATCATTTCAATTCATGCTCCAGAAGATCGGTTGGTGCGAATGGATGCAATGTTGGAGATTGGCAAGCCGCTGGAACTGCGAGCGGCTTCAGGAGAATCCCCTATCTTCCTCATGCGAACGCCTACAGAGCCTTGCATTCATGCCACAGCACCTCTCATCCTGAGTGGGCTTCACCTGGAGACAAGAAGATCTGGTGAAGAGGGAAGCGACTCCCAACGTGATCGAATGCTCTGGTTCACTCTACATGACTCACTGCCGGATCGAATTGCCGCGCGGGAGATCGACTCCCAGGCCTGGAATGATCGAGCTTTCCGGCGAAGGCAAGCTCGAGATTCAGCGTTCCGAAATGATCGGGATTGGGTCAAAACTGATACAGCTGACGTCTCCAGGTCCGGGCAAACATCGAGATATCGATTTGAATCATCTTGCTGGCATGGTGCAGATCCGGGTGAGTATTCTTGATGCCAGCGGGGGCTCCATGGCGCTGGATTTCGATCATTGTACCTTGGCACTCCGTCGTTCGGTCTTTCAGTTACGGGCCGGCGCACAGCCCCCTTCAGTGGCTCTGAGCGTGGCTAACGGCCCGTTGGTGAATTCCGATCTCATCAACTTGGCAAGATTGAAAGAGAATCTGTTATGGATAGGGGAGAACAATGTCTACGCAGGCGGCTCCAGTTTCCTCGTCTTGGAGCGACAGACACCCAAGCGCCGCCCTTACGTCTCGGTAGACACGCTTGCCTCTTGGCAGGCTGTTGTGGGGCGGAGTGGATAGCAAGTGCGTTGTGCGCGACCTGGATTTCGTTGAATCGCTTCGTGAGGATCAGTCTCGCTATTTCGAAATCGATCCCGTGGCTCAACTAACGTTGACCAAAGAAGAAAAGGCCGATCTTCCCAATCCAAATGTCGGGTTCGATCAAGTTCCTATCGGGCCTGAACAGGCATACGAGGATTGGCGCGATTCGGCTGGTGGACTCGCTTGGTATAGCGGCGTGAGGAAACTTGTTGAACGCGAAGCCGCTTCTCACTGAGGTCTCTCCTAGGAAGAATGAACGCCAAAGCGAGCTTGGAGTCTACATCCGTGGCTCCATCGAGAGGCTGAGTGGTCTCTCGGCCATAGACGGCGAGGCTTCACAGGTGTCTCCGGAAGTGAGGTCTCGCCCAATGGGGCTCTGCTGGGTGGAAAGCTTCGGTGATTGCACCATGACTCGACAAGATGGACATGGCCCAATGCTCCCCAAGAAGGCGGAATGGACCCGCAGCGACTTCGTGCACGCTGGGCAGTCGAAGAAGAACCATGCAGGACGTTCACGCGACATCACCATCCTTCAACGATGACAGCCAATACGGTCATAGTCAATAATGTTCTGAAATACAACTCTCATACTTGAGATAGTGGATATCGATTGCGGCAGGAATTTGTTTGACCAAAGACATCGAAAGGTCTGGAAAAAGTGGTTGATGGGTGAAACCCCGCCTCTTAGTTTCGACACCCCTCCACCCTGGCTGAACGTCAGCGTTCTGCGTGGGAAAGCCCTTATTTATACCAACTCCTTAATTCACACTCGAGATGCTTGAATTTCTTCGCCAACGACAACACGGAATTATGATCGTGGTGGCCTTCGTGGTCATCATCGCGTTCGCCGTGTTCTTCAGTCCATACGACGCGCGTGATGGCAACCTGAACCAAGCCATCGCTTTTCGTATGGGAAACAAAGGAATCACTGTCAAAGAGGTGGATCGCCAGACGCGTATTCTTCAGTCGGCGACCGACTTGGGGTTGAGCTTCACGTCACAGCTTTTGCAGCCGACTTTTGACGTGGTCGACTTCACCCAGAACCGCGTGATTCTCGCCGAACAAGCACGCAAGCTAGGGATCGATCCTTCAGAGGGCGAAGTGCAAAAGGCTTTGGCCGAGCATCCACAGTTTCAACGAGACGGTAAGTTTTCCGAAGATGCCTACCTTGATGCGATCACGAACACCCTGAAACCTAACGGTCTTGTCGCTGGTGATCTCAGAGAACTCATGGCAGACAAGATTCGTCTGGACCAAGTTTCAGCATTGCTGTCTTCCAGTTCTGAAGTGCCTGACACTTTAGTTGATATCGAGTTTCAGCGCGAGCGCGAGCTGATCAAGGCTTCTGTCGTCGACTTCAAATTGGAAGATTTCGAGAAAGACCTCGAAGTCACTGATGCCGAGCTTCAGACATTTTATGATGAGCAGAAGGCGCTGATCCCTTCCCAAGAGAGACAAGCCGAAAGGCGTCTTGATGCAGAGCAGGTTGCCGCCATGGATCTGATGATGGCCGATGAGAAGCGCAAGGTGGAGTTCGTCTTCATCACTGCGCCGATCGCACCAATAGCGGCACCCCCAGTTGCTCCGGGATTCGCTCCACCACCAATGCTCACACCAGGACCTGGTTCATTGGCCCCGCCGCCGATCCTGATTCCGCCAGCGGGCGACGAGTCTGAGCCGCCAGCGAGCGACGAGTCTGAGCCGCCAGGCCAAGCGCCATCTTTGGATGATGCCGCTGCAGCATTGGAGATCGAGCCCCTTCCAGCACCACCAATTGGAGATGATTTGGACCTCACGCCTGCAGATCAATTGGGTGGTGATGTGAATGTTGGTGGCCTGGGTGAAGATGCTCCAGTCCCTACGTTGGACCTTGGAGGCAATCTCGATCTAGGAGGGCCAGAACTCCAGATGGCTCCAGATTTCAATGCGCCTGGTGCCAGTGCCGGTGCGAACGATGGTGATTACCAAACGCAACTGCGTGCCTATGAAGAGAAGGCTGATAAGTTTTACACCGCTCTTTCTGACACTCTTAAAGACGCTCCTGAGAGCGCGGATGGTCAGCTGAAGGCCTTGGCGGATGCCGATGGCTTGGAAGTGAAAACCTCTGAACTTTTCACTCAGGAAGAACTCCCTGCGAGTCCTATCATTCCCACGGAGTATGCGACGACGATCTTTAAAACGACTTTGGAAAGCGACAACGGACTTGTCGTGCCGGTCGAAGGCTTGAGCCCCAAAGGGTTCTACATCGGGCGTTTGTTAGAAATTATAGAGTCCACGGAGTACACTTTTGATGAAGTCAAAGACGAGCTCCGCAAAGCCGTGATTAAGAAGAAGGCTGGTGAAAAGATGAAGGAAGCCGTGAATGCTGCTCGCGAGAAATTGATTGCAGCGTTAGATTCAGGCAAGAGCTTTGCCGATGCGATGAAGGAGCAAGGTCTCACCTCGCGTGATATTCCTGAGTTCTCGATCAATAAGCGTCCTGCCGGTGCTGAGAACGTCACGGAGATTCTTCAAGCCGTTCCTAAGACCACCACGGGTTCTGTCAGTGAACTGACAGAAGCGGGAGATAATGCCTTGTTATTGTATGTCTCACAGCGAGTGGCCGCTTCTGAAGCGCCCCCTGCCGCTCCCGAGCAGCCGGTTGTTCCTGGTGCTCCTGCAGACCCTGCCGCTGAGAAGAAGAGCCTTGCCGGGCGACTGAAGTCTCAAGCGAGTAGTAGTGCTGTCGGACTTTGGATCGCAGATCGTCGCACTCAAGCAGATATCGCACGTGATATTGACCGGATGCCACCCCGCATCTACTTCCCTTGGTCCCGCGGAGGGGGCGGCTTCGGCTTCTAGCGGAGCCCTCGCCTCAATACACATGGATGACCCGCACGAAGATCGGGACGCCCTCTTTGATGATGCCAACGGCGATCTAGCCATTGGCGAAATGGAAAGCGCCGTCGAGAAGTACCGCCTTTGCGTCGACCTGGATCCCAATTTCTTCGATGGTTGGCATGCCTTGGGCATGGCACTCATGAAAGTCGGTGAAATGAAGGCTGCCATCGGCGCAGGCCTTCAGGCCGTCACGCTTCAGCCCAACGATCTCCTCGCTTGGACTGGGCTCTCACAGATGTACGTGAAAGACGGGCAGATCATGGAAGCAGAGAACGCCAAGGGAAACGCACGCATCTTGTCACTCGGAGGCAAGGTGGTTAAAGAATCCTAATTCATGTCTAAAGACACATTCTTCATCACGACTGCGATCGACTACACGAACAGCGCGCCCCACATTGGGCACGCCTACGAGAAGCTCCTCGCCGATGTCATGACGCGTTACCAGCGGAGCCAAGGCACGCAGGCCTATTTCCTCACAGGCGTCGATCAGCACGGTCAAAAGGTCCAGCAATCCGCTGAGCGCGAACAGATCCCGGCTCAGGAATTTGCCGACCGCAACACTGCCAAGTTCGTGGAGATGTGGAACATGTTAGGCATCGAATACGATGGTTGGGCAGCGACCACGCATCCTCAGCATAAAGCCGTCGTTCAGTCCATCCTGCAGAAACTCTTTGATCAGGGCCAGATCTACAAGGCCAAGCACACCGGCTATTACAGTGTCAGGCAAGAACAATTTCTCACGGACAAAGAGCGCAACGAAGAAGGCGAGTTTGGCCCAGAATGGGGAGACGTCGAAGCCCGGGAAGAAGAGAACTACTATTTCAAGCTGAGCGATCACGTTCCGTGGTTGAAAGAGTTCGTCGCCAGCCATCCCGACTTCGTTTTCCCAGCTTTTCGAGGTAAGGAATTAGTCAATGCGTTAGATAAAGCCGACGCCATCGATCTCTGCATCACTCGACCCAAGTCCCGCCTGGAGTGGGGGATAGAGATCCCATTTGACTCAGACTACGTCACGTTTGTCTGGTTTGATGCGCTCATCAATTACATCAGTTTCGCGGGCTATCTGAAGGACGAAGTCAACGTCGCAACCGAGGATCTGCCAGAGTTTGAGTCGCTCTGGCCAGCCAATGTGCACTTGATAGGCAAGGACATCATGATCCCTGCACATGCCGTCTATTGGCCGATCATGCTCCACGCCATTGGCTTTCCGGATGACGCGATGCCTAAGCTCGTCGTCCACGGGTTTTGGAATGACAAACGCGGCGCCAAGCTCTCCAAGTCAGAGGGCAATGTCATCGATCCTGGCAGTCGTGCCGAGCGATTCACCGTCGACGGATTGCGTTACTACCTCATGTCCGCGATCGGCACTGGCAAAGACGCCGATTTCAGCGACGAACGCGTGGAGGAAGCCTACTCGCAGGATCTCGCAAAGAACCTTGGCAATCTCCTCAATCGCACGCTCAACATGCCCAAGCGCTATCGTGATAGCATCCTCACCAAAGATGCCGACTATGATGACGACTTGAATCGCGAAGTCCGCGCCGCCTTCGAGGCTCTGCCTCAAGCCGTGGCCAAGCACATGACCAACTATCAAGTACACACCGCGCTGGAAAATATTTGGAAAGCCCTCACGCTGTGCAATCAGTACGTCGAGCAGACAGCCCCGTGGGGACTCGCCAAGGACGAAGCGCAAGCCACGCGTCTGGACACCGTGCTCTACCATTTGGCCGAAGCCATGGCTCACACCGCCTTCCACATCGCCCCTGTCATGCCAGGCACCAGCAAGCGCATCCTGTCGCAGCTGAACTATCAGTTTCCCGAAGGCACCACCGCAGCCGACCTCCATTGGGGCCTCCTCCCCGACAAACACCAACTCGGCGAAGCCGAAATCCTCTTCCCACGGCTAGAGCCCCTCGTTGTCGCCGCCGAGCAGTCGTAGTTCGCCCTAAATTCAGGCCTACAGTTCCAGTCCGCATCAAATCTCTCACTTCCGAGTTGCCATTCCTCAGCCTTTCGCCTACTTAGAATCATTGGAGAAAGGTGAGTAGCTCAATTGGTAGAGCATCGGTTTCCAAAACCGAGGGTTGCAGGTTCGAGTCCTGTCTCACCTGCCACTTTTTCCAGTCGTAAATGGCTTGTGCGCAGGGTGTTGTAAATCTCCTAGTGCTATGATTTGTGCGTTCTCGCGATTATGGTGTTGCCCGGAATTGGACACAAATGGCCTGATTTGTCTCAAAAATAGCTTACATCGATTTTGCATGCTCTTGTGAGGATATTGCTAGAATCTTGAATTCGCTTGTGACGACTGCTTGAAGTGCAGCCCTCCTTGGAATTCGCATCCGGCGATCTCCATATGTCAGACGAGGTGCTGAAGCGATGGTCGACGTCGGAGAGGAGGCGAGGCGAGGGCGTGGTCTACCTTCTGACTTTGGAGCAGGCAGTGAGTCCCAAGTCCCCAGAGAGAAGGGATTGAGTTCAGATGAACCGCGTCTGCAGGCGCTCGAGATCTTCTTTCAGGGCTTCGGGATCAAACCGAAGGCTTCGCATGCGGATGATGATAGTGTGTCAAACGACAATTAGAAGTCCCCGTACGGCGACAACTATAATTCCCCGGCTTGGCGCGCATTTAATAGCGGAAATGGCGTAATTCCAGGGTTCTTTATCTGTCGATGTCGCGCAACGGTGGCCGCCGCCCCTTCCACTGGGACCGCGAAGCGGGTGTTCCCCGTCCCAGGTACGCCTGGATAGCCCATGTGGCGTTATCACGGGGCGCGCGGTGGACGCTCGGATAGCATAGAACGCTTCCAGAACATTCTCCCGGAGAGGCTAACGTTGTTCTGAGTGATGCTTCGAACCGATACCCAGGTGTGGTTCGATGTCGTAACGTTACGTTACGTTAC